>JAJDBG010000082.1 GCA_029261475.1 Nitrospinaceae bacterium
ACATCTATAGATGAGTGATTCTACCCATATTCTGGAACTATCTTTGTGATAAGTCAGTCTTTATTTTTTGACTTTTCTTCCCGCAACCGGTCCAAAAGTTGGTTGAAACTATGGCTTAGGGTGCCCAATTCATTACGGGAGTGAACTGGCAGGCGTTTACTCTTGAAATTGCCATGTGCGAGTTCATCTGCAACTCTACAAACATCCAGAATTGGTTCGGTGATTGAGCGAGTGATGTTTGCTCCTAACACGCCACTGATCAACGCCGCTGAAACAAACAATACCACCAGAAGAACTATCAAAAAATGAGTTCTTTTGGAAATTTCTGCCACATCATTTTCCAGCAATGTCTCCTGCGCTGAAGTCATTTCATTCAGCAGTTCTTTAATTCGAAATGCAATGGGAGAGGCTTCAGTTTGCACCCAATGATTGGCCCGGTTCCACTTTTCTCCCGAACGAATGCGAATGATCTCTTCGAGCAAAGGGCCGAATTGATTGAGTCCGCTTTGCAGAGATTCAAAATTTTTCAATTGCTCTTTACTTAAGTGGTTTTGATTTCCCTTCAATGCTTGCATATGCCCAGTATTTTGTTGCCATCTTTCCAAGGATTCCTTTTTGAATTCTTCCTTACCAGATAACAAAAACTCATCAGCCCTTTCCAAAGCCAGACTGACGGTGGTTTCTATATTAGCGAGAGTTTCTATCAGTCGTTTACTTTTAGGGTCCAAGTTGTTTTTAATTTCCAGTTTGATCATTTTGGAGACGGTAGCCACAATGGATTTTTCCAAGGGTTCCGCTTGATCAAATAGAATCTTTTGCGCTGGAAGGTTTTCCGGGGTTTGCGCTATGGCTTCAATCTTTTGTTGGTCTGATTTAAATATATTTATTTCTTCTTCAATAGATTTTAAGCGGGTTTTATTTATTGGATCAGTCCATTTAGGTGCAAGTTCATGCATTAGTTTCAGAGATGGATTGATTTGCTCTTCCCATGCAATGGATCGTTCTTCCTTGAATTTTGGATCACCCAGAAGAATCCATCCTCGCATAGAAGCCAGTGAATGGTTGATGCCATTTAACATCATAAGACTGGCGTGAGCCGTGGGAGTGCGAAGGTTAACAACTCTTTTGGTCAATATCTCCATGGTTCTCACTTGCTGAATAGTGAGCAAGACAACTCCCATCAAGATCAGGGTGATAACGCCAAAACCCAAACCCACTTTTCTCCCAATAGTCATATCTCTGAACTTAAACATCTCAATCTCCTGAAGTAACTGCCATAAAAACCACCCTATCTAATCTCCCTTCAAATCCTTTACGATAGAGAAATGCGGCGGATGGAATATTTTAATTTGTTTTATTAATATAACAAAACTTAAAGTCTGATGACGGTGAATTTTTAGTTTTTCTCAACTCTATTGCAATTCATTGAAAAAATGGCGTATGTCCCTCATGAAAATATTTCGTTCGTCAGGGGTTCCAATGATTTTTTCGAGTTCAGATCTATATATTTCACTATAAACCTTTTTGGAGTTTTACAGAAAAATTTATCTTAATTTTTCAAACCAAGGTGAAAGGAGTGCCAGAAATTTACGAAGCAAAATACGGCTCCAGCATTCAAGTAAATTTCAGAAGAAGTCAAAGCGAAACCACAGGAAACTAAACTGTATGGCAATTGTATCGTATTGATTTATTTGAGATCCTGTAAAAGGAGTATTGTGGTTCTATTGAATCCAGTTTTTTATTGGGACAATTATGCAGGTACCCTGATGCTAGAAGTATGCGATACTCAGAAGGTGCTGCTAATGACCAAAATCATAAGAAATGCTAAGCTTCTAGTAACTACTGAAATATCTTACTGAGTATAAGGCTCAAAGAGGCGGTGTCTCGAAATTGCTCTATCTGAAGGCAATGGGAAATCCCCGTTTAAGGGGATAAATGAATTTGGAAAATATTCTATAATATAACCAATATAAATAGTGAAAAGGATAGTAATGAAACCAAATATGGGTTGGAATACAATACTTGCGACAATGATGGTGCTTTTTCTGGTTGTCCCCAGTCTTGTAAATGGAGAAGAGAAAAAAGCTTATAAATCGGTAGATGAAAACTCCTTGTATGTGCGAATGGGCGGGTATGACGTCATCTCAAATGTCATAGACGATTTTCTTACTAAATCTTGGGCGGACCCAAGAATTTCACATTTTTTTTTAGGGATGGGGACGGATACTAGGAATCGATTGCGGCAGAAAAACAAAAATCTCATGTGTTTCACAACAGGAGGCCCTTGTAGAGTTCTCAATCGACCTCTAGAGGTTGTCCATGTCGGCTTGGGCATCACAGACACAGATTTTTACATCATTGTTGACCATATTATGGTCTCGTTGAAAAAGTATGATGTTCCTGATAAAGAGCGAGAGGAATTGCATGCCAAACTTTTATCCTTGAAACCTAAAATTGTGAATACTACCGAGGTTCCTTTGGCTGCTCCGAAACGCGAGGGTCTGAAAGAAATGGCACGAATGGAAAATGCATTGGGCATTTCCAATTTCAATATAGGCCGTTTTGATGAGGCTTTAAGTCATTTTCAGATTGCTTCCAAAGATGACTCGGGTGTCGGTGAGTATCATTTTAACGAAGCAATGACTTTGGATAAATTGGGCAAACATGGTCTTGCCACAAATCATTTTAAAGCTGCTCAAAAAAATGCACATGGAAATATTAAAATCACTGGATCGAAAATTTTAAAGGGTCATACTTCAAAATAATAAACTTCTATCTAAAGATGTGATCCCAATCGTTTAGGGGGATCCGCTGCCTGAGCTTGAAGAAGAAAGCTTTTAAGGGCGGGGGAAGATTCCCCATATTTTTACTGATTAAATCAAGTTCTAAGAAGTCCGAAAGCCCTAGGAAACTAGGGCTTTTTTATTGCTTTTAGGTAGGGAAGGGGTAGGGTAAGCTTTGATAGAAATATGGAGCTTAACTTTACTCCATATATTCAGGGCAAGATCAATGGACTGCAATTTGAATCCAGTTCAGTTCATTGAAAACGGGATGAGCAAATTCAAGATACCTATACAGGAAAGAGAGTGGTATTTTGGAGTCAAGAATGTTTTGTTGAATTCTTCTAATGCGTCTGGCTTGATTTTAACCCGCTGAACGCTTTTAAAATTATTTTATTTAGGTGATAAAACGGTATGTCGATCAAACGCATTGGTATTCTTACAGGGGGAGGCGACTGTTCTGGCTTGAACGCTGTTCTCAGGGCGGTAACCCGGTCGGCGGTGATTCATCATGATGCAAAAATAATAGGATTCGAACAAGGTTTTGAAGGCTTGGTTTGCAATCGTTGGCATGAATTGACTCTTGAAAACACCTGTGATCTTCTCACTCTTGGCGGGACCTTTCTGGGGTCTTCTAACAAAGGCGATCCTTTTCACTACAAAGAACGTGATGACGCAGGCGAAATCGTTATTCGTGATTTGTCGGAACAGGCTAAAGAAAATTTTACACAACTTGAACTCGATGGACTCATAGCCGTTGGTGGTGAAGGTACTTTGGAAATCGCTTATAAATTTTACCAGTTGGGATTGCCAGTGGTCGGTGTCCCCAAAACCATTGACAATGATCTTGCTGGAACCGATTATTCTTTCGGATTTCAAACGGCTGTGCAAGTGGCCTGCGATGCTTTGGATCGTTTGCACACGACGGGGAAAAGCCATCAGCGTGTAATGATTCTTGAGGTGATGGGGCGTTCAGCGGGGTGGATTGCTTTGGAAGCGGGTATTTCTGGTGGTGCTCATATTATTTTACTCCCCGAAATTCCTTTTGACATGAAGGTGGTTCTCAATAAAATCGAGCAGAGAGAGGCCGGTGGTCATCCCTTCACCGTTATTGTCGTGGCGGAAGGTGCTGTCGAAATCGGAGGTTCTGCCAAGGTCCGAAAAAAAGCAGAGAATCGTTTGCAAGGTGCCGATCTACTCGGTGGTATTGGGCATTGGTTGGCAGGCGAAATTGAAGGTAAAATTCCACATGAAGTGCGATGCACCGTCTTGGGGCATACTCAACGTGGAGGCACTCCAAATTCTTTTGATCGAATTCTTGGAACACGGCTCGGGGCCTTCGCGGTCAGAGCCGTGGTAGATGGAAAATTTGGTTTCATGACATCTTTTCACCCGCCCGAGCTTAAATTGACTCCTCTAGCTGAGTTGGCGGGAAGAGTCCGCAGGCTCACACCAGAAAATCAACTCCTGCAATGCGCTGAAGATATCGGTGTCAGTCTTGGTCGTTGACCCTGTTGGCATAGCAATTCTGCCTCAAAAGTAAGCCTTGAAATCTGTTTTGGTTTCGGTCAACCTGAAAGCAAGCCAAATCCTTATTGTAGGGCAACCTTGAAAAATTGTTTTTGGCCAGGAGCCATTCTTAATATAGGGAATGGTGAGTTGCTTTTGAATGAATTGCTCAATCAATAGAGATGCCTTTAAATCTTTTTGGGGAATCCCATGTTTCATAGACTTTTGATTTTTTTAATATCTTGTTCTTTTTTTGGCTTACTCATTCCCTCGCCCTCTTTGGGGGCTGGGTCTGATGCCAATATTTTTCATGAATTATTGAATACAAAACGGTCGTTGGAAAAACGATTTGGGTTGACTACCTTGGAGTGCTTCCCATTCATAAATAAGATTGGTTCCAACCAGGGCGAAATTGATTTGATTCAAAAATGCCTAAAGAGTGTCAAGACATTGGAGGAAGCCGTTTCTCAAGTGGAGGATTCCCCATACCGCGTCGTTGGAGTCGGTTCGGGGTTTTTAAGAACAGGCGGATTCCAAACCGTCCACATCCCCTGGGATGCGTCTGCAAAAGCGCTTGCTGAATTTTTAAATGCAAGGCCATCTCCGGAAGAACAATCCGATTTCCTTGATAAAATTTTTGCGCTGAAAAAAACGATCCTCCCTAAGTTGGGTGGTATCAGCTTGTATTGCAATCAACAAATCTCCAATGAGAATTGTTTGCGCGGTTACGAAGGGCTTGCAGAAGCACTGGCGTTGAAAGATGTGAATTTGAAAAAATGGAGAAGCGTGGTTTTGACCGCTGAATCCAAGCGTTTGAAGGATGCGTATGCCTTGTCTATTGGTTTTTCGGAAAGCCCGGCGGTCATGCGTCAACGTTTGGAGTCGGATTTGAATGAGATTTGGAGTTCGCGGAGGAAAATGTTCGCGGCGATGGAGGAACGATACGGGAAAACCATCCGATCCCGATTGGGAGTGGTGAAAATCTTCTGCAATGTGAGTCTTTCTAATGAAGAGTGTCTGCAAGGGGCTGGAAATTTAGCTCAGGCAAGCACCGATCCTGTTTTGCAATCCCAACACTGGGGAGAAGTGGAGATCGATCGTTTCAATACAATGATGTTTGGTGATTTTGATGTGACTGTAGGTTTTGATCTTCCTCCCGAGGAAATTGTAAAAGCATTTTCCGGGCGACCGGCCAGGAAAAAAATCACAGCAGATCAATCGCTTGCCAAAAAACTGGAAGGTTATACCAAAAATAACAGCACAAAATTAAGGATTGTTTGCGACCTGGAGGGTTTGCACGCTGATCTATGTGTGAAGGGGTTTCAGAACTTTATAAAGTTCCTGAAAAAAAATAGAGAATTCCGCGCGGATTTGCCTTGGACGGAGTTGATGTTTGTCGATGGTAACAATCGTCGCAGAGTCAACTTTGCCCTCAATTCCTCTGCAAGAGAAAGTTATATTTATATTGATGCAAACAGTAGCTACGAAGCGTTCGAGAAATACTTGATGGCCTTTGGGACAGATGAAGCCAGCGGTGGATAGAACTCTATAAAAAGTGCAAGGCGGTCTTTCTGAAATTTGTAGTCTTGAGGGGCACTCGGTCTGGTGGGTGTGTAGAAAAAAAAACTAAACCAACCGTCGTTCTTAAAGTCTTTGCTCAGTTTGCAATCGCTTCGGCGTTGCGTACTTCTTCTGGAAGTAAAAAGTGACGCGTGTCGTATTCCTGTGTGGTCAATACCACTTGACGCGCTTTTTGAGTGCGAGGATTGATCATCAATGGCGCGACGAAATTTCCCGTCATATTCGTGAAAATCTCAGGCAAGGTCACAATGACAAGCACCTTCAACTCATCGCTTTCAGAACACTCAATCTGTTTCTCCTCTTCGGGAGTCATCACCCAGCGGTAATCGGGTTTGTACAGATGAGGATCGGTGACCACAAAGGCCAGCCCCGGAGTGGTTAAGGATTGCATCCATTGCAATGGGCAATCTATGTTTGGGTCGAAAGGAATGAGCACAAACTGATTTTCTCCTTCGAAGCCGTACAAGCCTTCAGGGAATTGCAGAATGTCTTCCTCATCGTACTCAATGAGACCAAAACGAGCGGTTTCAAATTTCATGGAGTCAAGTTTTTGTTAATCAGTTGAGAGATTTTGCCGAAATCGACCTTAGGAGAGGTCGCGGCAGATTGATTTTCCTCACGAATTCTAAGAAAAACCTCTTCCCTGTAAATTTTGGTGGCACTTGGGGCTTCAATACCTAAGCGAATATTTTTACCCTTTACTTCTATAACGGTTATTTTAATATCTTCATTAATTTTTATGCTTTCGCCAACTTTTCGCGTTAAAACCAACATATGCGAGCCTTAAAAAGATTTTAGGGAACTCTCGGCAATTGCCTGTGCATACGATGCAAAACACCGAATGAAGAGTGACCCATTATAAGAGCGTTTGTAGCTTTTGGACATGAGGAACCGTATCCAATAAGGGACTTCATGTTGCCTTGGAGTAGATTCTCGAATGAAGGCACTCTCAAACAGCTTTTTCTTACTATTTCCAAGAATACGATCTGTCATGAAATCCCTGATTTGTGGGGATTAGTTTTAACAATCTCCACAAATCGGGCGAGACAAGCCTAATTATAACAGATAATTCCAGAAATTTCTAAGCATAAGCGACATTCATAGCGCGGGGATCGGCAGGTATGAATCGGCAAGACTTTGACATGGGAAAATTGGGGAAATTTCTGGTCCTATTCAATTTTCCCGGAAAAGGTATCCTGCAAATAGAAAGACTGTAAGCCGCCCAAGTTATGGCTTTATGCCGATTGAAGCTTGAGTCTGTTTTTCCTTGGAGCTTTAGAGTGTCTGGTTTTAATTTTAAATTTTGCTTAAATTAAGTTACACTTGTTTCTTATTTTGAATAACGATGTGAATTGTAATTCCGTCGATTGTCTCCTGCATGACAGGCCATTGCTTGGCAGTGAGAAATTTTTGTTGAAGGCCTGTTTTATGACACAAATAAATTTGCAAAAGAAATTTTTCCCATGGGCTGTTCTTGTTTTTCTTGCAAGTCTGGTGATGACGGAAATAGCATTTTCTGCAAATGCGAATCGTATTGAATTGGACGATGGGAGTGTCATTGTCGGAAAAATTGTATCGCTTTCCGATGGTGTTTATAGAGTAGAAACAGAGAGTCTGGGAACTGTTTCCCTTTCTGCAAGCACGGTACGTTCGATTCAGAGAGAGAACTTTTCTGCGCCCAGGTCTGGCAGTGTTGCGGTAGGGCAAGGGGCGCGAAGCCAAAGCCTCGATTTGCAATCACAACAGCAGAAAATCCAAAATCGTTTGATGAGCAATCCTGATGCTGTAGAAATAATTCAAGGATTGCAAAATAATGCGGCCATGCAAAATATTCTTAAAAACCCCGACCTCATGAAGGCTATCACTCAGGGCGATCTTGAAACTTTAGGCCGCAGTCCTGACATACAAGCTCTCATGAACAACCCCACAGTAAGAGATATCATTGAGCAAAATCGATAACAACCTCGAAAAATGCTTGCCGTCTTCTAGTGTATTCAAACAGAGAAGTGGTGCGCATGGGTAAAAAATCCTCCTATAATATGGTCTGGATGGATCTGGAAATGACGGGACTGGATGTTGAAAAAGAAGTCATCATCGAAATTGCCACGATCATCACAGATAAAAACCTCAATATACTTTCTCAGGGCCCTAGTCTCGCGATCAACCAGGATAATGTGATTCTGGGTAAAATGGATGCCTGGAACACGAAGCATCACAATGCTTCGGGCTTGGTGGAGCGTGTGCGTCAGTCCTGCATTACTCTGGCTGAGGCGGAGCGACAAACCCTGAAAACGATCAAAGAATTTTGCCCGCCCAATGTGGTTCCCCTTTGTGGCAACTCGGTGGGGCAGGATCGCAAGTTCCTTGAAAAGTACATGAAGGAATTATACGCTTACCTGCATTATCGAAGCATTGATGTCACTTCTATCAAAGAGCTCATTCGACGTTGGCATCCTAAAGGACCGCAGTTCCCTAAAAAAAGCGGTGAGCATCGGGCAGATGTGGACATTCGAGAATCGCTTGAAGAGCTGATATTTTATCGCAAGCATTATTTTGTTTCAGATGTTCCCGATTTAGAATCGGCAAACAATGCGGGAGAAAAAAAATGAAAAAAGGAACTCTCATGACCATTGGCTTTTTGATTTTGGTCTGTGGTCTTTCTGTTTCCCTGATCTGGGGAGGGAGTAAGTATGAATGTGAAATTTGTATGCAGTATAAAGGTTTGGAAGAGTGTCAAAAGGTCAAAGGCATGGAGATGGAGGAAACTGTAATGACGGGCATGAGCACTGCCTGCGGTGGACTCGCCAATGGTATGACTGAGACGATAGAATGCCAAGCCACCCCGCCTTCTAAAAAAATCTGCAAAGAAATTAAATAGCAGGGTGATAGAGCCATCGGGGGAAATGAGCTGACTTCGCGTTGGTCATTGAGAAGTCCTGTGAGCAATGGCAAGTTTTTAGCTAGGATTTCCTGAAGTTATTTTTTTATTTGTAATAGTCGCGGTACCAGTCGATGAAGTTTTTCATCCCCTCTTCGATCCTTGTGGTTGGGTGATAGCCGTAGTCATTTTTGATCGGTTCAATGTCAGCCCAGGTTTCCGTCATTTCTCCAGGTTGGGCGTCCATCTCATTGCGAACCGCTGGCTTGCCTGCCAGTCCTTCTACGACGGAAATGAAATGTTCCAGTTCTTCCGTGCGATCGTTCCCTATATTATAAATTGCGTATTGAGTCGGCCGGTCCAGGCATAGGACGACCCCTTGTACAATGTCGTCCACATAGGTGAAGTTTCGCTTCATCTTGCCGTGTCCATATACGTCGATGGTTTCCCCTCGTAAAATCTTTCGGGTAAAAATAAAGGGTGCCATGTCAGGGCGTCCCCACGGACCATAAACGGTGAAGAATCTCAAACCTGTTGTTTTTAAGCCGTATAGATGACTGTAAACATGAGCGGTTAATTCGTTGGATCTTTTGCTGGCGGCGTAGAACGAGATCGGTTTGTCACAGACATCATCTGTTGAAAAAGGAATTTTTTTATTGTTGCCGTATACAGATGAAGAGGAAGCGAATACAAAATTTTCTACCTGAGAGAGACGCGCTTGCTCGATGATATTTAGAAAGCCTTCCAGGTTTGACTTTTGGTAAGCATGGGGATTGATCAAGGAATAGCGCACTCCCACCTGCGCCGCTAAATGACAGATTTTTGTGATTTTGAAATCGCGGAACAAAGCTGTCAGGCCATCCAGATCGCAAAGGTCCAATTGCCGAAAGCTAAAATTATCAAAAGTCTCCAACTGGGCCAAGCGGTCGCGCTTTAAGGAGACATCGTAATAATCGTTCATATTATCCATGCCGACGACAGTTTCGCCTCGCTCTAGCAGGGTTTTACTCAGGTGGTAACCTATGAATCCGGCAGAACCGGTGACAAGAATCATGAATCGAGCTCTTATTTATAAGGTAGAATGAGGTGGAAAATAGAAAGGTCAGGAACTGTCCTGAACGATCATTCGCCGTCGAACGAAACAACGGACAAGTGGAAATTCTATCATGAAAGTAACTATTTTAGGATCGGGAACCGCAGTCCCTTCGCTGACAAGAAGTTCTTCTGGAATTTTATTACAGGATGAGGGTGTCAATACCCTGTTCGATTTTGGATATGGGACATTACGGCAATTGCTGAATTGCGGAATCGACTATCATCAGATTCACCGTATTTTTTTCACTCACAATCACCCCGATCATATTTGCGATTTGATTCCCTTCTTGTTTGGTTCACGCTATTACAACGAACCGCGTACAGAAAATTTGGAAATTGTTGCGGGCCCCGGATTCGAAGATTTTTTCAAGCAGATGATAAATGTATTTGGCAGTTGGTTGCAACCAACAGAATACGCCATCAAAATCATCACGCAAGACGAGAGTGAAAAGTCTTACGGTAGTTTGCGAGTTCTTTCAAAAAAAGTAAAACACATCGCCATGAGTCGCGGTTACCGCGTTACAAATTCAAAGGGCGCAACGCTCGCCATTTCGGGAGATACCGACTATTGCCAGGCGATGGTGGAGCTTGGACAAAATGTTGATTTGATGATTCTGGAATGCGCTTTCCCCAATGATATGAAATGTCCGGGCCATTTAACGCCCGATCTGGCAAGCCAACTAGCGCGCGAGGCGGGATGCAAACGACTGTGCCTCACACATTTTTATCCCCCTTGTGATCTGGAGCAAATTCGCACACAATTCAAATTTGACGGCGAGCTGTTCCTTGCTGAAGACCTTATGAAATTCACCTTGTAGAAATTTTAATCAGGTCTGTTTTTACACTTTTATCAAAGAATAGGGTTTGGATCAACTTGAGATATGACCGCTCTGGTTTTGCAGTCGCCCTAACTCAATTTAAAGCGAATATTATGAAATATTTTGGGTTATGAGAGGTGGTTTATTGGGAAAAGCATTGGTGTGTCCTGAAACGAAAAAAGCCTTCCGGAGGGCTGAAACAACCCTTCGGAAGGCTTAATTTATGCGAATCAGTCTAAAAGGTTTTCGTCGATCACCTTTTTGATTTCAGCTTTGGACTTTACACCAACGAGTTGGTGTACCACTTGACCGCCTTTAAAGAACAAAAGGGTCGGTATTCCACGAATGCCGAATTTTGTTGCGGTGTCAGGGTTATCGTCCACATTGACTTTGCCGACCAATACTTGCCCTTCAAAGTCATTTGCCAATTCCTGTACCGTAGGCGCAAGCATTTTACAGGGTTGGCACCATTCTGCCCAGAAGTCGATTACAGAAGGCTTATCACCATTGACGATTGAAGATTCAAAACTATCGTCCGTTACAGCGACAACATTTTCAGATACCATTGAGGAAACTCCTTTGAAAGTTTTTAATAGCTTCTATTTTTTATCCTATTTGGTGTGCCAGAAATATTGGCACTAAGGGAGCAATCAATAAAAACAGAAATTTTGATATAAAAATTAAATGTTGACCCATTCAGATCAATATCTTCACGATCACATCGCGTGAAAATCATAGTTGTATTGCAAGTGAAGGGATGTTTCATGCTATCATACTCGGCTGACATCCATCAACCTTATTCAGAAGTTCGGGGGTGGCGAAATTGCAGAAACGATTCCAATCTTATGGAGAAATAAATGCCTGATATAATACATTACTTCGGTTACGGAGAAATGATAAACGATGCTTATTTTAAAGAACATGGTTTTGAGTATATTGCGAAATCGAATGTTACCTTGTCGGCATGGAGAATCGCTTTCAACAAAATTCCTTCCGACCCATCGGCCCCCGAAGGTTTGGGGCAAATCAATATTGAGCCTACGCCGACTAATACGGGGATGATGGAGGGTGTCCTGTATGAAATGGACGAGTCCTACCTGCCTAAGTTAGATGCGTACTATCAATATCCGAAAGAGTACACGCGCAAGGTCATGCGTATCAACCGGCACGATTTCCTTACCGTAAATGGAATTGTTTATTTTGCTCCGCCGGAAAGACTTAAGAAGGGACTCAAGCCTGATAAGGCGACCATGAAAATTTTGAGAGCCGCACGGAAGAACATGACCATGCTCTACTTTGCCCGTTTGATGAACATCCGCACTCTCGATTGATCCATATTTCTTTTAAGTCGGACCTCTGCCAGTTTTTCATTATTTATTATGCCCGTCGCCAAAGTATTTGTCCGAAAGCCCAGCCCAAGTTTCAGGATGGCACTTTCGGGGCATCCTGATAAGAATTCCATCGACTTCGATCTCGCCTGCAAGCAACACCTTGCCTATGCAGAGGCTCTGGAAGGCATTGGTCTGTCTGTAGAGTACTTGCCACCGCTGGACGATTGCCCGGATGGGCCTTTTGTTGAAGACGTTTCCGTGGTCTTCGATGCGTTTGCTATCGCCTGTCCCATGACAGAGTTGTCCCGCCAAAGCGAAGCGGTTTCTGTGCTGGAACGAATAAAAACGATGCGTCCCGTTATAGAGCTTCCCTCTGGTTGCAAGATGGATGGTGGCGATGTTTTGCGCACAGAGAAAAGTATTTTTATAGGTGTCTCCAAGCGAACGAACAGACAAGCTATCGAAGCACTTGCCAAGCTCAGCCCCATCCCTGTTCATGCCGTTCCTGTAACAAAAGGTCTGCATTTGAAAAGTGCGGTTTCCTGCTTGAGCGAAGATGTCTTATTGGTGGATCGTAGTTGTGTGGACCCGGAACTTTTCCCTAAATTCCGCTCGATAGAAATCTCGCCTGAGGATGGCTATGCGGCTAATGTTTTAAGGGTGGGGGATGTTTTGATTTTACCTGCCGGGTACCCGAAAGTCAGAGCCATCATTCAAAAAGAAGATTTGTTCCGCAAAATAATCGAACTGGACATGAGTGAGTTTGAAAAAGCCGATGGTGGTTTGACCTGTCTCAGCATTTTTATTTAACGCGCTATAGCTTTCATGCAATATTTGTTCTAGGTCCATTGCATGAAAGCCATTTCCCGAAGGTGCTCTTTATTTTCCTTTTTTAGCGAGTTTAGCCCAGGCGTCGCGCAGGGTGACGGTGCGATTGAAAATGGGCGACCCGGATTGCGTACTTTCATCGGGATAGAAATATCCCAAGCGCATAAACTGGTAATAGGTTCCCACTTTCGGATCGGATAGACTGGACTCGACTTTGCAGTCGGTCAGTTCTTCCACTGAATCGGGATTGAGGCATGATGTGAAATCGGGACTCTCTTTTTCGTCAGCGGGATTTTCTTTCAGGAACAGACGATCGTAGAGACGAACATGTGCCGTGACTGCATGCTCTGCAGAAACCCAGTGGAGAGTTCCTTTGACTTTTCGTCCTTCTTGAGAAGAACCGCTTTTGGTTTCGGGATCGTAGCTACAGTGTAGCTCTGTCACTTCACCCGTATCAGGATCTTTTACGATGGATTCGCATTTAATAATATAAGCGTGTTTGAGGCGCACTTCTCTGCCCGGTCCCAGTCGAAAGAATTTTTTCGGCGGGTCTTCCATGAAGTCATCCTGTTCGATATACAATTCGCGAGAAAAAGGAAGTTCCCTAGTGCCCGCAGACGGGTCTTCGGGATTGTTTTCAGCGTTCAGTTGTTCGACTTGACCTTCAGGGTAATTGGTCAAGACGACTTTTAAAGGTTTCAAAACCGCCATGACGCGCAGGGCTTTTTTATTCAAATCTTCGCGTATGCAATGTTCCAGAAGGGCGACGTCGACAACCCCTTCGCTTTTGGCGACGCCGATTCTATTGCAAAAGTCTCGAATCGCTTCGGGAGTGTATCCCCTTCTTCTCAGCCCGGATATCGTTGGTAAACGAGGATCGTCCCAGCCATCCACATGGCCTTCTTGGACCAGAGTCAGCAGTTTGCGCTTGCTCAGAACAGTGTAATTCAAATTGAGACGGGCAAACTCGATTTGCTGGGATCGGAAAACTCCCAGTTGCTCCAGAAACCAGTCGTAAAGTACCCGGTGGTCTTCAAATTCCAGGGTGCAAAGAGAATGGGTGATGCCTTCGATGGAGTCGCACAAACCGTGGGCGAAATCGTACATCGGGTAAATGCTCCAGGCAGACCCGGTTCGATGATGTTCTTTTTTTGCAATACGATACATTACAGGGTCACGCATATTCAGATTGCCCGAAGTCATGTCAATTTTAGCCCGCAAGCAACGACTGCCTTCGTCAAACTCGCCGGTACGCATTTTGGCGAAGAGATCCAGATTTTCTTCAACGGAGCGCTGGCGGTAAGGGCTGTCTTTGCCTGGCTCAGACAAAGTGCCTCGATGCTCGCGAATTTCATCGGGACTCAAATCATCGACGTAAGCTTTTTCTTTTTTTATCAATTGAATTGCAAATTGGTATAGTTCCTCAAAGTAATCCGACGCATAATGAAGGTTGTCTCCCCACTCAAAGCCAAGCCAGCGAACATCCTTTTGGATTGCGGAGACGTAGGCCGTTTCTTCCTTTGCAGGATTGGTGTCGTCAAAACGCAGGTTACACGTCCCATTCAAGTCATTTGCCAGACCAAAATTCAGACAAATAGATTTGGCGTGACCGATGTGCAGATAGCCATTGGGCTCGGGTGGAAAGCGTGTGTGGACCCGGCCTCCAAATTTGCCCGATAGATTGTCTTCATCAATGATATGACGAATGAAGTGGGACGGTGTTTTCTCTTGAGGAGAATTGTTTTCTATTTCGTTTTCTTTCTTATTCTCGGTCATAATGATTTGGGTTTGGCGTCGGGATTAGGGGAGGTGCTTTGACGACACGCGCTATTGTGGCGTATCATTCAGATATTAAGGTCACAGATTTTAAGAAACAGGGGATTGCTTGATTTCAACAGATTGTGAATACAGAAGAGTAAAGTCTTCATATGTAAGGTGTAGGTTTTACCAGAATCGGTTGAATTTATCAATTTATCCTCCACAGCCGATAGTAAAATATACCAGGATCAATCAGGCTTGGAGAGGTTTTTAATGTCGCCCCTATCAGATTCAGTTGGAGTCCTCCTATAAAGTGAAACTTTCCTGTATCATTGTCAATTATAATCACGGAGCGGTGTTGAACGAATGTCTTAGGTCTCTCAAAGAAGGACTTGAGGGTATCGAAAGCGAGACCATCGTTGTCAACAACAGTCCTGAAGATAAGCCTTTGGATAAAACTCTGCGGTCATACCCCGATGTGATCCTTATTGCAAACAAGACCAATGTAGGATTTTCCAAAGCGAACAATCAAGCCGTTGCTGTTTCCCAAGGAGAGTTCCTACTCATTTTGAATCCCGATGCAATTTTGGCCCCCGATTCTGCGCAAATCCTATTGGATTTTTTGAAAGAAAAACCGGATGTCGGTGTGGTCGCCCCAAAAGTTTTGAATCCCGATGGCAGTTTGCAATTTTCCTGTCGACGTTTTCCCACAATTTGGACCGGGCTGTTCAATAGATATTCTTTGCTTTCCAAATGGTTTCCCAACAATCGTTTCACCCGGCACTATTTGATGCTGGATTATGATCATACCGAGACTCGTGATGTCGATTGGGTTTCAGGATGCTGTATGATGATGCCGATACAGGTGTTTGACTCTGCTGGTGGGTTTGATGAAAATTATTTTCTTTTCAATGAAGATGTGGATTTGTGCAAAATGATAGCTGAAAAGGGTTATCGCGTCTGTTATCATCCCAATGCAACTGTTTTTCATCGGATAATAGCCAGTTCGGGCAAATCTCCTTGGCGAATTATTGTTAAAAGGCACCAGGGCATGAGTTATTATTATCGCAAGCATTCTGGTGCCAATCTCGTGATTCAGGGTTTTGTTGATGCCCTTGTCACCTTGCGTTGCGTTTCTCAGTTGGCGGTTAATTTTCTGAAGGGTCTTTCCTGAAAAATTTTTGGCCCATGAGTTTGCTCTGGCAATCTAAAGCTAACAGGGCGGGTGGTAAGATTTAAGGCTTTACGGAGAAGAATAATTTATCCGTATTGACTTTTCGTCTTTGAGGCGAGTGCTCGTGTTGTTGCAAGTAAATTTACCGAACTATTTGGAAGTCTTCTTAAATGCCTTTTGCATCCCATCCAATTTCTGGGCCTGTTTACCTGATCGGTTACGCGCTCGCTTTCTCCCTGTCGCTCTTTTTGACTCTCATGCTGATTCAGCTTTCCGAGGGAGCCCTGTTTTTCCGTAATTTTTTTAAGCGTGCAGAAGCCCTCACTGGCAAAGATGTGAACCCCTTTGGCGGAATCGCCGTTATCTTTTCATTTGTCAGCGTATTATGGATTCTTTACGCTCTCAATATTCTTGAGAAGGACAACCTGATTCTTTTTTTAGCCATCAGTACGGGTGTGAGTATGATGATGATGCTCGGTCTGCTGGATGATATCTTTCACCTTCCTCCCAAGTTCAAGTTTGCGATCCAGACGGGCATTGCCTTTGTTATGTATGCCTCCGGATTTCAGATTGAGAGAGTGGGGGACCTTGTCGAGCTGAATAATTTCTCCGTTTTTTTGACTCTGTTGTGGATCGTTGGAATCACCAATGCCGTCAACTTAATAGATGGCATCGACGGTCTTGCAAGCGGTGCGATTTTTTTGGCCTGTTTGACCTTGGCATTTGTCTATCTGCTAAGGGGAATTCCCGAAGCGTCTTTCCTGGCAGTGACTTTAGGAGGGAGTATTCTTGGGTTTTCCTGGTTCAATTTCCCGCCCGCAAAAATTATCCTGGGCGATACAGGGAGCTTGCCTCTAGGGTTTTTGGTATCACTCATTACCCTCCTGCCCTTGAATCAAGGTTATACCGACGAGATCTATTACCTCATTCCTATCATCACACTTTTGCTTCCCATCACCGATACAAGTTTCGCATTTTTTCGCCGGGTTTTTAAAGGTGTTAGCCCCTTTGCGAAAGATGCAGATCACTTCCATCATCGACTGGTAAAGCTGGGTTTCGGCCCTACCAAAGCCATATTCGTCTTATTTGGAGTTTGTATTTTTTTCGATCTGACGGCATTGATCCCTGTTTATAATATTGATTTAATCCCTCAATTCGTTCCCAAATATTTCTTCTTTTGCGGAGTAACGGTTATGGGATTGGTACTGCTTTTGAGGCGAATGGAAATCATACGGACCAAGAGCATTTCTAAAAAATAGATAATTCATGAATTTGTTTGCTCACCTGTTCCTAAAGATACTCAGCACTAGCTGAGAGTATTTTTATTGAGACCGTTGAAACATGCAGGTTATTGAAATTCGAAAAAATAAAAACCATTGGTTTTAAAAGTTATTTTTTTTGAATTTCTCCGTTCAGGGTTTTATTCAATATGCCCTTAATTGATAGAGACACTCGTAAATGAATAAAAAAAGGGAATCCCTTTTTCCAAGAGAAACTCGGAATCTTTTCCTCTTCCTTTTTTTCCTTACGGCCTTGGCCTACGCCAATACCTGGCGGGCACCTTTCAACTTTGATGATTTCAACGTCATTCGCCGTCATATCGAAATTCATGGCGACGAGTTTTTTCAATTTTCATCCATACGCTATCGCCATTTATTTCATCTGTCCTTTGTTTTGAATCAAAAGTTGGGCGGGTACGATCCTTTCGTTTATCACCTGACAAACAATTTGATTCATGTTTTGAACGGAGTTCTTGCCTTTTTCCTGGCGCGTATGACGATCTTTCATGGCACAAGTCTGGGACGCAGTGCCGCCAACAGGATCAGTTTCGTTACAGCCGGACTATTCCTTTTGCACCCCATACATGTTGAAGCAGTCACCTATCTTTCGGGAAGAGGTAATGGGTTATCTGGATTCTTTTCACTGCTCTCCCTTTACCTTTTTGCACGCGGTTGTTTGGCAAATCAAAAAATAGCCCCTCGATTTGCACTTTATTTTTTCTCCCTCATTTCCTTCGGCGCGGCGGTTCTGTCCAAAGAAACCACAATCTTTTTACCTTTGGGCATTGCTCTTTATGATCTGTGCTTCATGCGCAGTTCTGCGTGGGCTCCATTCCGCCATCGTTTTATTTGGATTTATCTTCCTTTACCTGTTTTTGCCTTTGGCTTTTTGGCAAAGGCACCAGAGTTTGTCACCTTCATTCTAGACTGGGCGGAGAAAATCAACCTGCGCTATGCCCTCGATCAGTTTTCTGTTTTAGGGTATGGATTGAAGCTCTACTTTTTCCCGATCAATCAGAGTTTTGATTACGAATTTTCCTCCAGTTGGTATCATTTTTCATGGGTATGGGTTTTTGCAACCCTTGCGGGTGTGTTTATCTTTTTGGGATTGAGCTTTTGGAGTAAAAAATTCAAACCTTCCGCAGGAGTGTTTGTCTTTGGAGCCTTGTGGGCTTTATCTGCATTGGCCCCTACAAATACGTTGCTTCCAAGGTTGGACCCATTTAGCGAACGTAATTTTTACTTGCCTGGATTTGGTCTGGATTTGATTCTGGCGACCTTGCTCTATTTGGTTTGTAAGGGAAGATTCATTTCCCTGAATGTGAAATACAGTGTCCATGCACTGGCAGTTGTTTTCCTGTTTTTATGTTTGTCTGTCCTGACCACTGAGCGCAATATGGTTTACCGGAGCCAGTCGGCATTGTGGAAAGATGTCTTGCAGAAATTTCCGGGGAAAGCCAGAGCGCAGCATAACCTGGGCCATTTTTATTTACGCAAGCAACAGTATGACCTCGCCTATCTCATCTACAATCGACTCGCCATATCTAAAACCACACCCTTTTATAGAGCTCAGGCGCATATCAACCTGGGCATCATCTACGAGGCCAGAAACAATTTCAGGAGGGCTGAATGGGAGTTCAGAAAAGCCATGCAAATCGACTCCAGCATTCCCACCAGTTATTACAATCTGGCCTCTAGAATTGCTTCCCGGGGAGACTACTCGAATGCTCTCGACCTTTACCTAAAGGCCGAACAGCGATATAAAAAATATCGATGGGGTTACGATTCGCCTCCCGAATTGATTTTAAATATCGCGAAAGTTTATTTCAAATTGGGGAACTGGCCTGAAGCCGAAGCCCGTGCCAGGGAATTTTTGACTTTCAAAAAGGATGCCAGGCAAGCTCACCTTCTCCTCTTGCAAAGCCATCTTGAAATGGGGAGGGTCGATCTTGCAAAAGCCGATATCGCGGCAGTTGAAGCTCTGCCGAAGTTGAAAGCGCAAATGACCAATAATCTTGGCATCTATTTTTCACAAACAGGGAAAACAGAAAATGCGCTGAATAATTTTTTGGAAGCGGCTCGCCTGTATCCTGATAACACCGATCCGCATTATAATATTGGACGCCTGATCACAGATATTCAAAAAGAGAAATTGCGAGAGAAGAAGGAGTTGGAGCGAAAAATTTCGGTCATTGAGATGGAGATAAAAGAAAAAAATGACCTGGCTCGCCTGCATTTGAAAAAAGCACTGGAGCTGAATCGGGACCCTAAGAGCGAAAGCCATATCCTGGATCTTTTGAAGCAATTGGATTGATATTTTTAAGATTCCGAGTACAATGTATTTTGCAAAAATTGAAGGCCTGAGATATACCATCCGAACATTTACCCGACTTGCTATTTAAGACCAGAGAGGAAAATCAAACCATGTTTTTTTCTTCAGTTCTTCGACGAAGTTTCTACCTTTTCATCGCGACAGGTGCTTTGTTGATTTTTGTTTCCACCGCAGTGTCCCAAGAACTCGATGGCGGCGAAAAACTCAATCGTGAGGTGATCTCCCTTTATAAGATTGGGAAATACGAGGCCGCCTTGGCTCCCGCACAAAAAGCTGTTGAGATACGTGAACAAGAATTAGGCGAAGGGCATCCTAACCTGGCGGTTTCCCTCAATAATCTGGCCTTGGTCCATGCAACTTTGGGGCATTATGAAAAAGCCCGTCCGTTGTACAAACGATCTTTGGAAATCATTGAGAAAACTTTGGGACCTGAGCATCTAAAAGTAGCGGCTTCGCTAGACAACCAGGGTCTTTTGTACTCCTATTTGGGCGAATTCCAAAATGCAGAAACTCTGCACCGGCATTCGTTGAAACTGCGCGAGAAAAAACTCGGTCCTTTTCATCCCAATATTGCGATCTCCTCCAATCTTCTGTCGGGGCTTTACTCCGCGCAAAGAGAATACAAAAAAGCAGAGCCTTGGGAAATTCGTTCCCTCGAAGTCAGTGAGCGAACACTGGGAGCCAATCACCCCAACGTAGCGGCTTCTCTCAATAATTTGGCCCTGCTTTACGCAACGATGGGCGAATACAATCTGGCTGTCCCTCTGTACCGACGGGCAGTGCTAATCAGCGAGAAAACTCTGGGGCCCGAGCATCCAAACATTGCCATTGCCTTGAACAATCTTGCTGATATGTACGAAAAAATAGGGGAGTATTCCAAGGCTCAACCTTTGTACGCCAAAGCATTGGAAATAAGCACGAAATCCTATGAAGACAAATATCATCCCACGCGATTGGCTTCCTCAAACAGTCTTGACAGGGTTCGCAGTAAAATTCAAGCGATCAAAGAAAGATTTGATAACAAAGTCACAATCCACAGCGTAAAATAACCGGCGAGTCGCCGAGCCGCCGGGGGCAATGGGCTGACCCTCTATGAGTACCTGAGGCGAGTCGTGCGCAATTGTGAATCCCTCCAGAAAAACCTAAAGACCAGGGTCCATTTAGGGATTGCGAATTTTAGAAGAACGATCTGTTAGCTGGTTTTATTCACAGCGGGCTTGGCCCGCCTGTTGGCTGGTTCTATTCATAGCGGGCTTGGCCCGCATGCCCCGCCGGAGCGGGGGGCCATTTAGGGATTGTGAGTTTTTGGAAGAACGATCTGTTGGCTGGTTCTATTCACAGCGGGCTTGGCCCGCCTGTTGGCTGGTTCTATTCATAGCGGGCTTGGCCCGCCTGCTAGCCGATGACAAGGTTTTGGATGTTTTTGAAGAATTCCGTTTCTTTCGCAGAGTTGATCCCTTCCTCCGTCAAGCCATTCCCAAAAATATCAAGGTAGTTTACCCCCGCCAGAGTATCGCTTTGTGCCAGAGCCATAGCACCCTCATCACCGATCTTGTTTTGAGCAAGGTCCAGGCGAGTGAGATTGACGAGTTGGATCGAGTCCGCAAGAGCCTGTGCGCCCTCAGGTCCGACACTGTTTTTCCATAAATCCAGATGAACGAGTCGAGAAGCGTTGGGTGACCGTGCGATGGAAGTGGCACCCGCAGAACCGATATCGTTGCGTTGAAGAATGAGAACCTTCAAGCGTGTTAACACAGGCGATTCTGCCAAAGCACGTGCGCCGCGATCGGTGATATTATTTCGTTCCAGATTCAATTCCTCAATGCCATCCAGATCAAAAGAGTTTGCGAGGAACTCCGCACCCTCGTCGCCGATGTATTTCAGGCGCAAATCCAGAACGGTTTTACTCTGCTTCAAAGCTTGTTCGAGCAATACCTCAATAGGTTGGTCGTCAAAAGGTTTCTTCATTTATGGCCCCTTCCATGAAAAACTTTACGAAAGACTTTCCTCGCCAAAGCGAGCACTCTAAGCCTTTGGATTTATAATTCAGTGGTCTTTCTGGAAGTTTTTCTTCCAGCAGACTTTGGTTTCGATTTTTTCTCTACAGTGTCCATTCGATCTCGCAAAGAGCGGTTTTCTTTCAACAGATCGTCCATCATCTCACGAAGATCTTCCAACTCGCGAGGTTTTTTGGCATTTTCCCGAAGGTAGACCAGAGTTTCCTCCGCGCGTCGTCGCAGACGTCCGTCAGGCTCATTGTCGGCGAGTTTTCTCAAAGTAGGCCCCGCACGCAGATCATCCAATGATTTTAAAGCAGAGATCGCGCCGAGCTTGCCTCGAAAAACACCCGCAGGGGTTCCCCGATCTTCAGTCGCAAATCGTTTGAATAATTCCAGAGCTTCAGGGATACGATGCGTCCAGCGTTTGGCAAGTGCCGCCAAGCCTCGCATAGCAATCATCCGCGAATTTTTGGGTGCGCCATAATCGGCACCCTGCGCCAGAGTTTCCCAAGCCGATTCGTCCTCGAGAAAAGTCAGCCCACTGTAAATAGCCATCTGCGCCAGATCATTGTGTGATGGACGACCGAGAGATTCTATCAGGAATTCACTGACATTGGGAACTTTCAATTTACCCAAGGTCGCCAAAGCACTGGCTTCGACACGATAGGATTCATCCGCTTGCGCAAGTTTGCGAACGGCCTTGGCGACTTTTTCATCGCGCTTAAAGGCTGACAATGCACTGACAACGCCCCGGCGGATTTTAGGGTCCTTGATTTTCAGTCCACGCAAAAGCCCGTCACGCGCCGTATCCCCGCCAATGGTGGCCAATGCAGAGGCAATGCGTTCGCCGACGCCCCAGAATTTTTCTTTCATCAGACGCTGAGCCAAAAGAACCGTGTCTTCATTTGAAGGCTTGATGGACAAAGCCTTCGCCGCTTCGAGGCGTCCGATGGGGTCCGGATCCAGTTTCAATTGCGCTTTGAGGAGCGGACGCGAAATATCGTATTTGACCTTTTTACAGGGAATTTTAAACTCGGGATCAAGCCTGAAGAATTTGGGTTGAGAGCGCAGTTTGAAATAAAATTTTTCCTGCTTCTCCTTGAGGGAAATCGAAAAAGTTTCCTCGCCTTTGGCAAAGTAAAAGCGCAGGTCCATAGGCAGATGGAACAACGCATCGTCATCTTTCTTATCCGCCACCTGCGTTTGCTTGATCGTAACCGTTGCCGTATTTTCTTTATTGTTCCATGAATAGTTGATTTCAAGCATGGGGTAACCGCCGCGAAAAATCCATTGCCGGAACCAGTCGTCGAAATTTTTTCCCGTTGTTTCCTCCAAAGCCCGTGCAAGATCGACCGTCTCAGCCCGGTCGTATTTGTGTCGCTCCAAAAACAATTGCAAAGATTTTCGGAAGGGTTTTTCTCCAACGATAGATTTTAGATTGTGCAAACGTACCGCACCGCCGGGATAAAGATGCGCGTCGAATAAGTCGATGGGCTCCTTATAAACGTTGGTTACGATGGGGCGGCGGTACTGCGTGTCCTCGGAAAAATAGGTCTCCGCATTTTCTAGGAGTTGATAGCGGAACTCCTCTTCACCCTTAGATTCTCTAGTGTATAAGGCATCGAAATAGGTGGCGAAGGATTCGTGAAGCCAGGCATGCGCCCAGCTTTTTGCGGTGACCATATTGCCAAACCAGGTATGCGCCGCTTCGTGGGCAACCAGGCCATTGGAATCACCGTCCAGTGAAGCGCGATCGTCGTGGAGCGTGAGATCGGTTTGCGTCGTCACCGTAAAATTTTCCATACCACCGAAAATAAATTCAGGTGCCGCGATTTGAGTGTAGTGAGGGTAGGGGTAGGGCACACCCGTGTAATCCGAAAAGAAACGCAGGATATCGCCTGTATCCTTAAAGGCGTTGTGTCCTTCGCGCTCGCGGCCTTTTTGCACATACCAACGGATATCGACCTTGCCTTCCTTATTGCGATGCTCCACAAATTCTCCTGCGACAATAGAGAGGAGGTAGGTTGAGTATGGCAATTCCAGCTTATAATGAAAGAACGATTCCTTGGCGGTCAGTTTCTTCTTGAGCAACTTGCCGTTGGAGAGACCGAACATGCCCGGCGGCAAATGCAGTAAAACTTCTGTCGTCTGCTTGAAATTGGGTTGATCGAAACAAGGGAAATAATATTTAGAGTCCTCATCCTGCCCCTGAGTCCAAACCGTTTTGAAACGGTCGGGATAATGCGTGTCGGGTTTTGTGAAATAAATCCCCGCGACCGGGCGCGTTGTTGCGTGGAAGAGTTTCACTTTCAACGTATTTCCATTTTTGAAAGTTTTGCCCAGATTCACGCAGATTTTCTCACCCGTGTTCTCAAAAGAGACCGCTTTAGAATTCACCAGAACCCGGCTCACATCCAGATTGATGGCATCCAGTTCGATGCTATCCACCTCAGCACCGTTCACGATCAAGTCATAGGCGACCGAGCCCCAGACCCGCTCTTCCTCCCAGTCGAATTGAAGATCGAGCGTGAGGTGCTTGGGAAGTACCAGCGTGTCTGGCGCGAAATGAGGTTTTGAGCCTTTGAACTCAAATGATTTACGGTCCAGCAAGCCCCAGTGTTCGGACTCGCCTTGATGGAAATGGCATTTACAATAGTTTGTCATGGATTATTTTTATATTTTATATGAGCCAAATAAGGCTTGGTTAGAAAAGCGTTCGTAGAATTTGAGAATGCTTGCTTATTATATATTGAGATCAGAACTTCATTCCGTGTCCCATTATGCATGGAATTTATAAGACATCATTGTATTCCTGAGAGCTGTAAAGTCAACCGATGAGCAGAGTGCTTTCGTTTTTAATTGCCAAATGGATGCCAGCGTTTTAAGATTTCAGCATGACTAAAGCCGATGTCTTTGAATACGATCCTGAAACACTGGCCCGAATTTCCGCTTTGAAAATTCGGGCGGTCAATCTGGTAGACGGACTCCTCACAGGGGGGCACCGGAGCCGCCACAAAGGCTCCAGTGTGGAGTTTGCGGAGTACAAGGAATACACGCCGGGTGACGAGATTCGTCATATTGACTGGAAGGTCGTTGGCAAGACCGACAAGTACCAGGTCAAACAATTCGAGCAGACGACCAATTTAAAATGTTCGATATTGTTTGATGCAAGCGGGTCAATGGCCTACGAGTCACCCAGCAAACGCACGTTCACGAAGCTGGAGTATGCAAAAACGCTTGCTGGCGCGTTTTCATTTTTATTGCTCAAGCAATTCGATGCGGTGGGCCTGACGATTTTCAATGATCGCACGCTCGATCATATTCCACCTCGCTCCAAGCCATCCCACTTCCAGCATATTCTGCACAGTTTGGCGACGATGAAGACGGGAGGGACGACACAAATTGAAAAGGTGGTTTCCGATCTTGCCGAACGCTTGCCCAATCGCGGGATGGTGATTTTCATTTCCGATCTGCTGA
>JAJDBG010000083.1 GCA_029261475.1 Nitrospinaceae bacterium
ATTCGGGCATCGTCTAACGGCAGGACGTCAGGTTCTGGTCCTGAAAATTGAGGTTCGAATCCTTGTGCCCGAGCCAACAGGCATCTCACGATACATCTATCACAGAAAAAGTACCGATGAATATATACAGGAATCCTTTCATTGTCGCCTTATGGAACCCGATCTATCTAATGGGTGCTACCGTAGCTATTACCAATGATTATCTCATGGCCGCCATGTTCATCATGTTGACATTGGGAGTCTTAGGGGCCTATGTGTCCGATTTCCCCCTGCTTCCAGGCCTTTACAAGAATGAAGTTGCGCACAAAACAGCTCTTTCCTCTTTGCTTGGGATTTTACTTGGTTTTTTATTTGCAATGGTATTTGCAACAGGCGGAGAAGGGGCTGACTCCGATCCCATTTCAACGGGGGGGAAATTTATGCTGACTTTGGGCATTATGACCGCACCCTCCTATCCATTGATGGTCTACTTTATTCATAAGGTTAACAAACGAGATTTGGAAGCTGAGGAAGACATCAGAAAAAAGAAGAGGGAAGAGCAACGAAAACGTGGTGGTGGTCCCCCAATAATGGACCGAGATAGCTTTTAAGAATTAAATCATTGGCCCCATCGTCTAGCGGTTAGGACACCGGCCTCTCACGCCGGTAACGGGAGTTCGATTCTCCCTGGGGTCATTAATTTTAAGAAAATAGTTGTCTGAATAATTTTGGGGTACGGTTTTGTATGGGAATGTTAAGAAGGGTAGTAGCTAATAATTGAGGCTGGTTATATCACTGGCAGAGGCTTATAAGTTGGTTCAATGACTCTCTAAAAAAGGACAGTTCAACCTTTTGAGAAGAACTTCTTACCTTGACTCAGTCAACCAATTATGATAAAAACCAACTTCCTCGAGCGGGAACCACGCCTTTTTTTTAAAGGTTTGTTGTTAGCTTGATGAAATAGGATAAGTAGCAAGCTTACTCGCAACAAGTAGACAAAATTATTGCTGGGTGAGCGAACAAATAGACATCGTATATTCCTCCAACTTAGTTTGTGAGGATCCTCATTTTTCGGAGCATGAATTATGGCTGAAGCCAAAGCGGCCGCCAAAGGAAAAAAGGAAGCACCCGACACTTTATGGTCTCGTAGAGATTTCTTCTCCTACGCAGGATGGGCCAGTTTTTTAGGTGCTTTAGGGTTGTCATCGCTTTATTTTACTCGACTCCTTTTTCCGCGCGTTCTTTTCGAACCCTCTCCTATTTTTAAAGCCGGAAATCCTCAGGATTACACCGTAGGAGAAGTCAGCACCAAGTGGGTTAAAGACAAACGAGTATGGATCGTTCGTGATGATGAGGGAATTTACGCGATTTTCGCTCTTTGCACACACTTGGGTTGCACCCCAAGATGGTTGCGAACAGAGAACAAATATAAGTGTCCGTGTCATGGTAGCGGATTCACACGCGAAGGAATCAATTTTGAAGGGCCTGCTCCCAGAGCTCTGGAGCGTCTCAAGATAGCTGTAGCTCCGGATGGTCAAATTGTGATAGATAAAAGCAAGAAATTTCTGCTTGAAAAAGATGAGTGGACTAAAGCAGAAGCAAAACTATTAGCATAAAGATTTACTTTATTGGAATCGTCGCATTGTGTGGCGTCTGAAAAATATGAAGGAGATAGATTTTGGCAAATAAAGCTCCAGGTTTACCCAGCCTCGCCGATTTGATAGCGAAGGTGAAAAGCGGGGAGATTTTTAAGGAAATTTCCAAACAGATCACAGAATCGCAGGTTTGGACATCCAGTTTTCGACATGGTTATGCTGATACCCCAAGAAACAGGGTTCTGCAGATTGCCAGTAATGTGTGGCTCCATCTGCATCCAGTAAAGATGCATCGCCATGCGTTGAGGATTAAGTTTACCTGGTGTATGGGTGGTATAACCTTTCTGTTGTTTCTGTCTACAGTTGTAACGGGCGTTATTCTGATGTTCTATTACCGTCCGGTGGGTGAGTATGCGTATTACGATATGAAGTATTTGCAATACGATGTTCCTTTTGGAATGTTGATGCGTAATATGCATCGTTGGGCTGCTCACGCCATGGTTATTACTGTATGGCTACACATGTTTCGTGTGTTCTTGACGGGATCTTACAAGCCGCCGCGAGAGTTTAATTGGGTCATCGGTGTCTTTTTGGTTACCTTCACTTTATTACTGAGCTTTACGGGTTACTTGTTGCCTTGGGATCAGCTGGCAATGTGGGCTGTTACCGTTGGAACCAATATGGCTCGCGCAACTCCCTTTTTAGGTAATGAAGGACCGTTTGCAGAATATGTTGGTGTGACTCCTAGATATGATGCCCGCTCAGTATTGTTGGGCGGAAGTCTCGTTGGGCCACCAGCTTTGCTACGATTCTATGTGTTGCATTGCATATTTATTCCCCTTGTAGCAGGGGCATTGATGATCGTTCATTTTTGGCGAATTAGAAAAGACGGCGGGATTTCAGGTCCCCTTTAATAACTGCAGTTGATCCCGTTGTTAAATTATTTTGAAAGGAACTCTCTATGGCCGTAGCGCCTAAGAAAAAGGTTGAAGCGACTCCTGAAAAGGTTCATGTTTGGCCCTATCTGGTTCGATTGGAGTTCATGTGCGCAATTCTTGTGATCTTGGCCTTGACGGTTTGGTCCATTGGTATTGATGCGCCACTTGAAGAAGCGGCTAACCCGACCAAAACTCCCAACCCTTCAAAAGCTCCTTGGTATTTCCTGGGTTTGCAGGATATTCTGGTTTATTTTGACCCTTGGTTTGCTGGTGTGGTAGCCCCTGTTTTGATCATAGTAGGTTTGATGCTCATTCCATATCTGGATGTCAATCCAAAGGGAAATGGCTACTATACGTACGAAGAGAGAAAGCTTGCCATTTGGGTTTATTGCTTTGGCTTTTTGGTCTTATGGATCGCCTTGATTATTATGGGTGTATTTTTACGTGGCCCTGGGTGGAACCTGTTTATGCCATGGCAATATTGGGATCCGCATAAGGTGGTAGCTCTTACCAGTGTTGACTTGCCCTATGCGTTCGGTGTCCGTACATATAACATGGCAATGTTTGTAGGAGGGGTCGTGATATGTGGCTATTTTGCGATAGGCACAGGGGTCTACTTTTTCTTGGAAAGAAAGGCCATCAAGTACGTTGGATTTTTGAGGATGTTTATTAAAATCCAGCTCTACTTAATCATGATCGGGATTGTTATTAAAATTGTATTGAGACTTGGGTTTAATATCAAATATGTTTGGGTTACACCCTGGTTTAATATCTAAGGTCACATTGAAGCGTAGAAGCAATTAACTTACTTTCCATTTACGTTCATTGTTGAACAGATACTAACTCTTGAACTTCAGGTTTGATCCTTGAGCGATACAGAACAAAACGAAAATACGCAGTCAGAATCGGAAGAGAAACCATTTGTTGACGAGGAAACTTCTTATAGTTTCCTATTCTTTCTCATGTCTGGAGCACTCCTTTTGGTGACGCTTTGGGCCTTTTGGGATGACGAATTCAGTCGCCGGGGGTTCAAGCAGTATCAGGAGCAGTTTCATAAAGCACAGTATGAGAGAGCACGCGCAGAATGGGTAGAAACTAACGAGAAAATTGCCCTCAAAGAAAAAGAAATCACTGCTCAGTTAGAGCAAGAGGAAGATACACTTGATTCTTCAAGGGAATACCAAAATTTGGTTGATGCTGTTCTGGAAGCTCAAATCAAATTAGATGAAGTTAAAGAGCAAAAGAAATTTGCTGGAAGTCGTGTGGATGAAGCTTACTATTATTATAAGAAAGCTTTGCACGCAGGTGAGAATTTTGATGTGCAGAAGGCAACTCTTCATGAGTACGAGCAAGAGGTTATAGACTTCGACCCCAAAATAGCTGAGAAACAAGCCATTTTGGATAAACTTCAAAATGATTTGATGGAGTTTAAGGCCAATGAAGTAAGCTTGGAAAAGGAGCTTCGTACGCTCACTTCGGAACGTGATAGTTTGAGTAAAAAAATGGATTACTATCGTCCATTTAATATTATGTGGAAGCCTTCCGAAATTCTGCAGACAGTTATACCGGGCTTTAGTCAGAATAGTTTCTCAGAGATAATTTATCGGGTGGATCGATGTATGACCTGCCATATCTCTTATGAAGATACCTATTTTGAAAATTATGCTGAGCCCCTCAAGACGCATCCCAATCTTGATATTCTAATCAAGAAACATCCCCCAAGTCGTACTGGTTGTACTTGGTGCCATATGGGGCAGGGGTCTGCAACAGCACCTGCTGAGGACGCACATGGTTCACATCATGAAACAGATCAAACTCGTGAAGTCAATGAGCCGATATTACATGGTAACTTGATCCAAGGGCCTTGCCGAAACTGCCACGATGAAGTGATTTCTCTGGAAGGTGCTCCGATGCTGACCAAGGGGAAAAAGCTTTTCCAGAAATTGGGCTGTCATGGTTGTCATTTGGCAGATGGTTTTGCTAAGGAAGCAAAAGTCGGTCCTCGATTAAATCGTATCAAATACAAGGTTGGAGCCGCTTGGCTTTTTGATTGGATCAAAGATCCCAAAAAGTATTTGCCTAATACGCGAATGCCGAATTTTCAGCTCAATGATCAGGATGCTTTGGCTATTACCGCTTATTTAATGGAGTCATCAGATAAGGACTTTAAGTTTGATAATAAGTTCAAACAAGGTTCTGCTAAGAACGGTAAAAAACTTTTTGAAAGTGTAGGTTGTTATGCTTGTCATACCTTTAACGGTAAGGGCGAAACTTTTGGCCCGGATTTAACCAATGTGGGTAATAAGGTTCGTAGCAAGTGGCTTGTTAACTGGATTTCATTGCCACATACCTATAATGACAAAAGTAGAATGCCTAATTTGAGACTCAGTTATGATGAAGCTTCTGATATAGCTGCATACCTACTCAAAGGGAAAAAACGGGTTCGTGATCGTAGCATTGAAAAAATTGTTCGTGACCCTGAATTGGTTAAAAAAGGAAAACTCCTAGTCAGTAGAAGAGGTTGTTTTGCCTGTCATGATATCAATGGCATGGAAGCAATGGGTCGAATTGCCCCAGAGCTCTCATCTTTTGGTAGGAAGATGACTGTTGAGCTTGAGTTTGGTGACACACATATTCCTCACACTTGGGAATCATGGGTCAGAACCAAACTCAAAAAGCCAGATTCATTTAGAACCGAGCGTGTGTTGGATAAAATGCCCAATTTCAATCTTTCTGACGATGAGATTGACGCATTGGTTGTTTTGCTAAAAGGCTTCAATGGATCGAATGTTCCGGTTAAATATCAAAAAGTACTGAACCCCAAAGAAAAGATACTGGAAAAAGGTCGCCGCTTGATTACGAAGTATAATTGTCGCGGATGTCACAATGTTGAAGGAACTGGTGGTGACATACAGAAGTATCTAAAAGGAAACCATCTTTACCCACCACCACTTGAAAATGGTGAGTACCACGTAGGTGAGCGTGTTAAAGCATCATGGCTTTTCTCGTTTCTCAAAAATCCGACTCCAGTCAGGACTTGGGTTAAAGTTAAAATGCCTACCTTTTTCTTTACTGACGAAGAGGTGCGGGATTTGACAGCTTATTTTGAAGCCTTGTCCCCAGAATCCATTAAGTATGAAAAAGACGTTCATCGTTCAAAACCAAAAGAACTTATTGAGAATGGTGTCCGTGCTGTAAACTATATGGATTGTGGCAAATGTCACGATGACGGGGCAAAGGGAATCGATTTTTCGATTGCTGGATCGCGTCTCAAACAAGATTGGATTCCAAAATGGCTCAAGTATACTCGCGAAATGATTCCTTGGACCAAAATGCCCAATCACTGGGATACGAAGGGTGATAAATTGGTTGTAAAAACGAAGTTCCGCGAATTGAAGAAACTTGGAACGATTGACGATCAGGCTTCTGCGATTCGTGACTACATTGTTTCTATCAACACCGCCGAATATGACGACTCATTGATCCTTGGCGCAGAGGAGGAAGAGGAAGATTTTGATGAGGACGAGGAAGATGAAGAAGAGTAAAAATTACTTTGTGTGAGTAACTAACATCACTTTTAAATAATATTTAGATCCAGGTGATTTGAAATGGAAAACTCAGGACTCGAGAACTTTTTGTTGATTGCTACCAAGCCGGATAATATTCCTATTGGAACGATGCTTTTATTTGTTGCATTTGTAACATGGATTGCAATCAAGCAGATGATCGCGCATGACAAATTGATTAAAGAAGGTAAAAAAGAAAAAATTTGGGATGAAATGATTAAGTAAGTGGGTGTCTTTGTATTAGCATTCGCAGGCTTTGCGATAGGAATTGTACTGATTTTCTTTCTGAAGACCGTTTCGCCCGCTCCCCAACCAGAAAAAGTAAAATTTGACAAACCCTCAGATCGTCCGGTTTATCTGGACGATCCTGAGGAGTTCAAATCCAAATGCGTTGAATTTCTCGAAAAATTCAACCTGGAATTCAAACATTCCATTTGGGCAAATAACTCCGAACTTGAAATAGCGATGATAGATGAGACCCCGGTCGTTGGGGGGATTTATCTTGCACTGTGTATCATCAAACCACCCCAAAATTCCGTAGATGCCATGACGGTCAAGGGATTCCTGGAAACTGTAAAAGGCGAGGGTGCCAGCCGGGGCATTGTCATCACAACCGGTAGTTTCACACCCGAAGCCCTAAAATGCATCGAAGAGGAACCCGTCGAACTGGTTGACCTTGTGCAGTTCCTCACCTACCTTAAACGATTCGATATTTACTGATTCTCAACACAGTTTGTTGATCCTACCCGATTTCTTGGCATCGCCAACTCAGCAGTAAAAGCAAGCAATAGCAAAATAGACTCGGGCTGAAGGGTTTTTGCCAATTTTCCATAGCCTCTCTCTTTTCAAGCCATCATTGATCATTAAATTTGGTTTAGTGCTTATTCAATATGCATTTAAAGTCTTTTGATTCTATCAATTGATGCAACTTGATTTGTTCGTTTCTGATTTTAATTTGAGTCCCTTTGTTGCCTAAAATTTTTAATACAGACATTAAAATACTGGCGTAAAACATTGTAAAAATTGTTCTTACCTGTTATTATTCATGTTATGAAGATCAAAGAAATCCTGAAAAATACACAGCCTGCTTTTTCATTTGAGTTTTTCCCACCGAAAGACCCTGCCGGCTTCGAATCCTTGTTCCAAACCATCGAAAACTTGAAACCGCTTGACCCTGCTTTTGTATCTGTAACTTATGGTGCAGGTGGAAGTTCTCGGAACAAGACGATTGACCTTGTCGGGCGCATCAAAAATGACGTTGGGATTGAAGCGATGGCCCATTTGACCTGTGTGGGGCATTCCAGGGCCGAAATAGGCAATGTATTGAGAGAACTGGAAGCTAAGGGAATTGAAAATGTGTTAGCCTTGAGAGGTGATCCGCCTCAAGGTGAGGAGCATTTTGTTGCTCACGAAAACGGTTTTGAGTATGCGAATGAGTTGACGGACTACATCAAGGAAAATTTTTCTTTTTGTTTGGGGGGTGCAGGGTATCCTGAGGTACATCCAGAGTCTGCCAATGCTGATCTAGACTTGGAGAATTTGAAGAAAAAGGTTTCTGCAGGGGCCGATTTTATCATCACACAACTGTTCTTTAACAACGATCATTATTTCAATTTTGTGGAAAGAGTTCGTAAAGCGGGTATCACGGTGCCTGTCATTCCAGGTATCATGCCGATTTTGAATTTAAAACAAACCATACGTTTCACTAAGATGTGTCAGGCGGAAATTCCTGCTGATTTGATGCAGAAAATGGAAGCGGTCAAGGACGATGGTGATGCGGTTAAGCAAATCGGTATCGATCATGCGGCTGAACAATGTAGGAATTTGTTGGATGGGGGTGCTCCAGGAATCCACTTTTATACCCTCAACCGCTCCAATGCCACTTTAGCTATTATGGAGACCTTGAAAATGGACTCCATGTAAAAACACTGCTATGTTTACAATTCTCAGGAAATGGCCACTCTGCGAAAGTCCTTTTTTGTCCTCGTCTGCCATTTTCCCTTGGAAAAAGTGTGCTGTCGTTGCCATTGTTTTATTGTTTAGTTTCCCCTCCCTATTAAAAGCCAATTCTGAAAGCATTCCCGATATAACTTCCGGTATGATTCATATTCCAGCTGGAAAGTTCAAAATGGGATGTAGTAAGTTTGGACGTGATCATGGTTCTCCGGAATATGAAGTCTATTTGAGCGATTTCCTCATCGACAAATATGAAGTAACCAATGTGCAATATGAGAAAGTTGTAACGGAGCATATTGAACGGCGAAGCCCCTTTTCGAAATGCGATGATTGCCCTGTTTCAAAGGTCAGTTGGTACGAAGCCGCAGATTATTGTTATCTGATTGGGAAAACCCTACCCAGTGAAGCTCAATGGGAAAAAGCGGCTGGTGCAGAAAATAGTTGCGAGTTTCCATGGGGCGATATATTTGATGCAACAAAAGAACAGGCGCGTGGTGGTTTGAAGCTTCGTGACAACACCAGTCCGGTCGGTAGTTACCCTCCCAATAAATACGGTTTGTACGACATGGCTGGAAATATGTGGGAATGGGTTGCTGACTGGTTTTCAGTAAAGGGTCTACCTCCAGAAGTGTTGTATAATCCGAAGGGAGTGCGTAGGGGTACTATGAAAGTAAGGCGAGGCGGTGCCTGGTCGGATAGTATCAATGCAATGCGGGCGGGGTGGCGAGATCGAAGTCATCCTTTTTCTCGAGGATTTAACGATATTGGGTTTCGTTGCGCTCTGAATATAGTAAAACTAAAAGAATCAAAGTAGGATTGTATCTAAATTCTCACCACTCATAAAATGATAACTGAATCAAAAAAAGATTATATAGACCGCCTTATTAAAGAGTCTCTGGAGGAGGATGACGAAACTGTCGATCTAAAAGGGAAATTTATTGGTGATGAAGGTGTAGAAGCGCTCATTCTTTCCAAGCGATTGAAAGGAATCGAAAACCTTGAATTATCGAAAAATTCTATAACTCACAAGGGAGCGAAGATGCTTGCAGAGTGTCCCTATTTAGAAGATCTTCGCCGTCTGTATATAGGGGAAAATAATATTGCTGATCGTGGTGCAGAAGCTATTTCTCAAGCGGTCTTTGCGTCTAACCTTTCCCTGCTGGATGTACGATTCAATAATATCTTTGATAGTGGGGGAGAGGCTATTACGGCATCCCCCCTTTTCACGAAACTGCAAGTTCTGGTCATGCAGGAAAATAATGTTGGGGATCAGGCGCTTGAATATTTGGTGAAAAATGCGGGTTTTGGAAATTTACGTAAGCTGAATTTTTACCGTACGGGTGTCACGAATGGGGGCATTAAAGCACTCGCGAAATCCAAAGTTTTGAAAAAGGTGAAACATCTGAATCTTGCTCGAAACTATATTTCCTTTCCAGCCGCCGAGGCATTGGCTAATACCAAAACTTTGACAAATATCGAGACTTTGATGCTCTACGATACGACCATTGGAGATGCAGGGGTTAAGGCCCTTGTGGGCTCGCCTTCATTTTCTAAATTGAAAACCTTGAGAGTAACCTGATAGAATCTAGCGGGTTTTTCATTGTCTCTAAATAGCATGTTTGCTCTGTCCATTGTGTCTAACAGGTTTAGGTTTGTTGCTTTTGAACCGAGTGTAATCTCTCTATAGAGCACAGGCAGACTGTATTCTCAACTTCCACGCTGTCCCCCACGCAGTATAGATGGAATTCATACGCCATCGTTGAGAACGATATCGGGGAGATATTTGGTGGTCGCGGCACAATTCATTTCCTCTAACTACAAATTATATATGACCTCTTTATCTGTATCAGAAATTTCAAAACGATCCCGACAGGTGGCATTACAACTTTCCCGACTGACATCTTCGGAAAAAGATCGTGTTCTATTGGCAATGGCCCAGGCCATAGAAGAAAATACTGAGGATATATTGTCTGCGAACAAAGCGGACCTTGAATGGGCAGAGAAGGAAAATATAGATCGTCCTCTCATTTCTCGCCTGACATTAAGCGCAAGCAAAGTGAAAGGGATGGCCCAAGGTATTAAGAGCGTGGCCAATTTACCTGACCCTGTTGGAGTTAAGGAAAAAGCGACAGAATTAGATAAAGGCCTTATTTTGACGCGGGTGTCCTGTCCTATTGGTGTCATTGGAGCAATATTCGAATCACGTCCCGATGCCGTTCCTCAAATTGCTTCACTATGCTTCAAATCAGGAAATGCTGTCATTTTAAAAGGGGGTAGAGAAGCGCAGAATTCCAATAAAGTCCTGGGCACTCTTTTACGATCCGCTATCGCCAGTGTTTCAGAAGAATTGGTTGATGCTGTTCAACTCATCGAAACACGTGCTGAGGTTGTGGAGATGTTGAAACAAGAAGATTCGATTGACCTTATCATTCCACGCGGAAGCAATGATTTTGTACGCTATATTCAGCAAAACACTCAGATCCCTGTTCTCGGGCATTCTGAGGGAATCTGTCATGCATACATAGATGACGAGGCTGATCTGGAAAAAGCTATGGCTGTGGTATTGGACTCCAAGTTGCAATATCCCGCCGCCTGCAATGCGATAGAAAACTTACTGATTCATGCGCAAATTGCAGAAAAGGTATTGCCCGAGCTTGCAAAGAGATTGAATGCAGAAGGGGTCGAGCTGGTAGGCTGCGAACGCAGTGTTCCACACAGCTCTCTCATAAATCTAGCTGGGCCAGAGGAATGGGATACGGAGTACACAGGCCTGAAGCTGGCTATCAAAATAGTTGAAGATTTGGAATCAGCCCTCAGCTTCATCAACGAACATGGGTCAGGTCATACAGAGGTTATTCTCACTGAAAATGCGGAGAGAGCTGAGATATTCATGGAGAAAGCAGATTCTTCAAGCGTGATGTGGAATGCCTCGACACGCTTTGCAGATGGATTTCGTTACGGCTTGGGTGCAGAGGTTGGTATCAGCACCAACAAGACTCATGCACGCGGCCCAGTTGGACTGGAAGGTCTGGTGATCTATAAATACCAATTGAGAGGTGAGGGGCAAACGGTCAAAGAATACTCGGGCGAAAATGCCCGGTCTTTTACTCATTTGTCTTTATGACCCTCCATCAAGAGGATGGAGAAGGCGAATTTGAGTTTGAAAACCTTCAATCAAAGGCTAGCCCTTATCATACATCCCCAAAAACTCCAACACTACGGCAATGGTTGGTTTTTGCTGTATTGGTGTTATTGACTTTAGGGACTACTTACCTTGCCGGTGGGTTTTTGTTCGCATTGAGTCTGGTTTTTATTTTGGGTATTCACGAGTTTGGTCACTATTGGGCGGCACGTAGAAATGGTGTTTCAGTCTCGCTTCCTTATTTCATCCCGGCACCTCCCTTTTTTATCGCTGGAACCTTTGGCGCATTTATCCATATAAAAGACCCCATTCCAAATCGGGGAATATTGATGGAAATAGGGGCCTCAGGTCCCATAGCAGGATTTGTAGCCTCGTTTTTAGCCCTGACTATTGGATTATTTTTATCTGATACAGCACCCTCAAATGCGATACAAGGCATTGCCTTTGGTTCATCAATTTTACTGTCGGTGCTATCGCAATTGATTCTGGGGGTGACTCCATTTTCAGCGGATGTAGATATTCAGCTTCATTCGATTGCTTTTGCCGGGTGGATAGGAATGTTTATCACTGCATTGAACCTGATTCCGATAGGACAGTTAGATGGCGGCCATGTCCTTTATTCCTTGTTCAAAGGGAAGTTCAAAATCATTTCTCGTGTATTTTTTTGTATTCTGTTTCCTTTGGGGTTTTTGTGGCAAGGTTGGTGGTTTTGGGCCGCATTGATCGTGCTGGTAGGATTCCGGCCCGCGCCTTTGTTGGATGACGACGAATATTTATGCAGGGAGCATCAGCTTCTGGGCAAGTATTGCATTGTGATTTTTATACTGACATTCGTTCCCATTCCTTTTGCCATTATTTGAAACTGCTATGTTTCAAATCAGTGGAATACTGGCAACATTGTTTTATTCTCAGGCTCGATAAAAACATCCAGTATGATTTTAAGGGTTGCTATCTAAAGTATTATAATAGATAGAGTAATTGTAAATTTTTTTTCTATTTGAGTTGTCATTTTGAGCTAAAATTTTATTGACAGCAGTTTAAACCATATGATACCGTCGTAGCCATCTAAGGGCGTTGAACGCTTGCCTCTACGGGCAAACCCACAAGAAGATTAGTCTTGGTTGCCATCAAGGTCTCTTTTTGGATTGTTCAGCGCCCTTTTTTATTGCACCAAGATACTTGAAGAAGATCAAACCGTCTATTTCACAGTTTCTCTCGTGTCCCTCCTAAAATAAATTACAAATACAAAGCGTATGAATGCCTTTTTAAAGAAAGTGTTGAAATCCTTTTATCTTGTTTTTTTCTTTTCTTCGTTTCTTTTATCCACAGAGGCAAGAGGCGAGGTCGATTCTGTTTTTCCTTTCATTCCAGATTTAAAAGAGTGTCGCAATATCATAAATGCGAATCAGAATATCCTTGATAAAGGGGAAGCTATCTTTGCGGCGAAAAATTATTTTTTCCAGATTCAAAGCAAAGCTGAACAGTTAAATATTTCAAAAGAAGTGCGCACCCATTTCGAAACAGCAATAGAGAAAGCCGAACAAAAATATGATGAAGGAGAAGAGGATGTATCACAATCAGACATCACCAAGCTTAAGCTTGGGTTGGCTGGTACGCTCAATGATATTTACGAATTGACAGAAGAAATTCAAATAGCAAAATTGTCTTTGGGTCATCTGCTAGGAGTAATGTTTACCGAGAAGAGTTCTATACAGGACGATAAAATGATTGTTCTTGAGTTTTCCTCGCAGAATCGAGATGATATCGGTTCCTTAAAATCTGAAAATCAACTGGAAGCCGAAAAACAACTTGCTCATATTTTTAAAGCGGAGAAAGTCTTTAAACTAGCTAAAAAGAATCGAAAAATTACTCGGTCTTTACTCGTCACAGAAGTGGCAAACTACGATTTTGGAATAGGAAACTCTGGTGATTTATTTGAAGCATTGATCATTTATACCCGAGTTTTAAGAGGCTATTATCAAGCAATGTATGATTTCAACCATTCGGTCATCAAGATGGAGTTACTTCGATTCAAAAGCAAGTCTTCTCAATAGGCTGATCTAATCAGAGCTTTATTCACCGCCCAAAAATTCAAAGGGTAAAAAGGCATGGATTCCAGGCAACATTGGATAGGACTCAACATGGTGCTCGGGGTAGGGAAAACCCTATTCCATAGACTGGTTAGAGCCATTGGTTCTCCTGAGGCTGTATTTAAAGCCAGCAAATCGCAGTTGATGGCTGTGGAAGGAATCGGAGGAAAAATAGCCCAGGAAATCCTTAATTTTCGCGTTGATGAAAAAACAGAAAGAGAATTGAGGCTCGCTGATAAATTTGGTGCGCGTATCATTACTGTTGGTTGCGAGGAATACCCGCCGTTGCTCAAGGCAATTTACGATCCTCCCCCTGTAATTTATTGCAAAGGGAAGGATTTGAGGTATGCTCGTTTTCCATTGGCCGTTGTTGGAACACGCAAACCTACCAGTTATGGTCGTCGAGTTGTAGAAGAACTTTGTCACCCTTTAGCCGAAAAAGGGGTTACTGTGATAAGTGGTTTGGCTAGAGGAATAGATACTTTTGCACATCGTGTGGCGTTGAAAGCCAATGGGAATACGATAGCTGTTTTCGGGTGTGGTTTGGCTCAAACTTATCCCCCTGAAAATGCCGGATTGAAAGAGCAGATCATTGAGCAGGGAAGTGTCATTTCAGAGTTTCCTATGACTATGGGACCCGAACGTAATAATTTTCCAGCTCGTAATCGTATCATCAGTGGTATGTCCTATGGGGTGCTCGTTGTTGAAGCAGGGGAAAAAAGTGGTGCCTTGATCACGGCTCAATTTGCCCTTGAGCAGGGTCGGGAAGTTTTTGCAACACCAGGGCCTATTACGTCCCCAAATAGCAAAGGCCCCAATCGTTTGATTCAGTCCGGGGCCAAGTTGGTAACCGACCCTCAATCTATTTTAGAAGAACTGCCATTTGAAGTTCAATCCAGCCTTGAAGAGAGTGTTCAAGAAGGCAAAAATATTGCCTCTGTCGAATTGAACGAAAAAGAACGTAACATAATTTCCTTGATTCACTTGGAAGAATGTCATATAGATCAAATGATTGAAAACAGTGGATTGTCACCAGCCGTAGTTTCCGCTACACTACTGCAACTTGAGTTGAAAGGTTTGGTCCGACAAGTAGAAGGCAATAAATTTATCGCCACAATCTAAGATCCCAATAGAATACGTAGACACTCACACAATCTTTTGGATTTTCCAGAGATTGTTAATAATTTTTGAGAGAAAAAGTTCATGGCAACAAAACCGCTTAAATCCCTTGTAATCGTGGAGTCACCGACCAAGGTAAAAACTCTGAACAAAATTTTAGGTAAGAACTTCATAGTCAAAGCCTCTGTCGGCCATCTAAAAGACCTGCCAAAGAAAAAGCTAGGCGTTGATATAGAAAATGGATTCGAGCCTCAGTACATAACAATTCGAGGAAAAGGCAAGATTTTAAGCGAATTGAAAGCCGCTGCAAAAAAGGCCAATGATATTTACCTGGCTCCCGATCCTGATAGAGAGGGGGAAGCCATTGCCTATCACGTTGGTAATGAAATCAGTAAATACAACAAAGGCAAAGTCTATCGCGTTCTTTTCAATGAAATCACCAAAAAAGCAGTGACCGAGGCGATCAAAAATCCCACAGAACTCAATGAAAATCGGGTCAATGCACAACAGGCGAGACGCATCTTGGATCGATTGGTTGGTTACCAAATCAGCCCCATTTTATGGCGTAAGGTCCGTCGGGGTTTGAGTGCAGGGCGAGTTCAGTCTGTTGCGCTTAGATTGGTTTGTGAAAGAGAAAAGGCAATTCTGGCATTCGATCCTCAAGAATACTGGACCATTGTATTGGATGTAGAAGGCAAAGAACCACCGTCTTTCCCGGCCAAATTATTCAAGATCAACGACGAAAAAGCTGAATTACACAATAAAGAAGAAACAGATAAAGTATTGAAGGAAATTGAGGGCCAACCGTTTACCCTTGAAAAAGTGGTTAAGAAAGAACGGAAACGAAACCCTACAGCTCCATTCATCACCAGTAGTCTCCAACAGGAAGCTTCCAGAAAACTCAATTTCTCTCCCAAGAAAACAATGATGCTGGCTCAACGGTTGTACGAAGGGCAAGCACTGGCAGGCAGAGGAACCGTTGGTTTGATCACTTATATGCGTACAGATTCGACGCGTGTTGCAGATGAAGCATTAGCGGCAGTAAGAGCCTTTGTGCAAGAGCGTTATGACAAAGATTACTTACCGGTAACGCCTAATCAGTTCAAAAGTAAAAAATCGGCACAGGATGCCCATGAAGCGATAAGGCCTACTGATGTTAGTATGGAACCTAAAAACATCAAGGATCAATTGGAAAATGATTTGTTTCGATTGTATGAATTGATCTGGCTACGTTTTGTTTCCAGTCAAATGTCTCCGGCGATTATGGATACGACTCAATTTGACATCCGAGCCAAAGAATATCTGTTTCGTAGTAATGGATCGATTGTCAAATTTCAGGGTTTCACCAAAGTCTATGTGGAAAGCGATGATGGTCAGAAAGCAGACAGCAATGCCGATCGGATTTTACCCAATCTCGAAAAAGGCGAATCCTTAAAGGTTCTGAAAACCCTTCCAGAGCAACATTTCACCCAACCTCCTCCGCGATTTTCCGAAGCCATGCTGGTGAAAGAACTTGAGGAACAGGGAGTAGGGCGTCCTAGTACGTTTGCATCGATTATCAGTGTGATTAAAGATCGTGACTATGTCCAGACTGAAGATCGCCGCCTCCAACCCTCTGAGCTGGGAACCTTGGTTTCTGACATGCTTGTTGAGAATTTCCCAGATATAGTCAGTGCTGAGTTTACTGCAAAAATGGAAGATCAGCTCGATCAAATCGAAGCAGGCGATGTCGAATGGGGCAAGGCATTGAAAGATTTTTACGGACCTTTCAAAGCAAACCTTGAAGAAGCTGAAAAGAAGATGAAGGACTTCAAGAAAGAAGTCGAGGAGACAGGAGAGGATTGCGACAAATGTGGCAAGCCCATGATTATAAAGTGGGGACGGTTTGGGAAATTTCAGGCTTGTTCTGGTTATCCTGAATGCAAAAATGCCAAGGAGATTGGTGCTGGGAAAGAAGAAGCTGAGCCTGAAGAGGCCGAAGGCGAATGTGATAAATGCCAGTCATCTCTAGTTGTTAAAATGGGTCGATTTGGAAAATTTTTGGCTTGCTCCAATTATCCAGATTGTAAGTTCACCAAACCCATCAGCCTTGGGATTCTTTGTCCTGAAGATGAGTGCAAAGGTTATATATCGGCCCGTCGATCCAAAAAGGGAAGAAACTTTTACGGTTGTAGTGAGTACCCCAATTGCAAATTCACTTCGTGGGATAAGCCAGTTCCAGAAGCTTGTCCAGAGTGCAAACATCCCTTTCTTGTAGAAAAATGGAAAAAAGATGAAGGGGTTTCGATCCTTTGTTCTCAATGCGGATTTAAAAAAAGTGCTGACACGGCTGACGCCGCTGATGCCGCTGAAACCGCATAGGTAAAAATGAAGGATTATTTGACAGTCATTGGCTCCGGTCTAGCCGGATCGGAAGCGGCTTGGCAAGCGGCCGAGAAGGGGATCAAGGTAGTTTTGTATGAAATGCGCCCCGTTCAGACGACTTCGGTCCATAAAACCGATCAATGTGCGGAATTGGTTTGTAGTAACTCCTTGGGAGGGAATCAAGCTCATTCTGCTCCTTTCTTGCTTAAAGAAGAATTACGACGGCTAAACTCTCTGGTCATAGCTTGTGCAGATGAGCACGCGGTACCCGCAGGTTCCGCACTCGCCGTCGATAGAGATTTATTTTCCTCTGCTATTACAGAGCGTTTATCATCACACCCCAACATCACTTTCAAGCGGGAAGAGGTCACGGAAATCCCGGCCGAAGGACCCGTTATTTTAGCGACGGGGCCTCTCACCTCCAAAAGTCTGTCTGAAAGTATCTCGAAACGGATAGGTCAAAACTATCTGTACTTTTACGATGCTCTTTCGCCCATCATTGACGCGCAATCTATAGATTACGACAAGGCTTTTTTTGCTTCCCGCTACGATAAGGGAGACGCAGATTATTTAAATTGTCCACTGGACAGGGAGCAATATTTAGCTTTGGTTAAAGAGCTTTGTCTGGCCCAAAAGGTGCCTTTGAAATCCTTTGAAAAACCAATTTACTTTGAAGGGTGTATGCCTGTCGAAGAGTTGGCACTGAGAGGTGAAAAGACATTGGCTTTTGGGCCGATGAAGCCGGTAGGACTTCCTTGCCCCAAAACAGGGAAAATTTTTCATGCAGTGGTTCAACTGAGACATGAAAATAAAGAGGGGACCGCTTTTAATATTGTGGGATTTCAGACCAAGCTAACTTATCCAGAACAGAAACGGGTTTTTAGGATGATTCCCGGATTGGAAAATGCCGAATTTTTCAGGTTGGGAGCTATTCACAGAAATACCTTTATCAATGCACCGACTTTGTTGACTCGGGAACTTGATTTGAAGACGAATCCTGGAATTTATTTCGCAGGACAAATCATCGGCGTTGAAGGTTATGTGGAGTCGACTGCGATGGGTGCGCTCACAGGTCTTAGCGCGGTGAAACGTATCTTGGGAGAGTCCTATTCTCCACCACCGCTGGAAACAGCCTTAGGCTCGCTGATAAACTATGTTTCTGGAGGAAGAGTTGGTGGGGCCTATCAACCGATGAATATCAATTATGGTTTGTTTCCGGCGAATTCCATGAAAATAAGAAATAAACAATTGCGAAACGAGCAAATTTCTCAAAAAGCACTGAAAAGCATGGATAGCTGGATATCTTCCAATTACCAGCAATAGCAGTGTCAGGCCGAATTTCTCACTTAAGTTGGCAGGCTTACACGATACAAACAGCGAGTACCTGTTTCAAGTCGCAATCACCTTTGAAGATTTTATAAATTCCATCTTGTTTTAATGTAGTCATCCCATCTTTGATGGCTTGTGCTCGAAGATCTTCCACTGTTTCTCTCAGCATAATTCTACGCTTCATGTCATCGGTGCCTTGAAGTAGCTCGTGCAAACCGGTTCGACCGGCATAACCCGTGTCCCCACATTTCTCGCAACCCACCGGTTTTTTCAACATGAGTTCGTCGTTATACTCAAACCCAAGCGCGGAAAAGTCGCCTTCCCCATATTCTTTAATTAAAATTTCGTATTCTTCTTTGCTGGGATGATAATCTTCCTTGCAGTTTTTGCACAGTGTGCGAACCAGTCTTTGTGCGACGATCAGTAGAAGAGCATCGGCAAAGTTCAGTGGATTCATCCCCATATCCAGAAGGCGGGTAATGGTTTCAGGTGCCGAGTTGGTGTGCAAGGTACTGAAAACCAAGTGACCTGTTAACGAGGCTTCCAAGCCAATCGCACAAGTTTCCGAGTCTCGCATTTCACCTACCATAATGACATCAGGATCGCCACGCAGGAATGATTTCATTGCCCGGGCAAAGTCCAAACCGATTTTGTTTAGCATTTGCACTTGCCGAAGTCCTTTTTGAGTGATTTCCACTGGATCTTCAGCGGTCCAAATTTTTGTTTCGGGTTTATTAATATGCCCAAGGGCTGAATGAAGTGTGGTCGTTTTTCCTGATCCTGTAGGCCCAACCACCAATACCAAACCATAAGGTTTAATGATTTTATCTATAAGAGTCTCATAATTTTTTGGATTAAAATTCATCTTGTCCAAGGGAATCGGCTTGCTTGCCGCTAGAATACGCAAGACAGCATCTTCATTGCCGCCGACGGTGGGACAGGTGGCAACACGATACTCGATTTCCTTGTTTCCGTACTTCATTCTAATCTTTCCATCTTGAGGCAATCGTCGCTCGGCTATGTCAAGTTTGGACATGATTTTTATACGGGACAACACTGCGTTTTTATATAAATAGGGGATCTCCTCATAAACAACACAAGTACCGTCTTTGCGGAAGCGAACGCGAATAGATTCTTTCCCAATTCCTGGCTCAACATGGATATCAGAAACACCACGCTCGTAAGCATCAATCAAGATCTTATTGACCAACCGCACAATGGTGCTGTCGGTCTCACTGATCATATTTGCATCGTCTGAGTCATCGCTGGAAACTTCTGCAGTGTCTTCCTTTTCATCCTTGAGAGTATTCAGGAGGGAGGACATGCCTTCCATCTCTTGCGGAGCGGGACTGTCGTCAATGCCTAAATTGGCGTTAAAGAAATCGATGATATCTACCTTCAAGCCAACTTTGAATTCAATTTCTCTTCTTGGAAAGATCAGTTTTATATTACTGATCGTCTCTTGTGCGATAGGATTATTGATTAAAATTGTAATTTTATTTCCATCACTTTGTAAGGGAATCCAAAAGTTTTTCAGAAGAAAATTTCTATTTAAGCCCGTCAGGATATCGCTTGGGAGAACCATCGTATCACTGTAAGGAACGTAGGGAGTGTCGTAAAAGGTCTCTAGAGATTTTCCCAGATCAGTTCTTTTCAGCTTTAAATCTTTTAATAAAATGGTTTCGATATCAAGCTGGGTTTTCCTGGCCTTTGCCGTAGCTTCTTTAAGCTCTACCTCAGTAATAATGCCGTTGTTAATGAGATAGCTGAATTTGGTTGGTTTTTGTTCGACATACTTGCTTTGATTGTGAAAGGCTAGGGCCAGTGTTTCGGAAATGAATTTGGCATTTTTTTCGTCTTCCTCTGTAAACTCTAGACCATCTTTCTTGTTGATTAACTGTAGGACTCCCATCAACTCGCCAGATTTTACAAGGGGGCAACCCAGCATTGTTTTGGTTCTGAAGCCCGTTTTTTGATCCCATGAAATATCAAAAGCCAAGTCCGCATGGTATTTTTTTAGTTCCTCTTCGTTGTATACATCGCTTATTTTTACAACTTTTTGGTTCATAGCCACCCAACCAGCAATGCTTACAGGCGAAATTGGAACGCGAATCTTATCGACGCGATCTCCAGATTTGACCTTCGAATAAATTTCATTATTAGCAGAATCGACGGCGTAAATCGTAATGACTGATGCTCCAAACAGTTCCAAAATAGAATCTTTCAACTCAATCAGAATGTCATCTACATGCTTGGCTGAATGGATTGTTTGAGAAATTTGATGAAGCCTTTCCCCTTTTTTAACTGCTTCTTTAGATAGTTCCTCAGTTTGGGATTGATTCAAGCGGGCAAGAGTTTGTCCTAAAGCGGGAGCAATTTCTCGTGCAATTTTGATTTCCCGGTCCTCTATAGGGTTCGTTTTGTCAATCGAAACCAATTCCAAAACACCAACAAGCCTTTTGTTATGAGGTAAAGGTGTCGCGAATAGTGAAACGGAAGGACTTGGGAGTTTGGATTCGATGGAAGAGCCTGGCCCAAGTTGTGCGTGCAATTTAGCCAAGCAGTCAATGGAGTGAGAATTGGGCAATAATGCGGGTTTGCCTGTAATGGCCACGTATCCGGCCAGAGATTTAGGAGATATTTCTAAATGGTTTTCTGGAATGATATCCTTAAACACTGGGGGGATAAAAAGTTGGCGCTTCACCCTATCCACTGAATACAGGAGAATGTTTTCGCAATCGAACTGTTGTTTCAATTCCGCAATCAATTCCGCAATGGATTCGGATTCATTTGCAACATTCAGGATTTTTCCAATCAAATCCTGTGCGACTTCCGATGCGGAAGATTTTTCAGAAAGCCCTGTATTTCCCTGAGATTCCATCGATGACCTTTAGCGATTTCTTAGTTAGAGAGGGTTGTTAGTTATTAGCTTTGAAAGTGGGAAAAGGCATGCTTTAAATCACAAGTTCCCTTAAGAACTTTAACTATGGCGTCTTGCTTCATTGTTGTCATACCTTCTTTTTGGGCTTGTTTGCGTATTTCCTCAATATCACCTTTGCACCGAATCAAGCGTTTTATCTTGGGTGTCACTTCAAGGACCTCGTGCAATGCGGTTCTTCCTGAAAACCCGCTTTCATTACACATTTTACATCCCATCGGCCTTTTAAAAGTAAGGAATGACCCGTACTCTAAACCAAGCTTGGGAAAATCTTTTTCCCCGTATTCCGACACAAGAAAATTAAATTCTTCTTCACTTGGGTGGTAATCTTCTTTACAGTTTCGACAAAGAGTGCGGACCAATTGTTGAGCTATGACCAGGGTTAAGGATTCTGCCAAGCCTCTGGGTTCGGAAGTCAAACTCAATAGGCGTTCTATTGCGAGTGGAGCCGAATTCGCGTGGACTGAACTGAAGGTCAAATAGCCTCTGCTAGATGAATCTAAAACAGCTTCACAGGCCTCGGAGTCCTGCATTTCTTCAACCATTATCACATCGGGGTCAGCTTGCATGAAGATGTTACGGATGTCAGCAAAACTGCCTTCCATTTGAACTTGACGCAAGCCTTTTTGAACAATTTCGATAGATGTTTCAGCCGTCCATATCTTCTTTTCGGGGATGTTTATCCGGTCTAATAAGGAGTGCAAGGTAACCGTTTTGCCTGCCCCTGCAGTTCCAGCAACGATAATCAATCCGTGAGGCAATGAAATATTTCTTTGAATAATATTTAGATTTCGACTGGCAATGCCCATGCGTTCTAAAGAAATGAACTTTACATTTGATCGAGATCGAATGATGAGTTCCTCCTTACTACCGGGGAGTGAAACAAACACAAGGCTATACTCGAGTTCCTCGTTACCAATTTTAAACCGGACCGATTCGGTATCTCCAGCCGCTTTAGCTTTTTTAGACATACCTTTAAATAAAGCCAGAACCATCTGCTGAGATTTTTCAGGCAATTCTTTATATAACCGACAAACACCGTCTATTCTAAAGCGGATTTGAGAGGACTCGTTTTTCAGGCCAGGTTCTACATGAATATGACTTGCATTTTTTTCATGGGCGTCGGCCAACATTTCGTTGACCAGGTCTTTCGCAATTTGGTTGGTCTCAATATAGGGAAGAGGGGATGGTGGTACTTCTTCCAGTGCGATCTCTATTTCGGGTTCCTCCTCCAACAAATCATCCAGACTTTCTAATTGCTTCGTGGGGGTAGGTTCGGGTGTTATTGTGTCGGTTGAATCTGGCTGAATAGCTGTATTTTTTAATGGCTCCGATGGGCTAGCTGTAGAATAATCGGCAATATAGTCCAGAATATCTGCTTTCAAACCAACGTTGATTTCGAGAGTTTCCCTAGCCAGAGTTTTCTTTATTTCCTCAATTAATTTTTGATCGGAAGGATCAGGCATCAACACCTTTGCAGAATGGTCTTTTATTTCTAATAGAACACATTCTGAATTGTTGTTAAAACTTTTTATACAAAGGTTTTTTTCCTCTTCGCTTAAAGTAGTACTGGAGGAGGGTGGGTACCCTGTGTAGGGGGTTTTGTAGAACAACTCAAGTGACTTACCTATGTCCGATCGTTTGAGTTTAAATTCATCCAAAAGTATATTTTCAATTTCCCTATTTTCAATACGAGCCGTGGTGATTGCTTTTCTCAGTTCCTCCCGAGAAAGCAGGCTACGATCAACCAAATAGCTAAAAGTCGTTCGTTCAGAATCTTGCTTCTTTCTTTGATTGAATAATGCCAGGCCAATTGTATTCGAAACACTGGCAATGGTCTTCTCATCGTATTTATTGAATGTTGGCTTATTGGCAATTTGCAGGACACCCATGATCTGATTTTCGTACATGAGTGGTGAAGCTAGAATAGAACGTGTTTTAATTCCGGTTTTTTTATCCCAGGATTTATCAAAATTTAAATCAGGGTGAAGCTCCTTCAAAAGGAGGTCGTCATAGACATCTGGAATGTTGACCTGTTGGTGCTTGGACGCTACAAAACCCGCAATGCTCTCGCATGAAATCGGAAGTCTGATCTCTTGAATCGAGTCACCGGTTTTGTATTTCGAGTAGATCTCCTGCGAATCAAAATCGACGGCGTAGATCGTCACAAACTGGGCTGAAAAAAGCTGAAGCAAGGACTCTTGGCATTCTATAAATATTTCATCTGGGCTTTTGGCTGAATGAATAGAATGCACGGTTGATTTTAGCTCGTTTTCTAATTCCTCAACCTCAGCCCTCATTAATGCACGGCCTAGAGTCAGGCTTATTTCTTTAGCCATACGAAGATCCATCGCTGTAAAAGCAGACTCGGTCTTCTTATTTATGAGTTCCAAAACGCCCATCAATTGTTTGTTATGAGACAAGGGAACAGCTAGAACTGAGCGGGTCTTGAATTGAAACTTCCCATCCCATGTATCATCCAATTTCAGACTGGGATGATATGACGCAAGTTCTTTTGAATTTTGGGCGTCTTTAATCTGTAAGATTTTCCCTGTTGCCGCTACAAAGCCGGCCAAGCTTTTCATGGAGATATTGAGCCGAATCTCATCTTTCAGCTTCCACTGAAAATTCCGCGAGTAAATTTGCCTTTTTTGCCTGTCCAATCCAAAAATCGTTACCAATTCACAATCAAACAAATTCATCAAATCCCCTGTCAAGGTTGTGATGACTTCTCTGAGGGATTGAGTGGCAAGGATCTTATTGGTGATCGGTGCCATCTGGTAATGAATATAATTATTGCTGGAAGGTGCCGGAATAGTGACAGGGGGAGTTTTTTCGACGACATGTCCATCAAACTCTTTTAAAGTTTCGGCAAGAGAATAGGTGAAGGGAGTATCGGCTTCTATCTCTTCTATGGTAGGACCCTTTAATGAGGATTTTATTTTTGAAAAAAGCGACATACTCGTTACACCATCTGAAGTAAAAAAGATATTAAACTTTACTACAGAATACTCCTTAACTCGAAAAAAAACAAGGCTTAGGAATCCGTTTTTCTTAATTGAATATCTTGATTTTTCGGGCGTTACAGTGGTGAAGCCGGGTGCTTGCGAGTGGTTGTGGATTTCGCAGATAGAAAAGCTACCTAAAAGGTTTTCGTGATTGCTTATATCGGTCGAAGATTCTTTGGACCAACAAAACTGCAATGAGGTGGCGAGGGAAGTTTTTAAATGTCGAGGTTTTCTACGCTCAAAGCACGTTCGGTTATGAAGTTGAAACGCGGCAAAGCGTCTTTCCCCATCAGATCGACGAATGCCTGATCTGTGCTTTCGCGGTTTTGAATGTTTACGCGAATCAAAGTTCGTTGTTTTTTATCCATTGTGGTTTGTTTTAAATCTTTTGCAGGCATTTCCCCCAATCCTTTGAAACGTCCTATTTCATAATTGGCACCATTTAGTTTTTCCACTATTTTGTCCTTTTCCTCTTCATCCAGGGCATAGAACATTTTTTTACCTGAATCGATCCGGAATAGGGGGGGCTGTGCGATGAACAGGTGTCCTTCTTCGATGAGTTTCGGCATATAACGAAAGAAGAATGTCAGTAGCAATGAACAAATATGTGCACCATCGACATCTGCATCGGTCATGATGATTATTTTTCCGTAACGCAGTTTTTCGTATTCAAATTTAGGCTCGATACCGACACCAACGGCAGAGATGATATTTTTGATTTCACTGTTGGCCAATATTTTTGCCATCGTAGCCGTTTCAACGTTGAGGATTTTTCCTCGAATAGGGAGTATGGCTTGCGTTTTTCGATCTCGTGCTTGCTTGCTGGACCCGCCAGCGGAGTCACCCTCGCAAATAAACAGCTCTGCCGAATCGCGCTCTACTGTGGCGCAGTCGGAAAGTTTTCCCGGCAAGTTCAGACGATGAGAAATATTTGTCTTACGGTGTACGGCATCTTTAGCCTGTCGGGATGCGAGTCGCGCCTGGGCCGACAAAATAACTCGGTTTGCAATTGTATCTGCTAGTTCCGAGTGGGTGTGGAGTGTTTGTTCAAAGGAATGTTTGATTGCCAACTCGACTTGTGAGGTGATATCTGAATTCAAACGACCTTTTGTTTGTCCCTGAAACTCGACATCACCTTGCAAGTAGACGCTGATAATTGCGGTCAATCCTTCCTTTGCATCTTCGCCTGTAATATTTACGCCCTTGGGAAGAAGTTTGCGCCGATCAATATAGGCTCGCAAGGCTTTGGTTATTCCATTACGAAAACCGGTTTCATGCGTACCCCCGTCTGAAGTGCGGATGGCATTGGCGTAGGATAATATGACACTGTCGGTACTGGAGCTCCACATAAAGGTCGTTTCCAGCCGCATTTTTTCGTTTTCGCTTTCAATGTAAAAAGGCTCTTCTGACAGAATTGCCTTTTCATTCAAAAGACTTCTTATGTAGTCCTTGATGCCTTCGGGGTATTGAAAAGTATGCGTGTTGCCGTTTTCACGAAATACAATTTTAAGCCCTTTATTTAAAAAGGCTTTAGCCGAGACTCTCTCAAGTATTTGTTTAGGATTGAATTCGATTTTTGGAAATATCTTTTTGTCGGGTTTGAAATAAACGGTTGTCCCGTAATTTCTGGAGACTTTCCCTTTTTTCAATGAGGTAGTGGGTTTCCCTTGAGAAAACGTTTGAGTCCACTCAAAGCCTTCTCTTCTTGAAGTGGCTGTCAATGTTTCGGAAAGGGCGCATACAACGGCCATTCCTACGCCGTGGAGACCGCCAGAAACCTTGTACGCGTCATCGTCAAACTTTCCTCCTGAGTGCAAAGTCGTGAACAGAATTTCCATCGCACTTTTCCCCGTACTTTTAAACTTGCTAACAGGGACACCACGCCCATTGTCTTTGATCGTTACACCATGCTCGTCATCGAGATCGATTTCAATCGTATTGCAGTGGCCGTTTAAGGCTTCGTCCACCGAATTGTCGAGTATTTCCCAAATCAGGTGATGAAGCCCTGTCGAAGTGGTCGAGCCGATATACATGCCAGGCCGTCTGCGAACAGGTTCCAGGCCTTCAAGTACTTGTATGTCTTTAGAGTCGTAATCGGACATATGCGTTAATTATTTAACCTCTATGATTTTTCGTTTTTTAGAGATGATAACACCCAGGCTTCCTCTGTTATAGACTGGAACCTGAGTGAGCCGGATGCGCTTCTCTTCATTATTTTCAAAAACTAAGGTAACCGATTCTTTTTCATTGACACATTTAAAGCCTGCTAATTCAGTATCGACCATTTTGATCAACTTTACACCCGCCCCGGGTCCACTTAAAATAGGGACATCTTCAATAGAAATGCACAGCCCCTTACCCGCTTGAGAAGCGAGAAAAACCTGACTGCCAGTAACCTCGGAAATTCCCACCAAGCTAGCATCAGATTTCAAGGATGCGACTTTCCTACCATTGCGAGTGGTTTCTGCAGGATTTGAAAAGTCAAAACGAAATCCATAGCCTCGGGTTGACACTGCCATGAGTTCTTTTTTATTGGCGGGATCTCCAAAATCTAAAGCCCCTTGCCCTGATTTAGGAAGTGCAGGCGGGCTTTCGTCTGGTACCTGTGTGCTAGGAACAGCTATCATTTTTAAAACCTTTTCACCATCTGCAAACTTGAAAAAATTCTGAATGGGATCACCAAATCCCCCTCGGGAGTGAGGGAATTGATAGGACTTTTGAGTATAAACCATTCCACGATTCGTGAAAAAGGCAACCATGTCCCTGGAATCAACGCTAATCGATTCGAAAAAATCGTCATTTTCCTTATAACGCAAGGTCGAAGGATCACCTACCGTTTTGATCTTTCTCAACCAACCTTTAGAGCTGATGACAAAATGAGATTCTTCTTGTTCAATAAAGTCTTCAGCATTGAACTCAACACTGTCTTCCGATTTGATTTTTGTCTTTCTCTTATCACCAAACTTTTCGTTGATGGTGCTTAGCTCTTTTTTTATTTCATTCCATATTTTTTCAGGTGATTTCAGCATTTCTTCAATGCGTTTCTTTTCTTGTTCTTTTTCTCTTTGCTCCTTTAAAATCTTGTCAATTTCCAGTGAAACCAAACGGTAAAGGGGCATCTCCAGAATAGCTGAGGTTTGTTCGTCATCGAATGCAAATCCCACTTTGATTTTTTCGTGGGCTTCTTTTCGTGAATTAGAGCTTCTAATCAGCCTCAAAGCTTCATCGAGATCATTGAAGATTTTAACCAGAGCCAGCAGGATATGCAGACGTTTTTCCAAAAGACCCAATTCATACTTGAGCCTGCGAATATTAACTTCTTTCCGAAAATCAAGAAAGTACTGGCATATCTCTTTCAGGGAGAGGCGTTCTGGTTTTCCACCGGGGGTGAGGCAATTGAAATTCAACTGAATGTTGACTTCCAAATCGGTGTGTTTTAACAAATATCGGGCTACTTTTTCCGGGTCCGAACCGCTTTTGAGTTCCAGAACTACGCGGTTTTTTTCGTCGCTTTCGTCTCGTACATCGGTCAGCGGTGGCAACTTTTTAGCGATGATGATATCGGCTATCCGCTCAATGAGTTTGGCTTTATTAACGCCGTAGGGCAAAGAGTTTAGAATCAATTGCTGTCGGCCGCGAGGAAGGTCTTCGACCGTCCATTCGCCACGAACGCGCACCGAACCCAAACCCTGTTCATATGCTTTTATCAGTTCTTTTTTATCACTTAAAATTCTACCGCCTGTGGGGAAGTCCGGTCCTTTGATGTGCCGCATCAAATCGGCTACTTTCTGCTCAGGGTCGTCAATCAAGGAGATCAGGGCATTGTTGACCTCTTTTAGATTGTGGCTGGGAAAATTACATGCCATGCCTACAGCAATCCCAGAAGAACCATTGATTAACAAATTCGGCACTTGTGACGGTAGTACCTCGGGTTCCTTCAGGGTATTGTCGTAATTGGATTTGAAATTTACGGTGTCCTTCTTTAAATCGGCCAGAAAAAAGGCAGTGATTGCCGTCAAACGGCCCTCTGTATAACGGTAAGCGGCGGCAGGGTCACCATCTACTGAACCAAAGTTGCCTTTGCCATCAACCAGGGGATAACGCATTGCAAAATCTTGCGCCATCCGAACCATGGACTCATAGGTAGAAGCATCTCCATGTGGATGATACTTACCTAAAACTTCCCCAATGATTTTTGCAGATTTGACATGCTTTGCAGTGACTCCCACTCCCATTTGTTCAATCGCATAAAGAATACGTCTGTGAATGGGTTTCAATCCATCCCTGACATCAGGAAGAGAACGTGAAACAATAGTGGAAAGGGCGTAAGTGAGGAAACGACTTTCAAGTTCTTCTTGTAAATCTACTAATTTTTCCTGGGACATGAAATTTTATTAAATATGGATGGAAGCAGATGAGTGAAAAGGAACAAAATTCAAGGGCGGCTTGCCAAAGAGGTGTCACGATTCTATTAAGTACGAAGCTACAGTTGAATCAATTGGTGATTGTGAAAAATGCAGAATGAAGCATTATTATTACTATAAGACTGTATATTGTGTTGTTGGAACAAGTATATACGATATACAGGGGCTTAGCGCAAGAAAAATGAAAACTTAGCACGCCCTTGGGATAACTGACAAGAATAGAAATTCTTTGGAAATAGTTTTTAAACTGACCGTTGTTTGTTATTTCCGAAAAAATCTTTTGTTGGTGAATTTCATCTAAGTTGTTGCTGAAAACTATTTTTTACATTTCCCCAAACAGAAGATTGAATTCGGTTGATGATGGAAAATTTTCAATTGCGTTTGGGAAACAATCATAACAAAAATATGAAAAACCTGTTTGTTCTCGTCACATAAGTGATGTCTTACTGGTTAATTTACGGAGAGAATTATGTCTGAACAAAATATTCAAGAGCAAGTGCTTTCAGCGCTAAAAACAGTACAAGATCCCGACCTGCATAAAAATATAGTGAGTTTGGGATTTGTGAAAAATATGAAGGTTGAAGGTGGCAACGTTTCCTTTGATGTAGAATTGACCACACCGGCATGTCCTGTGAAAGAACAATTACGAAGCGAATGTGAAACAAAGGTCAAAGCCATTGAAGGTGTCACGAAGGTAGATGTCAATATGACAGCTGTCGTTCGTGCCGCAGAGCACAGTCAACCCGTATTGCCGGGTGTGAAAAATATCATAGCAGTAGCCAGCGGCAAGGGTGGGGTAGGTAAATCTACCGTCAGCGTCAATATTGCGGCGGCATTGCAGTTGTCGGGTGCCAAGGTAGGGTTGATGGATGCGGATATCTATGGTCCGAGTATTCCACAGATGATGGGAATTCCCATAACGCCTCCCAAAGCTGGATCAGACAATAAATTTTACCCTCACGAAAAGCATGGCATCAAGGTTGTTTCTGCGGCATTTTTATCCAAAGAAGGCCAACCTTTGATGTTACGCGGCCCAATGCTAGGCGGAATCATTCAACAGTTCTTGCAAAATGTGGAATGGGGAGAGCTCGACTACTTGATCATTGATTTACCTCCTGGAACTGGGGATGTTCAGTTGACCTTGACCCAAAAAGCACCTCTTTCGGGTGCGGTGGTAGTGACTACGCCACAACAAGTGAGCCTCATCGATGCTGAAAAAGCAGTCCGAATGTTTGAGTCTGTAAAAGTTCCCCTGTTGGGAGTTGTCGAGAACATGAGTTATTTTATTTGTGATGGCTGTGACAAAAAGCATCACATTTTTAAATCAGGCGGTGGGCAGTCGATGGCGGATAAATTCAAGATCCCATTTCTTGGAGAGGCTCCGATTATCAGTGGTGTCGTTGATGGCGGTGACAATGGTATGCCTATCACCTTCAAAGATCCCGAATCCCCAGCGACTAAAGCTTATAAATCGGTGGCAGGGCAGGTTGCGGCGCAATTGAGCATTATTCAAGCAGGTAATGAGAAAACGGAAACTACTTTTGAAATGGCATGGAAGGAATAAACTGATGACCGAAACTCAAAAAGTAGATTCAAACTATCCGTCGCCTAAAAAGATCAGTCAAATAAATGCAACGACACTCGGCATATCTTGGTCTGATGGAGTTGAGTCGGCCTACGATGTCAAAATGTTGCGTGAAAAATGTCCCTGCGCAAATTGCATTGACGAATGGACTGGAGAAAAGCGTATCCAGCCGGGCCAAATAAAAGACACTATCCGTCCGGTCAACATCAAATCGGTCGGTCGTTATGCGGTTCAGTTTTACTGGAATGATGGGCATGATACTGGGCTTTACACTCATGACTATTTGCGTGAGTTAGCCTAAAAAATATGTAAAAAGTTGCTGCAGAAATAAGTAAAAAAATAGTTTTAATTTGAATTATTAATCGGTACACTATTGCCGATAAGATAATTTAAGAAAATGTTCAACGCAATACTCTCAAGAAATATATAATTAATTTGAAACGATAGTTATTTTTTGACTTGCTACTTGTTTTTGCCTCAATCGAAACTAAACTCATTCGCTTAGGAGGAGAACTGGATGAAGGATCTTACGATTTCAAATGGTTGGTTTGACGAGGGAGAATCAAATAACACTGCGGAGAAGAAGGAAGTTTTCTGTGAACACAAAGCCAATACCCTCACATTGGATTATGATGTCGGCGTAGAATATTGCGTTTTTTGTGGTGCCTTAGGGCATTACAATGTGGATCATGACAAATTGGAATGGACTTTGCCCGAATATCTCGTCAAGCAAAATTACAATTAACGTCTAAAAAACTGATTGAAACTGAAAACTTCGTCAGTTTTTATGACTTTCTAAATAACGTTCTCGCTAGGCATTCTAATAAGGACTGCTACCCCTCCCCAAGTATATTTCTGCTGATTCTTGTCAGGGATACTGAGCTTGAATTATAGTTTCCTAAAAGAATATAAGTAGCATTGGAACGCTACTTAGAAAAACTGTCTCCAATAGTTGGCCCGCTATAACTGCATTTGCGTGAAATATTACTGGCCCTAGAAGAGATTTTTGCCTGTCAAACAGGAAAGCTGAAATAACACCCAGAAAAAATACTGCAAGATTCAGTTGAAAAGACCCCGTAGTAAATAATATTCCACCAAAATATAAGAAAGCAATCCGGTTAGATTGGTGCATTACTCCAGGGAGTATCAAACCCGTAAATAAAGTTTGATATAGAAGCGGTTCTATAATAACCCTGATCCAATTGATCGAGAATGCGGTAGGCACACCATCGCTTGCCCCTTTATTCAGTACTACTCCATACTCTAAGCCCATTCCTTCAGCACCAAAACACAATGAATACAAGAAGGTATACAGCGATATGGATAAAATAGCACCCGTAAGACAAGAGGATTTCCAGAACTGAAAGGTCTTCTTCCATAGCCTAATTGTATCTTTCAGGCAAAGCATCAGAATTGGAAAAGCCGCGAGTAGAGGCGCAAATTCCAATAGCTGGGGATTAGATTTAATACAATAAGTTCGTAATAGAAAAAAACTTGGAATGTATAGTAACAAACAGAGGAGGGGACGAGAATTTGTGGGAGTGTTTTTTATAATTGCTAGTGTTCCATCCACCTGTTTAAAATTCAAAGAAATTAATTGAAGAGGTGGTCCTCTTTGATAGTGGAGCTGTCCTCAGAGCCACTGACGTGGAATCTTTTTTTCGCTTCGTCTTGTGGGTACAGTTTGCCGCTTATATGATCCCAGGCAACTTGACTATCCCTGATAGAGGAGGGAGAAGGCAGTTCACTTTTCATTTGCGCTGAGTTCAAATAGAATCCGCCAAATATCAAGGCTGACAACAAACAAGATTCTAAAAATATATTTCGCCACATAATTATGGAAACCTACTAGTAAAACATATTAGGATAGACCAAGGTATTGTATTAATTTTTCTATTATCTTTCAATAAATAAAGAAATTCAAGTTATTGCTAATTAAGCAGAATTTGATAATTCATAATATCCGGGATTTACTTAAACACTTGGTCAAGGTATTATCCACTATTTCGGTGACCTTCAGCCTATGTTGAATCCCAACTTTTTTACGGGGTCTGTGTTTATAAATTTCGTCAAAATTGGTATTTCATATTTTGATCAAGGTTGCTTTCTAATTTAATGAGGTAATGCGCAATGAAAAATATAGTCATAGCTTCGGACCATGCGGGCTATGAGATGAAGGAAAATATCATTTCCTTCTTACTCCAGGAAGGTTACGAAGTTAAAGACCTAGGTCCACCAAACACGGATAGGGTCGATTACCCAGATTATGGGATATCTCTTGCCCGATCTGTTTCAGAGGGAAAGTTTAAACGCGGTGTCGTTATTTGTGGAACAGGGATTGGCATGTCAATTGTTGTCAATCGTTTTCCTGGAATTCGTGGAACGCTGTGTTCCGATCTTTATACGGCGAAATTATGTCGCGAACATAACGATTCAAATATTTTAGTAATGGGGGGGAGAGTCATTGGTTTTGGCTTGGCTCAGGAAATTCTAAAAACCTGGCTGAATACTCCGTTTGAAGGAGGCCGCCACCAATACCGTCTCGATAAAATTAATGATATTGACGAAACTAAAGCGACAGCTAAATAGTCGGAAACTAATAAAGGGAGTAATAAATTGTCTTTGATAGATTTTGACCCGGAAATATATAAGGCGATCCAGGGGGAATTAGGAAGAGAACAAAATACATTGGAAATGATTGCATCGGAGAATTTTGTCAGCCCAGAAGTATTGCAGGCACTTGGCTCGGTCATGACAAACAAGTATGCAGAAGGTTATCCCGGTAAGCGCTATTACGGTGGTTGCGAGTTTGTCGATGTGGCTGAAGAATTAGCTATAGAGCGAGCGAAAAAACTATTTGGTGCTGAGCATGCCAATGTGCAACCGCATTCCGGTTCTCAAGCCAATATGGCTGTTTATCATACTGCTGTTGATCCTGGCGACACGATCATGGGCATGGATCTGTCTCATGGAGGACATTTGACGCATGGATGTCCCGTCAACTTTTCCGGTTACACTTATAAAGTTGTCTCCTATGGCGTTAATAAAGAAACTGAATTAGTGGATTATGATCAAGCTTTGGCCTTGGCAAAAGAACATCGACCCAAACTGATCGTTGTAGGAGCCAGTGCTTATCCGCGTATCATAGATGCTGTGAAATTTAGAGAAATCGCTGATGAGGTTGGGGCGAAAATAATGACAGACATCGCTCATCCCGCTGGTTTAGTAGCCGCAGGATTGTATCCATCCCCGATGTTACACTCAGATTATGTCACCACAACAACACACAAGACCTTGCGTGGTCCTCGTGGTGGAATGATTTTGTGCCGGGAAGAAGATGCTAAAGCTGTTAATAAACGTATTTTTCCTGGCATACAGGGTGGTCCCCTTATGCATGTGATTGCGGCTAAAGCTGTGGCCTTCAAAGAAGCATTGAGCCCAGGATTTAAAACCTATCAAAAGCAGGTTGTTGCCAACGCACAAGCTTTGGGGAAATTTTTAATAACTAATGGTTATAAAGTCTTAACCGGTGGCACAGACACCCATTTAGTTCTTTTGGACCTTCGCCCGCAAGATGTCACTGGTAAAGACGCCGAAATTGCCCTCGATAAAGCTGGCATCACAGTCAATAAAAATACTGTACCTTTTGAAACGCAAAGTCCGTTCGTTACCTCTGGCATACGAATCGGAACGCCAGCCTTAACTACGCGCGGTATGAAGGAAAAAGATATGGAAACTATTGGTTCCTGGATCATACAAATCATTGAGCGCAAAGATGATGAGGAATTCTTGAAGCAAACCCGGTCTAAAATTGTGGAATTTTGTAAGCAGTTTCCCCTTTATGCCGACCTTAATACATCGAGTTGAGTCCCTATGAAATGTCCTGCTTGCTCCAATCTCGAAAATAAAGTCATCGATTCTCGTCTCAATAAAGAAGGTGATATCATACGCAGAAGGCGTGAGTGCCTGACTTGTAGCGAACGTTTCACGTCCTATGAGAGGCTGGAGAAGACTTTGCCAATGGTCGTCAAGAGGGACGGACGTCGGGAGGATTTCGACCGTTTGAAAATTGTAAATGGAGTCAAAATTGCCTGTCAGAAGCGCCCGATCAGCATCGACAAAATAGAATTTCTTGTTGATCGTATCGAACAACACTTTCAGGAGCTGGGCGAAAAAGAAGTGTCTGCTGTCATCATAGGGGAAAAAGTGGTTCGCGAGCTTTATAGTCTCGACGATGTTGCCTATGTACGTTTTGCTTCTGTTTACCGCTCGTTCAAAGATGTGAACGAATTCATGGTCGAACTCAAGGAAGTCCTCAAGGATAAACAATCGATCTCTCCCAAAAATGATCGCCTGGACTGATCCCTGTTGACATTAAGCCTACTTCTATATAAGAAGCTATTACTCGTAAAGTAGGATTGATGCAAATCAATTAAAATGGTAATATAAAGCAATATCTTTCAATATCATTTAGCCCTAACTGTCTTTATAATAGAGACTTTCAGATTTTCTTAAAGTAGCGCAAGGCGGATACCAGTCCAAGAAGCCGGCCGGGTAAATCTGATAGATATTTTCTATTTTAGGAAGAATATTTTTCTCGGTTTAATTAAGATCGAGAATTCAAAATTAAAAAATCGTAACGTTTAGGGTTAGAGAATCTAGCTGTCTTCCATGTATGGCAAAAATTGCATTTAATATATCTGTTGTCAGTTATCTAGCAGCTTCGATCGCATTTTTTGTATTTCTGGTGCATCGTCGTGGTTCGCTTTCGAAATCTGCCAATATCCTTGTCGCCATTGGTTTGGTTTTTCACACGGCATGGATAGCGATTCGTTCAGCTGAAACGGGGCACGGCCCCTACACGACTACATTCGAAATGGTCGTGTTTTTTTCATGGGTTGTGGTGATCGGCTATTTTCTGATCGAGTGGCGATACAAAATAAAAGACTTGGGTGCGTTTGTTATTCCACTTGTCTTTTTGTTTTTATTTTATTCTGTATTTCTATCGCGGGCGCATCCCGGTGAACAGTCCTCGGAAATGTTGTGGATGACATTGCACAGGACACTATCGATAACGGGTTACGGTGCTTTTACTGTAGCTTTTGCCGTGGGATTGATGTACCTCATTCAGGAGCATCAAGTTAAATCTAAAAAACTGGGAATCATGTATTTCCGGATGCCGTCCCTCGAGGTTTTGGATACCTTGAATGATAAAATCATTGCGGTAGGTTTTCCACTTTTTACCCTTGGTTTTATGACTGGTGCGATATGGAATATGAAACGAGACATCCCTTTTTACTCTTGGGATATTGAAAAAATTGCTCCTCTCATTATAGTTTGGCTTATTTATAGCTTAGTGTTTTTTGGTAGATTGACGATAGGCGTTCGTGGGAAAAAAGCGGCACAGGGTGCCGTTTTTGGTTTCGTATTGGTTGTTTTGACTTATTTCATGCACATCTAAATCATGCACGAATCAAAATTAGTGATGGTAGGGGTCAATCATAAATCGACACCTGTTGAGATACGCGAAAAGCTGGCCTTCACTGCGTCCAAAATCGAAGAGTCTTCGGAACGTTTAGCTTCTAGCGGCGAAATTGTAGAGCATATAATCATTTCGACCTGCAACAGGGTAGAGATTTATGCCCGAGTGAACGACCATGATCTGGGCATCAGTTCCCTCAAGCAATTTGTTGCAGATTTCCACAATCTCAAATATGAAGATTTAGATCATTATTTCTACAGCTATCGCGATTACAGAGCCGTTGAACATTTATTCCGTGTTTCGTCCAGCCTGGATTCCTTAGTCATTGGTGAGTCCCAAGTCCTGGGCCAGGTAAAAGATGCTTACAATCAGGCGCGTTCTTTAGAAGCAACGGGCATGATTTTAAATCAACTCTTTGAAAAAGCATTCACCGTTGCGAAAAGAGTTCGCGAAGAAACCTCTGTGTCTGAAAAAGGGGTATCTATCAGTTCTGCTGCTGTTGAACTGGCGCGAAAAATTTTTGAAGATTTGGAAAACCATTCCGTTATGCTGGTTGGAGCCGGTGAGATGGCAGAACTAGCGGCAAAGCACTTGATCTCTTATGGCGTGAAAACGGTTTATGTTTCTAGCAGAACTTACAATAGAGCTGTCAGCTTGGCTGAAACTCTGAATGGAAGTGCCGTCGAATTTGAAAAATTTGCGGATGAGATGCATCGTGCCGATATCATAATCACTTCAACAGGTGCTCCTAATTTCATTATCAGTAAAGATATGATTGCCAACGCGATTCATAAGAGAAAAAACAAACCAATGTTTTTTATCGACATCGCTGTTCCAAGAGATATTGAGCCCGAAGCTAATGATTTAGAAAATATTTACCTCTACGATATCGACGATTTGCAATCTGTAGTTACAGCTAATATGAAAGAACGGGAAAAAGAAGCCGTTCAGGCAATGGATATCATTTCCGGAGAAGTCCAAAAATTCAACAAATGGATAGAATCACTTTCTGTTGTTCCTACAATTGTAGAGTTGCGTAATAAAGCCGAATTTATCCGCAAAAGCGAATTAGATCGAACTCTTAAGAAAATCTCCTCATTGAGTGATGAAGATAAATCTTCTATTGATCAAATGACTCTATCAATAATCAATAAAATTCTTCATCATCCTACTACTAAACTAAAGAAACAAACTCAAACTGAGGATGGGCACCATTATATGAAAGCCATCCGACACCTATTTCATTTGGACGATTGAATGTATCCTGAAAAAATTATTATTGGTACCCGGGGCAGTCAACTGGCCCTGTGGCAAGCAAATTGGATAAAAGGACTGTTGGAAGAGCTTGAACAGAATATTTCTGTTGAGCTGGTTATTATCAAAACCAGTGGAGATAAAATTCAAGACGTTCCTTTGAATAAAGTCGGTGGCAAGGGGCTGTTTGTAAAGGAAATCGAAGAAGCCCTCATGAGGCGGGAAGTAGACATCGCTGTGCATAGTATGAAGGACGTACCTATGAAGATTCCTTTTGAACTTTGCCTTGGGTCTATCACTGAAAGAGAATCTCCTTTAGATGCCTTGCTTTCAAAAAATGGAAAAACTCTTGCCGAACTTCCACAGGGTGCAAGAATTGGAACCAGCAGTTTACGACGTAGTTCTCAATTACTGGCGTATCGTCCCGATATTGAAATAGTCCCATTGAGAGGCAACATAGATACCCGAATCGGAAAACTAGACAGCGAGAACCTGGATGCAATAATTCTAGCCGGAGCAGGACTGGACCGAATGGGATGGAGTGATAAAATCACCGAAAGAATCGATCCTAAGATTATATTACCAGCCATGGGGCAGGGTGCCGTTGGAATCGAATGTCGAAAAAATGATGTAGAGGTTCTTGCTGCCGTAGCTCTCCTTGACCATGA
>JAJDBG010000084.1 GCA_029261475.1 Nitrospinaceae bacterium
TTAAGTCTCTCAGCGCCGATGGTACTGCACGGGTGACTGTGTGGGAGAGTAGGACGAGGCCGGGTTTACAAACTAAAAAGGCTCTTCACTATAAACAGTGAAGAGCCTTTTTTTATTCCACAAACTACAACTCAACAACCCACCATAAAATCCGCTCAAGCACCCTCCTCTTCTTTACAAATACTACATCACTACACCCTGCTCTCAACTCCAAACTCCCCAATACCAAAGCCTCAACCAAATATACGCCCAAAACACCCCACTTATATCACCCCAAAAATGGTTTTTTCATTGACAAAAAGCTAAGCCATAGAGTACTATCGCCGCTCTGTTCCTGAAAGAACTCAGTGTTAAAGCCTTTAAAATAGTTCTGAAATTAATAAGGCTTTAAAAATCAGACGTATTCAATATTTAGAAGGTAGATTCCGTAAGCAAGGTAGGTTTAGAGCTGTCGAGTTACCTACCCGCCTTGGAGGCAAAATATGTTAGAACAATACATTGGTGCCACAGTTATGTTGATCATGGCCATAGGCATTGCCTGCGGCATGGTATTCATGACCTCTATTCTCGGCCCTAAACGGCACTTTGCCGAAAAAATGGAACCTTTTGAGTGTGGTGAAAAACAAATCGTTTCTCCTCACCAACGGTTTTCGGTAAAGTTTTATCTCGTCGCCGTTCTTTTTGTACTATTTGATATTGAGGCCGTTTTTTTCTTTCCTTGGGCGATCCTGTTCAAGCAATTGGGAATGTTCGGGTTCATAGAGATGCTATTGTTCATTCTAATATTAGGTGTGGGTCTTTGTTATGTCTGGGTTAAAGGAGGTCTGGATTGGGAATAGTCTTCATTTCAGCATCAGACACATACCAACCACTTGGCAAATAATATGGACGAAACGAAAATTACAGAAAAAATCGAAGCGAAGTTTCCGGATTTAATTCTTGAGACGCACACCTTTCGAGGCGATGCGACCGTTAGCATAAAAAAGAACTGTGGACTTGAGTTCTTTGAGTTCTTGCGTGACGATCCTGATTTTGCCTTTGATTTTTTAATGGATATTACAGCTGTAGATTATTTGGGACGAAAAACCGAACGTTTTGAGGTCGTTTATCATTTTTTCTCGATCAAATACAAACATCGCGTTCGCATTAAAATCCCTGTAGGCGAAGAAGATTGTCAGGTCCAAAGCGTAACCAGTATGTGGAAAACTGCAGACTGGTACGAGCGAGAAATCTGGGATATGTATGGAATTAAATTTGAAGGGCATGGCAATTTAAAGCGCATTTTGCTCTATGAAGAGTTCCAAGGGCACCCTTTAAGGAAAGACTATCCCGTAAACAAGCGGCAACCGCTCATCGGTCCGTTGAACTAGAGATAACCGAACTATGTTTGTTGATTTCCTGATCACTCTGGTTAAGATTTTATTTATACTTGGCGTCACTGTTGGCTTTTTTGCCCCTGTTCTGACTTGGGTTGAAAGAAAACAGAGTGCCATCATGCAAGATCGAATAGGTGCAAACCGAGCCGATATACTGGGCTTCACCGCATTCGGCCTCTTTCATATTATTGCAGACGCGCTCAAGATGTTCACCAAGGAGGACTTTATCCCCCGTGGTGCCAATAAGGTATTGCATACCTTGAGTCCAATCGTTGCACTGATACCTGCGCTAATCACCTTTGCTGTTATCCCTTTCGGAGGCATATATACCCTCTTCGGAAAGGAAGTCAATCTTGTTATATCCGACCTCGATGTTGGCCTGCTTTTCATATTTGCAGTCGCTTCTATCGCTACCTATGGCTACGTGATCGCCGGCTGGAGTTCCAATAATAACTGGTCGCTCCTTGGCTCTATTCGAGTCGCGGCACAAATGATTTCTTATGAAGTGACGATGGGATTGACCATCATTGGTGTTCTTATGGTATATGGCACCATGCGCTTAACAGAAATTGGTGCGATCCAGGAAGACTTCTGGATGTGGGGAATTTTCCTGCAACCTTTGGGCTTTTTCCTGTTTTTTGCCGCATCCATTGCAGAAAACAAACGTATCCCTTTTGATGCACCAGAAGCCGAGTCGGAACTTGTCGCAGGTTACTTTACAGAGTACAGCGGATTAAAGTTCGGTATGTTCTTCATGGCTGAATTTGTAGAAATGGTCACCATCGGTGCCATTGTCACCCTCCTCTTCTTTGGCGGTTGGCATCTTCCTTTTGTAACAATGGACGGTATTCTCTCCATGTTTGATTTTCTTGGAGAAACCGGCTCAAATATAGTAGCACTGCTGATACATGTCGGCGTATTTTTTGCTAAGGTATCCTTTTTCATCTTTTTTCAGATGATCGTGCGCTGGACTCTACCCCGATTCCGCTACGACCAAATCATGAAACTCGGATGGAAAATACTGTTGCCTTTGTCGCTGGCTAATATACTCATAACGGGTGCCGTTATTCTGGCCCTCGAATAATACTGGAAGTCATTATGGCCTATACAGTAAATAGAAACGTCAAGCTCACATTTTGGGAGCGTATATACCTTCCTGAGATCATACGAGGAATGTATATCACTTCACGACATTTCTTTATAAACCTGTTTGGTTTTGTTCCCTATTTTCTAGGGCAAAAGAAAGAGCGTGAGATTTTTACCGTGTATTACCCAGAGGAAATGGTTAAATACCCGGTTGCCTATCGTGGTCGTCCTGTGCTCGCCTTGAACGAAAATAATATCCCTAACTGTGTTGCATGTGGATTGTGTGAGGCGGCTTGCCCTGCCTACTGCATAGATATTGATCCGGCAGAGAACACAGGCAAGCAAAACGAAGTCGAGCGCTGGCCTAAGGAATTCACTATCGATTATGCTGTTTGCATATTTTGTGGCAATTGTGAAGAGGCCTGCCCTGAGGAAGCTATCTTCATGAGCGATGATTGCGAAATTTCCATGCTAGATCGAAGCAAAATGAAATATAACCTAGAACAACTCCTGGTTCCCATCGATCAATTGAAGGACCGGGTTGAGTTCACGCGAAAAATGTACGCAAAATGGAACTACTGATTTTTTATCCCTTGGCCGGGTTTTGTGTGGTCATGGCACTTGGAGTTATCGTTAGTAGCAGTCCCATTAACTCTGCCATAAGCTTGATTGCAATGATGTTGGGGCTAGCGGGTGTGTTTGTATTGCAACAAGCGCATTTTCTCGCCATTCTCCAAGTCATTGTCTACGCTGGTGCCATCATGGTTTTATTCATGTTTGTCATCATGTTGCTGAACCTGAAATCGGCGGAAGAAGATACTTGGAGCATACGCCCCCAAAATACATATGTGTCTGTATTGACGGGTTTTTTGGCCTTGGGTGCTCTTTACAAAATCGCTTGCGTTATTGGGCAAGCTGAACTGAATTCACCTGCCGCCGTTCCAGATGATTTTGGAACTGTGGTCAGGATCGGGACCACGCTATTTACCGATTTCGTGCTCCCCTTTGAAGTTGCTTCCATACTCTTGCTAGCCGCGATGGTGGGAGCAGTGGTCTTGGCAAAAAACAAAATCGACTAGGGAAAAATAGAAAGTTATGGACGGTTTCGTACCCTTAAATCATTATTTGCTCCTGAGTGCTACTTTATTCGTGATCGGCGTTTTGGGCGTATTGCTTCGCAGAAATGTGATCGTTGTGTTCATGTCTGTCGAGATCATGCTCAACGCTGTAAATATCTCTCTGATTGCGTTCGATCATTATTTGAACAACAGCGATGGGCAAGTATTCAGTTTCATGGTCATGTGTGTTGCGGCGGCAGAAGTCTCCGTTGGACTGGCGATCATCATTGCGATGTTTCGCAATAAACCAACCGTCAACCTTGACGAATTCAATATCTTGAAATGGTAAAGGCTTAATTCATGTTGAATCTGGCATGCTTGGTTCCAATTTTTCCGCTTATTGGCTCTATTATTAACGGATTTTTTGGACTACGAATTGGAAAGAACGCAGTTGGAAAAGTGGCTTGTGGTTCGGTCGCCCTCTCCTTCTTGACCGTTTTGCTCATGTTCGCGTCCCTTCTATTCACCCCTGCGGAAGAAAGACTGTTTGAACAAGTCCTCTTCACCTGGATGGCTGCAGGTGACTTCGCCGTTGAATTCGGATTCCAGATTGACCCGCTTTCAATGGTCATGATGCTGGTCGTAACGGGTGTTGGTTCTCTCATACACATTTACTCCATTGGCTACATGCACGAGGAGTATAGTTACTATCGCTATTTTGCCTATCTGAATTTGTTCATGTTCTCCATGCTCCTTCAGGTCAAGGGAAACAACTTTCTAATCATGTTAATCGGTTGGGAAGGAGTGGGTGTTAGCTCTTACTTCCTTATCGGTTATTATTTCGAGAAAAAATCTGCCTGTGACGCAGGTGTCAAAGCATTTGTTGTCAATCGAATTGGTGATTTCGCCTTTCTGTTGGCCATCATGTACATTTTCAATATTTTCGGGACCATCGACTTCTCTGATGTCATGCACATGGCACCTGAAAAGCTGATTTACGATTCTGAAGCTGTCACCATCATATGTCTCTTGTTGTTCATTGGTGCTACCGGAAAATCAGCTCAAATCCCACTGTACACATGGCTTCCCGATGCTATGGAAGGCCCCACACCGGTCAGTGCACTGATTCACGCCGCTACCATGGTAACGGCAGGTGTCTATATGGTCGTTCGCTGTAACGTTCTTTTTGAACTGGCACCGCTCGTCATGTTAACGGTCGCATTCATTGGTGGAACAACAGCTCTCATGGCCGCTACCATCGGCATGACTCAATACGATATCAAACGAGTACTCGCTTACTCTACCGTCAGCCAAATCGGTTATATGTTTCTGGCTTGCGGAGTTGGTGCTTACACAGCCGCTATTTTTCACCTTGTGACCCACGCATTTTTCAAAGCCTGTCTCTTCCTCGGTTCCGGTAGCGTGATTCACGGAATCCACGGTGAACAGGATATGCGTAAAATGGGCGGACTCAAAAAGCAACTACCGATCACTTACATGACGTTTTTAATCTCAACATTTGCCATAGCAGGGATATTCCCTTTATCAGGCTTCTTCAGTAAGGATGAAATTCTCTACCATGCTCTCATGGACGGCAATATCATCCTCTGGGGAATGGGTGCCACTGGTGCCTTGCTAACGGCATTTTACATGTTCAGACTCGTATTCATGACTTTTTGGGGAGAATCTCGAGTGGATCCCGACGTGCATCCGCATGAATCGCCGAAAGTCATGACCATGCCGTTGATGATTCTTGCAGGCCTCGCTACGGTTGGTGGTCTGCTGGGCATTCCGTTGGTGCATGGCTGGCACGCACTGCATAATTGGCTGGAGCCTGTTCTGCATTTTGACTTGGCCTCTGCTTTGGAACATTCCAAACATATGTTGCACGCTAATGGCGAACATGCCCCAAGCTGGGGACATCTACTCGTCGAACCAGAGCACAATGTATGGGTTGAAGTTTCCTTAATGCTCCTCTCTCTGGGTATTGCTATCACGGGTATTGTTGGGGCTTATTACTGCTACGTTAAGAAACCTGACCTGCCTGGAAAATTTATTAAAGGCCAGTGGGGCTACGACCTTGTAAACAATAAATACGGCATAGATGAGCTTTATGATGAAACCGTCGTTAAGCCAACGGTTGTAGGTTCATTCTTCCTTTGGAAGACGGCTGACCAAAAGGGCATTGACGGAGGTGTGAACGCTGTCGCCAATACAATCGGCTGGTTCAGCAAGCAAGCACGGGTCTTCCAATCTGGGTTTGTTCGCAATTATGCTCTATTTATGGTTATGGGATTTCTGGTCCTGTTAATCTTGATGTTTTGATTGAAGCTTTATTTGTAAAAGGGACTTCTTAGAGAACGTTTAAGAATCCTGCAGTGAATTCAAGGCTAGAGAAATTTGCAGATGTGTTTGTACTATTAGTAGAGATAAGTGAAGGTATGTGATTTTTTTGTCATTCTTTATGCAACAGAGACTAATTCCTGAAATTTTTGTTTTCAGGAATATCCTAAACCTGATTTGAACGACTGAACTTAACAAAATGTTCTTAACTTTTCTGACATTTTTACCCCTCATCGGTGCCATGGGGCTTGCCTTTATTCCCAAAGAAAAAGAGGGAATGATCAAACAAGTTGCTGTTGCCGTTGCCGCCGCCGATTTTCTACTTTCTCTGCAATTGTATGCAGGGTTTGATATGTCAACGCATCTCATGCAATTCGAGTACAGCATTGCGTGGATTCCAAGTTTTGGCGTCAATTATCATGTCGGGATCGATGGAATTTCTCTGCTTCTTTATATAATGACCACGTTCCTCACGCTCATTTGTATCATCGCGTCCTGGAGCGTCAAAAAAAGGGTCAAAGAGTATATGATCGCCATGCTGGCTCTTTCTACCGGTATGCTAGGCGTATTCATCTCTCTCGATATATTTCTGTTTTATGTCTTCTGGGAGTTCCAACTCGTTCCAATGTACCTTTTGATTGGAATCTGGGGTGGCCCAAGACGCATCTATGCCGCCGTTAAATTTTTCCTTTACACAGCAGTGGGTTCCCTGCTCATGCTTGTTGCTATCATTTGGATGTACTTTGAAGTACAGCAACAAACCGGAGTTCTGACCACTGATCTAATGTACATCACAGAGAATCTCAATATCGGTCTCGATGCGCAAAAATGGTTGTTCATGGCCTTCTTTCTGGCCTTTGCCATCAAGGTGCCCATGTTTCCATTCCACACATGGTTGCCCGACGCACATGTCGAAGCTCCTACGGCGGGAAGTGTCATTCTGGCAGGTGTTCTACTCAAAATGGGAACCTATGGTTTCCTGAGATTCAACTTGCCCCTCTTCCCATTCGCCAGCAATGTCTTTATGGAATACATAGCCTGGATGGCTATCATAGGTATCGTTTATGGCGCACTTGTCGCCATGGTTCAGGAAGACCTCAAGAAACTGGTCGCCTATTCCAGCGTCAGCCATTTGGGTTTCGTTATGCTCGGTATTTTTGCATTCAACCATTATGGTCTGCAAGGTGCCCTGCTTCAAAATCTCAACCATGGAATTAGCACCAGTGCCCTCTTCCTTCTGGTTGGAATGATTTATGACCGCAGACACACCCGACTCATCAGTGAATTTGGCGGACTTGCTAAAATCATCCCGGTTTATACAATTTGTTTCATGATTGTCACCTTGTCCTCCATTGGACTACCTGGTACCAATGGTTTTGTTGGTGAATTCCTAGTGTTGCTGGGAATATTTCAAGCCGACGGTATGATGGCAATGGTCGCAACCAGTGGAGTTATTTTTGCGGCTTGCTATATGCTATGGATGTTTCAACGTGTCATGTTCCTCAAATTGGACAATCCAAAAAATGAAAATATGGAAGACATGAACTGTCGGGAACTAATTACCATCGTTCCTCTGATCATATTGATTTTTTGGATCGGTTTTTATCCCAAGCCTTTTATGAAAACATTTGAGCCTACGGTAGAACATCTTATGACACGTGTCAGCCCGGATAACTTCCGTCCTAAAAAACACAATGACGAACATCATGCGACGGCTGTAGATAAACATGAAGAAAGCAGTTCTCATTCTGAAAAACCAAAAGAAAAAAGTCATCATTAAAATTGATTTTGGCTACTAATTAAGAACTAACCTGTAAGCAGTAAGGAAAAATTGTGGAACATATACCTGCACCGGCTATTGACTTTGTAAGCTTGGCACCCGCGCTGATCCTCAGTGTGTTTGGCATGCTGGTTCTGTTTTTGGACCTCTTTGCCGGAAAAAACAAGAATCTATTAGTTTTTGCTAGTCTAATAGGGCTGGTGTTAGCCGGAGTCAGTGCTTTTGCTCAAAGCAACCTCCCTGTTTCCTCTTTTGGAGGGGCTTATATTGTTGACCACCTCTCCGTTTTCTTTACGCTGATATTTACCTTCAGTTCGGCTCTGACTATCCTGCTTTCAATTGAGTACAACCCTCGCAACGGAATTCGCGCTGGAGAGTACTATGCCTTGATCCTGTTCTGTACTGTAGGCATGATCGTGCTTTCATCAGCAACTGACTTGATCATGATCTTCCTCGGTATTGAGGTTGTTTCCATCTGTCTGTACGTGCTCGCAGGTATAAAACGAGACGATGTAAGATCAAACGAAGCATCATTGAAGTATTTTCTTCTTGGAGCTTTTGCGACAGGGTTTTTGGTATATGGCATGGCCCTGCTCTACGGAGCTACGGGAACCACCAAGCTAGCCGGGATTGCAGATGCAATTCACTCAGGACAAGTCAATTCTGATACCATCTTGCTCCTCGGTTCCGTTCTACTTATAATCGGCTTTGGATTCAAGGTAGCGTCCGTTCCTTTCCATATGTGGGCACCCGATGTTTACGAAGGGTCACCATCACCTGTCACAGCTTTTATGGCTGTAGGGCCGAAAGCGGCCGCCTTAGTGGCATTTTACCGTGTGTTTGCGACAGCGATTCCAGAAGTTGGTGGATCTTGGGACACTCTCTTGATGGTAGTAGCTGTTCTGACCATGGTCATTGGTAACTTAGGTGCCATTGTCCAAACCAATATCAAACGTCTGTTAGCCTACTCCAGCATTTCTCATGTGGGTTATCTTCTGATAGCGATCATCGCGCGTAATTCTCTCGGTGGCAGTGCGATCGCGTTTTATATGATGGCTTACGCCTTCATGATCTTTGGAACCTTTGGTATAGTTATACTGCTTGGAGAAAAAGATTCTGAAAATCTGGAAATTTCAAACTATGCCGGGCTTGGGGTAAAACAGCCTGCCATTGCATTGTGCATGACCATTTTCATGCTTTCTCTTGGCGGTATGCCTCCATTTGCAGGATTCATTGCAAAGTTTTATATCTTGGGTGCGGCGGTAAAAGAGGGTTACATCATCCTGGTTGTGATCGCCGTCTTGAACAGTGTGGTTTCACTGTATTACTATCTCAAGATCATCGTGCTCATGTACATGAAGGAATCCGAGCGCGAACTCAACTTGTCCATCACCCCTATCACCTTAGCTGTCGTAGCAATAGCGGTGTTTGGTACGATTGAGATGGGTCTGTTTCCCGATCCTATACTCCAGCTCACTCAGCAATAACAGACAACTCCGCCCCTTCTTGTGGCGGAGAAGTTCAATAGCTAGTCCCCTCCCACTCCCGAAGCTTCAAGTGCACCCTTAGCTATATCAAGGAGCACGCATGTAGCAGTTCTAGGTTTAAAAACCACCTTAAATCCCCTGTGGCATTCTTCTTTGCAAATTGGTTAGCAATCCCCTGCGTTTCTTCCCCAAATAAATGCAAAACGAATTTTCCTTTTCCCATTTATAGACAATGGAAAACTATTCCGAATTAGAATAGGACGGAAATATCAATAGGAGAAGTTCTGGAGGGCATATTGAACGAAGCTCCACGGTATAGGAGCTACAAGGTCTTAATCAGGTTGCTAAGCAATCTCCCGGCTCTATGCCGGGCAGATTACTTTCAACTTTATGTTGTTTCAATTGGGGGTCTGATCTAATAAGCGGCAGGCTATAATTTCTCTACGAACGGTACAATTTTGAGATTTTTAAAATCAGTTCGGTGAGGGTCTCTACGTCGTTTGCAATCACTCGAACCATTTCTTCTTTGCCCATCCCGCCTTCATCGTAAATGATATCGGGAACTTCCCCACCGAAACTTTTAATCGCATTTGCGGTTCCCCATTCCAGAGAGGAGCCTTCTTCAACCTTTACTTCACGGGGTTCTTTTGCTCGATCAAACGACGCTATGCTGAGTTTGAGCTTTTTACAGATTTTAATGATCTCTGGCTCGTACTTTATATTCATAACAGCTCGCTTGGAAGGGTCGAAATTCATGGCTGTCAAGGCAATGTCTGCAACGTGACGCGATCCGCCAAAACATGGCGGAGCTGGAATAGCAAACTCGTCTCCCATTCGAGTGATTCTTCCGGGGAAACCAACAACGTCCCCCAGTACACGAGCTCTGTCGATGGCTACGGCCAGGTTGGATTGTACTTCGGGGATCAAACGTCCCACGCCCTTTCCTTTCATCTGCTCGATACAAGCATGTGTCCTTTGTAATAATTCATAGCGTTCTTTTTCACGGTACAATTCTGCCAACGGTTCGGCATGTGCTATGCCAAGGCCTGATGTGTTCCTGAACTGGATCGCAAGAGAAACAAATTCTTTTGCTCTTGCGATGGCTTCTTTCAAGGCTTTTCCCTTAGCCAATTCGCCAGCAATGGCTGATGAAAACACACAGCCGGTGCCATGCACTTCTTCTTTGGTGAGCCTTGGGGATGTAAACTCGACAGACTTCTTGCCATCGAATAGCAAATCAACAGCAGGACCTTTTCCATGTCCACCTGTGATCAAAACAGCTTTTACACCTAATTTTCTAATAATGCGAGCTGCTTTCAGACAGTCTTTAAGATTTTTAATCTTGATACCGGAAAGGATTTCGGCTTCTTTGATGTTTGGTGTTACAAGTGTGGCCAAAGGCAACAGTCTTTCTTTCAGCACGGTAACGCCATCAGGCGAAAGAAGAACGGCTCCACTGGTGGAACGCATGACAGGATCGACTACCAAATTTTTTACCCTGTATTTTTTCAAGAGCTTCGCTGTTACATTCACTGTCACAGCGTCTCCCAACATTCCTGTTTTAATGGCATCGGGTTTACCGTCTTCAAAAACTGAATTGATTTGAGATGCCAACACATCCTCACTCAATCCAAAGGTCTCTCTAACTCCTGTAGAATTTTGCGCGGTCAGTGCCGCGATAACAGAGCGTCCTCCCACTTCCAATGCGGAAAAAGTTTTCAGGTCGGCCTGGATTCCGGCACCTCCGCTAGGGTCTGAGCCTGCTATAGTCAATGCAATCTGCATTTGTGTGCGCTTCATGAAGTTATCTCCTGCAATAGAAATGAAAATTTGTAATCAACCGACGGTGACTGACTTTGCCAGAAATCGAGGTCGGTCTACTGTTCTTTTTAATGAGGTTGCTGTGAAATAGGCAAACAGTTGCCCGATCACCAATTGGATAATAGGAGCTAAAATGGGGGGCACTGGAGGCAGGATCAATTCTTCTGAAAACAAGTCCTTGTTCTTACCCCGTTCGTCGAAGTGAATGCCTAGAACGAAACCTGAGCGCGCGCGTATTTCTTCCACACAGTGAATGCTGGATTCGTACAATGCCTTGTCGGTTTTAGGAGGAATAAAAACGATAGAGAATATGTCATCGTCAATCAAAGCCAAGGTGCCGTGCTTCAGAAATCCTCCCGGCATGCCTTCGGCATGTACGTAAGCGACTTCTTTCATTTTTAAAGCAGATTCCAGAGCAACGGGGAAATAAACTCCTTTGCCAAGGTAAAGCCAATGCTTTGCCTGGGAATATCGGCTCGCTATTCTGTGTATGAATCCAGATCTCTCGTTCAAAACACTGTGAATGATGCTGGGAGCTTCACGTAATGATTTGATATGCTCTTTGTACTTTACTTTGCTGAGGCGTTTGTTTTTGACACCAAGTTTCAACGCCAGCAGAAGCATGAGAATTATTTGTGTTAATGCGGCTTTCGTACTGATTACGGAAATTTCGGGGCCGGACCCTTGTAAAACGGAGTGGTCAACCAAACGGGAAATTGAAGAGCCCATCACATTCACAATCGCCGCAGTTTTCGCCTTTTGAGATTTTGCATATTTCAGTGCCGTCAGTGTGTCAAAGGTTTCTCCAGACTGGGAGATGGCAAGGGCAAGACTGTTTTTATCCAAACTTGCGAGCGCGGTGAATTCGTCTGAGCTGACAGCAGGAAAAAACTCTCCTGCGTAAGTGGAGAAAGCATAGTTACCAAATTTTGCTACATAGAAGGTAGAACCCACACCAACCAAATACACGCGGTTGCTTTCACTTATCATGTCTACCAGCTTATCCAGCGGTCCATCTAGCAACTCCAGAGCATTGGATATCGTTTGCGGTTGCTCGTAGATTTCTTTCAACATGTAGTGGGGATAACCGCCCTTTTTAGAGGTCTCGCTATCCCAGTCGATTTTGATGATCGGCTTTTCGACTTCCATCCTCGTAAAATAATTCTTCACGACATAGGCGTCTCTGGAAATGATTGCGTACTCTCCGTCGTCAATGATAACTGCGTTTCGAGTGTATTCGACAAAAGCGTTGAAATCGGATCCAATGAACTTGAACTCATCGCCTATTCCCAGCATCAGAGGCGACTCGCGTTTGGCACAAAATATAGAACCGGGTTGATGCTCTGTAATAAAAGCCAGGGCAAAAGTTCCCTCTAAAAGGTTCAGGGTTTTGACCAATGCATCTTCAACATCTTTTTCTTGTTTATAGAATTTTTCAAGCAGATGAGGAATGACTTCAGAATCCGTTTCCGACTCAAACAGGAAACCTTCGCGCTCTAACTGCTCTCGCAATGCTCGATGGTTGGAAATGATGCCGTTATGAACGACTGCAAATTTTTTGTCAGTAGAATTAAAAGGATGCGTGTTCTCGCGAACCACTTGGCCATGTGTCGCCCAACGTGTATGTGCCAGACCTATTTTGGCTTTTTGAGCGAGGATATTTTCTTTACGAAAAAACTCTTCAACACCACCAATATTTTTTTTGACCTTTAGTTTCTTGCCATTCATCAAAGCAACGCCACAGGAATCATAACCTCTGTACTCCAGGCTCAGAATTCCTTCAAACAGCATCTCTGTAACGTTCCTTAAACCAACAACGCCGCTAATTCCGCACATAATCCGCCATTGCAATCTCTTTAAAAATAATAAAATTCAATTCGATAGTACTCAACCTGTTACCGAATAACAGGCGGGAAGAATTTTCCCTGGGGCAACAGAAGTCCCAGGCTTTATCATGTTTCCTGCACCCACAACCACATTATCACCTACAAAGGCACCCAGTTTGGTCAATCCCGATGATATGTTTTTTTTGCCCGACTTAATCGTGATGGGTGTCCAGTCCAGGTTGCGATTGACTGTCATCGACCCGGCACCAAAATCAACGTTTTCACCTAGCACACTGTCGCCAATGAAGGACAGACGACCGACACGCGTGCGATCCAGAATAACGCAATTTTTCAGTTCAACCCCATAGCCTACAGAACAGTTGGCACCCAGGGAGGTGTAACTCCGAATCAGAGAATTGTTTCCTATATAGCTTCCTTTGCCAATGGAACAAGGGCCTTCCAGCACGGCTCCCGATTTGATCACCGCGCCTTCTGCTATGTGCGCCACTCCTTGAATGGTGACGTTGGCCTCTAGTACCGCCGATTTGGCAATGGATGATTCGTTCCAGGAATCCATCAGCATTTTATTCGCTTCAAGAATTTGCCAGGGATACACGATGTCCAACCAATCGTCTTCCCACATGGAGGCCATCAAACTGCCTTCTTTGACAAGGCTTTTGAGGGCTCTTTCCATACTGCGTCCATTTTTTTCCAATAATGAAAAAAATGATTCGGGTAATACAAAAGCACCTGACAAAACGTAATTGCCCAAGTTATCGCCCTTGGGTTTCTCGATGATCTGAGTGATCTTCATTTGGGCGTTTAGAAAAACATTACCGAACATCTCATTCGATGGTGGCAGGCAAATAGATGCGACGGGACACTTGAAGGTGTGAAAGGACTGCTGGGCTTTGGCGAATATATTATCTGCGGTAACAATATCTCCGTAAATGAGCAAAAAATATTCACCCGGCGATATCTTTTTTTTTGCCT
>JAJDBG010000085.1 GCA_029261475.1 Nitrospinaceae bacterium
ATTGTCGATGCGGTGTCCTCTGGAGCTTCTCCCGGAAGCCTTCATTGCCTGGATGCTTCTAAAGATACAATTTCTTCAAAGTTTTTTTCATGCTCTTCCCACAATTTTGGGGTGGCAGAGGCAATCGAATTGGCACGAGCCATAAACCAACTGCCCAAATCCCTTCGGCTGTACGGCATCGAAGGAAAAAACTTTGAGCACGGAGAAGCATTGACTCCTGAGGTTGAAAAACTGATCGAACCTGTTGCAGACAAAATTTTTCAAGATATTTCTTCACTTCCTTGAGAGGCACCATGCACGAACAATCTTTGATGGTCGATTTAATGCGTAAAATAAACGCCATCGGAAAAGAACAAAAGGCTCAAAATATTTCCCGCGTCAAAGTCAAACTCGGTGCGCTGTCACATATTTCGGCAGATCATTTCAGAGAACATTTTGTCATAGCGGCAAAAGGCAGTTGTGCCGAGCAGGCTCAATTGGATATAGATGTGTTGACGGATTTGAACGATCCTAACGCTCAGGAAATAATTTTGGACAGCGTCGAGATTGAAGAATAGTTCGATGCATCCCCCTGCCCTCAATCGGCTGAGACTATCCATACAAGGATTGTTACAGGGCATTGGTTTTCGTCCCTTTGTTTACAATCTTGCGCATGAAATCGGATTGGCCGGCTGGGTGCAGAATTCTCCACAAGGGGTATCCATTGAAGTAGAGGGAACACCTGAAAAAATTAAAGAGTTTCTACGGCGTCTTTCAACAGAAAGCCCACCCAATACAATTCTTCATAAACAGGAATCTGTTTATCTACAGCCTTCGGGTTTTGAAAATTTTCAAATAAGAAACAGTAAGAATTCAGGTGAACAAACAACGACAATATCTCCAGATATTGCGACCTGCCCCGATTGCCTGAAAGAAATATTTGATCCTTCAAATAGGCGATACCTCTACCCCTTCACAAATTGTTCACATTGCGGACCTCGTTTCAGCATCATCGAATCTTTACCTTATGATCGCCAACGTACCTCGATGCAGAATTTTGCAATGTGTGACACTTGTCTAAACGAATACAACAATCCACAAGATCGGCGATTTCATGCCCAACCCAATGCCTGCCCTAATTGCGGCCCGCATCTGGAATTGTGGGGTACGACTTGTCTGTCCAAAAATGAAGAGGCTTTAGACCAGACAGTAAAAACTTTGAAAGAAGGTTCAATTGTCGCCATAAAAGGTTTGGGTGGTTTTCACTTGATGGTCAACGCTTGTGATGATCAGGCCGTTCTCCGACTTCGTCGCCGCAAACACCGAGAAGAAAAACCTTTTGCTTTAATGTTTCCCGATCTGCGAAGTATAAAAAATACCTGCGATTTATCTTCACTGGAGGAACAGGCTTTGCTTTCTCCCGAAGCACCCATTGTTTTACTGCGACGAAAACTGGGCACTGAGGCAATAGAAATATCTTCCAAGGTCGCGCCCTCAAGCCCCTACTTTGGTGCAATGCTTCCATCTAACCCTCTGCACCATATTCTTATGGATAGGCTTGGCTCGCCTGTTGTCGCAACCAGTGCGAATATTTCCGATGAAACCATCTGCACTCAAGAAGAGGAAGCATTCATACGCCTTCACGATATTGCCGATTTTTTTCTCATACACAATCGGCCCATTGTTCGACACGTAGACGACTCGATTGTTCGTGAAATTTCAGGGAGCGTACAAATCTTACGTCGCGCCAGAGGTTATGCCCCCTTGCCCATAACGCTTGAGGAAAAACCAATGCCCTGTATAGCGGTAGGGGGGCACTTGAAAAATACCGTCGCAGTCACCCAAGGAAATAATATTTTTATGAGTCAACACATTGGTGATCTTGGAAATGTGCAAGCGACAATAGCTTTTGAAGGTACGATTCAATCGTTGAAGAAACTTTACAATATACAATCCAGTCCTGTCGCTTGCGACTTTCATCCCGATTATTCTTCAACGCAATGGGCAGAAAAAAATCACAAAGATACAATCCCTGTTCAGCATCATGTGGCCCATGTATTTTCATGCATGGCCGAGCATGATATTGAAGGTCCACTACTGGGAATTGCTTGGGATGGCACGGGATATGGTTTGGACGGAACCGTATGGGGAGGAGAATTTTTTCACCTGAAGTCAGAATCTATTCACCGAGTCGCATGCTGGCAACCCTTCCCATTGCCCGGCACTGTAATCAACGAACCTCGACGAAGTGCCTTGGGACTTCTTTATGCCGTACTCGGGAAAGCAGTGTTTGATCGCCCGAAACTCCTGAAAAATTTTTCTGGTACGGAGCTACCCATTTTAAAATCCATGCTTGAAAATAAAATCAATTGTACAATGACCTCCAGTTGCGGACGACTGTTCGATGCCGTAGCTTCTATAGCGGGAGTGCGCCAAATAAATTCTTACGAGGGGCAAACTGCGATTGAGTTAGAAAATTCTGTGCAAGAACCTTTTTCTGAAGATCATTACCCTATAGATTTAATAGAGGATGGGCTCGCACTCTCCGATTTTAAAAGAAGTGAACATGTTCCAGACTATTATGATTTGAACTTAAAATATCAGTTGCGCACAACAGCTATGATTCTCGAATTATTGAATGATATTTCAGATAAAACTGACATTGGTATCATTGCGGTAAAATTCCACAATACCTTGGTAGAATCAATTGTTTCAGTAGCAAAACGTATTGGAGAAGAGCGAGTGCTTTTGTCGGGAGGCTGTTTTCAAAATAAATTCTTAAGCGAACGAGCGATCCACCGCTTGCACCAGGAAGGTTTTAAGCCCTATTGGCACCAACGAATCCCTCCCAATGATGGGGGGATTGCATTGGGACAAATCTTTGCCGCGTCATGGTTTGCAAAAAGAAAGGAGGGTTCCGATGTGCTTAGCCACACCCGGTAAGATAACGAGCATTTCAGGAAACGACCCCTTAATGAGAACTGGCATGGTCAGTTTCAGTGGCATTCTTAAAGAGGTCAATCTGGCTTATACCCCTGAAGCAAAAATCAATGATTACGTGATCGTCCATGTCGGCTTTGCCATCAGCATCCTCAATGAAGAGGAAGCCCACAGAGTTTTTGAGACACTGGATCAGCTCAATGAATTTGGCAATTCAGAGGACCTTAAAATATGAAATTTGTCGACGAATATCGAAATTCAAAAGAAGCGGAATTGTTTGCTGGTGCAATTGCCAAAACTGTCACCCGACCCTGGACCTTGATGGAAATTTGCGGGGGACAAACTCACTCCATCGCAAAATATAGTCTGCAGGATTTACTACCAGCAAATATCACCTTACTGCATGGTCCCGGTTGCCCCGTTTGTGTGACGCCTGTCGAGCAGATCGACAAGGCCATTCATATTGCAGGATTAGCAAATGTTATTTTTTGTTCGTTCGGAGATATGCTCCGCGTCCCCGGATCGGACAAAGATCTTTTAGCGGTTAAATCCCAAGGTGGTGATATTCGGATCGTGTATTCACCAATGGATGCTCTCAAAATCGCCATAGACAACCCAGAGAAAGAAGTCGTTTTTTTCGCAATCGGATTCGAAACAACAGCACCCGCCAACGCCATGGCCATTTTTAAAACCAAGGCTGACAACATCAAAAATTTATCATTTTTGGTTTCCCAGGTAATCGTGCCGCCGGCTATTTGTTCTATTTTGGAATCTCCAAAAAATCGCGTCCAGGGTTTTTTAGCGGCAGGACACGTTTGCACAATAATGGGATACCGTGAATACGAGCCCATTTCAAAAAAGCACAATATTCCTATCGTTGTAACGGGATTCGAACCACTGGATATTCTGCAAGGAATTTTTATGTGCGTCAAACAGTTGGAAGCAGGTCGCGCTGAAGTAGAAAATCAATACTCCCGTTCCGTTCTTAAAGAAGGCAACCTCTCTGCGCAGAAAATCATTCAGGAAGTATTTCATATCATTCCCCGGCAATGGCGCGGCATCGGCAAAATAGAACAAAGCGGACTGGGACTGAAAGATGCCTACGCTTCATTCGATGCAGAAAATAGATTTCCCTGCAAACTCCAAAGTCAGGAAAGATCGACGGAGTGCATCAGCGGTCTTGTCTTGCAAGGAATCAAAAAACCCAATGACTGCCCCGCTTTTGGAAAATCCTGCACACCCGAATCCCCTCTAGGTGCCACAATGGTTTCTACCGAGGGAGCTTGTGCCGCTTATTATCGCTATCAACTGATTCAATCATGAATGAAAAAAAGATCCCTTTTTCTATCGACGCTTTGACCTGCCCTCTTACCATTGACGCTTCCTCTTTCATCACCCTGGCACATGGCGGTGGCGGAAAATTCACACATCAGTTGATCGAAAAATTATTCCAACCTGTGTTCAACAATCCCGAACTGGAAACCCGGCACGATGGTGCGGTGATTGATATTCCACAAGCTAAACTGGCATTCACAACCGACAGTTATGTTGTCAACCCACTGATATTTCCCGGTGGAAATATTGGCGACCTTGCCATAAATGGAACGGTCAATGATCTTGCCATGTGCGGAGCCCGTCCTCTTTATCTCAGTGTTGCTTTTATTTTAGAAGAGGGCCTACCTATAGAAACGCTTTGGACGATCATCAAATCCATGAAAAAATCTGCCGATCAAGCAGGCATCAAAATTGTCACGGGCGACACCAAGGTGGTGGATAAGGGAAAAGGCGATGGGATTTTTATCAATACATCCGGTGTAGGTGCAATAGAACACAATTTTAAAATCCATCCCAGTAGCATTGAGAGAGGCGATGTGGTTTTACTAAGCGGCGATATAGGGAGACATGGAATCGCCATTATGTCTGCTCGCGAAGGTCTTGGCTTTGAAAGTCAAATTGAAAGCGATTGCGCGGAAGTTTCAAGTCGGGTGCAAAATTTACTCAATGCTGAAATTGAAGTTCATTGCATGCGCGACTTGACACGAGGGGGACTCGCAACAGCATTGATAGAAATAGCGCAGACTTCAAAACTTTCCATAATAATCAACGAAGTCCAAATTCCTATTCGTGAAGATGTAAAAGGTGCTTGTGAAATTTTAGGATTGGACCCCTTCTACGTAGCCAATGAAGGACAATTTTTAGTATTTGTGAAAGCCGAATATGCAAAGCAAGCATTAGAAATAATGCAAAACGATGCATTAGGGAGTCTGGCCAGAATCATTGGGATCGTCGAAGAGAAACCTCAAGAAACGGTGGTCTTGAAAACAAGAATTGGGACCTCTCGAATACTGGATATGTTGAGTGGAGAACAATTGCCAAGAATTTGTTGAAGAGGAAAGTGCAACACGGTGGGCAGAGAGAACTCGGACATAAGAGAACCTCTGAGCAAGGGGAAACATGCCAGGACTTTTCAAACCACTCAAAAACAAGTGGAAATTGAAAGTTGTAAGGGATCATGGAGCTGATTCAGCTCCATGACTTTTCACCTCTAGCGAAAAGAGAAAGGTAATCTCCCCTCTCCCCCAAATGCACTGGCGTCGTTTGCCTTAATGATCTTCAAATTGGATGATTAATTATAGCGAAAGTTGGAAATTTGTCAAACCAAAAAGTTACCGAGGCTTTAATTAATCAATTATTTAGCCTGTGGATTACTTTTATTCAGACGAGTAGAAAATAAGTTGGCACTGTCCATTTTTTCTCTCGCAATACTTTGCTTGACACGACTCAACCCTATATGTGATTGATTATTAAGCGGCTCAATCTTGATCGCGCGAGAGAATACCGAGCGAGCTTCCATCAAACGATTTAATTTAAACAGCGCCCAGCCCAGTCCATCCAATGCCTCTGGAAGGTCCGGAGCCCGTTGCAGGACCTTACGAAATTGATTGAGTGCTTCCTGATTTCTATTTTTAGCAAGATAAATCCTACCCATCTTCGTACGAGCGGTTGTCTGCATTTTAACCGATCCGATGGCATTCGACACCGTTTCCCAAACGAATTTTGGCGTAGGGTTAAGCACCAAAGTCTGCCGCAATAATTCAGACGATCTATCCAAGTCTGCCAATTGGTAATAATTATAGGCAAGACCCATTCTTGCCTCGGACCTATTAGGTTCACGCGCCAAGGCTATATTGAACATTTGTATGGATTGCGAAAACTTTTTCTTTTGAAAATAGGCCCAACCCATCTGGTTATAAATCTGCCAGCCAAACCGTTCCGCTTTCAATAATTCATCGAATTCGTGATTGACCGCAATGTCAGGGTCAAGAGTGATGGCTTTAGAGAAGTATTCGACCGCAAGATTGCGATTGTGCTGTTGATATATAAGCCAGCCCATCTCCATGTAAATCGAGGCGCGTAACGGGAAATTTTTGATTTCATTTTCGAAATAGTGCATCGCTTCCCCTTCAGGCAAGCCCTTCCGCACACTCCGATCATATAAATACGCAACATCTTTTGCTCTTGGGTCAGCTCTATAAGCAATATTCAAAAAATTTTCAGCCTTAGAAAAATTCCCGGCATTGAAGGCAGACATTCCAGCACCTTTTGTTGAATCTACCAGTAAGTCTGCGTCCTTCTTCGCAATCTCAAATTTTTGTTCTGCTAAATCGTATTGTTTTTTTCTGAACTGTCCCCAACCCAATTGATTATAGGCTGTAGCTAAAAATGGGTCCGAAGGATTATTTTTATTTTCATCAATATAGTCAAAATAAATATGAGATGCCTTCTTATAGTCCCCACTCTCCATGAGCTTCTGAGCTTTGTATAACTTAGGATTCAGCTCCCGTAAAGCCATATCCAATCCGTTTTTAACCTCCGAGCTCTGTGGCTTAATTTTTTTGGCTTTTTGAAATAAACCCCAGGCTTCTTTCCATTCCTTGCCACGCAATTTCAGTTTTCCCAATTGGATGATGGGGTGAGGCCAGTCCGGAAATTTTTTTGCAAGATCCTCGTATTCAATCTCAGCGATTTGATCTTTACCTCTATCAAAATAAAATAGTGGTACATTCGCCTTCTCCATTTTCGCCCTTTGAACCTCTACTTTTCCCTTCAGAGCACCTGAAAATAGCGGCAAAAACTTTAAGATGTCGTCAAAAACAGCCTCAGCTTCAGCGACTCTATTTGCACCAAGATAGCTCCATGCCAACCCGTTCCGGGAATCTACGTTGTCATTCCCACTTTCGATTTCCTTCTGGAAAGCCTCAATCGCCCAATCAAAAAAATTCTTGCGATACAAACGCCATGGTTCATCCAAAGAAGAGGAAGATTCTTCAGTAAAACCCAATAGAGCGGTAAGGTGACGCGGAAATTCTGCAGGCAAAGTAAAAAGTGTAAACTTATCGGATTGAAATGAAAATATTTCAGGTGCAGGAGAAGAAGATTCAGCAAACCATTGATTCCCTTCCTCAATCAAACCAGCGATTTCTTGCTCTGAGTATATTTTCAGGAATTCGCGACGAGCTTCATCCTGTCGATTCATCAAAAGCAAACAAAAACCAAGCCCCTTGATGACTTGCCGTCTATCTTGTGCGTATTCTTCAGCTTTCTGAAAAGATGAGATAGCTTCCTCGTACCTTTTCAAAGCAAACAAGGTCCACCCTCTTCCAATCAGAATATTGGCTGATTTTGGAGCAAAGGTTTGCCCTCTGCGAAAAGATTTGAGTGCTTTAGTGTAATTTTTCTGATAAAAATAAGTCCATGACAATTCTCGAATTACGTCGGGGTCTTGTGGAGATGCCACTAAAGCCTTGGTAAAATAATACTCAGCAACCTCAAAATTGCCGAGTCGAAAATGCTTCTGGGCAAACAACAAATCTGGATCACTTTTTCCCGAAGCATTTGTAGCTTTAGGGAGTTCTAAATCTTTAGCAGGAACAGCATTTCGGGTAAATGCTATCTTATTTTTAATTGTTTCTGTTAGGGATTGGCCAAAGTCAGGCAAAGTTTTACTAATACTTCCGCAACCTGCGCTGAAGACCAAGCAAATCATCCCAAATATCTGTATATAAAGGTGTCTATTGGATCGGAAAATGGGAAGTGGCGTAAACATTGGCAATCTTGATTCCTTAAAAAACAATTAAAAGTAAATTCAGAGTTGCTAAAGCTCTGTTTTTCTTCTCATATCGGCAGATTGAGTCCATAGTTTGAGCAAAAAATACATTTGCAGACAGTACCTCTCCAATTTTCCCCTTTAAGGTTGTAAAAAAAACTCAAAATGATAGGATAAATTCTTTTGAAAAGTCTTGAAATAGTTAAGAAAACTCTATTAATCATGGTTGTTACTTTAGTCACTTCCCTCGCCGGTTGCACAGAGGATACAACGACCGATCCTGTTGACGATGTGTCGAATAATCCTGGTCTCGAAGAAGGAGCTGGTTCCGATCTCGAAAACACGGAAGCCGACGAACCGTCGAGATAAAACTCTTTTTAAACCTGGAATTTATGAAGAAATTTTTTTCAATCCCGACAATTATATTAATCGTTTCCCTCACTGCCTGCACCGAGGATAAAACGTCCGCACCTGTTATAGAAGAAGGCGTTGACCCCGCTCTTTCCCAATTGGAAATTGATCCGAAAGCACCTGAGATGGATGAACCCTCTAATCGAGTGGTCACCGTGGAATTGTCTCCTGAAGATCAGAAAAAAGCCAGCAAGGCTCCCCCTGGCATGGTGTTCATCAAAGGAAGTTGCTTTGAAATGGGAAATAATTTCGCACAGGAAGACGAACGCCCTCAACACGAGGTCTGTGTTGATGATTTCTTCATAGACAAATACGAAGTGACTCAGGCTCGCTGGACAAAGGTTATGGGTGGCAATCCTTCCAGGTTCATCGGTGATGATTTGCCCGTAGAACAAGTTAATTTCAATGATGTCATGCGCTTTGTCAAAAAATCCAACGGCCTGTGTCGCCTACCGACAGAAGCAGAGTGGGAATACGCTGCGGCAGGCGGGGCTAAGACACGATATTATTGGGGAAATATGATGGATGAGGAATACGCTTGGTTCAGTGATAATTCTGGAGCTAAAACTCACCCGGTAGGTCAAAAAGCCCCAAACCAGTATGGATTGTATGACATATTAGGTAATGTATGGGAATGGACCAGCAATTGGTGGGAAAGCCCCTATTCCTTAGAAGCCGACAAAAATAATCCCAAGGGACCTGTAAGTGGCGAGTATAAAACCATTCGTGGCGGTTCGTTCGATTCTTACTCTGGTGCCTTACGTGTCACCAATCGAACTTGGCTTCACCCCAAAAATCGGGTATTCCCCAAGGTGACTCTTTATGGACAGACCGTGAATGAAATCTTCAACTACATTGGGTTTCGATGCGTTAAGTCTGCTGATTGATTATTGGGTCATCCCGAAACCAGGATGACCCAATAAAATTCCTCCTGTTCGACTCTTTGACGGAAACAAAAAGTACCGCTCCATACCAGAGGTTTTCTTTACCTTCTTATTTACCCCCCACAATACTCATCATCATTGTGGGGCCACCTCACTGGCTGAGATAACACAACGAAAACCCACGGTTTTATTCTGCAGACGCGGTATAGTAGCATTCCGATATGTCAGGCGGATGTCCTCAGCACTACTCCTCCAGCTACCGCCCCGTAAAACTTTATACTGACCCTTTTCCAATCCTTGCGGGTTTTTTTTGGGCGAAAAAATATAGTATTCAGCGTAATGCCAGTCATTTACCCACTCTGAAACGTTACCTGACAAATCGAAAACACCGTAATCAGATTTTCCTTCAGGATAGCTACCCACGGGTGCCGTTTTTCCAAGCTCACTATTAAAATTAGCCTTTATATTATCTGGAGCCTGATTTCCCCATGGATATCTAACAGGCCTTTTCCCGCGCGCGGCTTTTTCCCATTCAGCTTCAGTCGGAAGTCTTTTTCCACGCCATTCACAATATTTCTTGGCATCTTTCCATGTCACACCCACAACAGGTTGTCGGGGACCATTGAATCGTTCGTCTTCTGCATAGGGAGATGCCTTCTTGCCCATTGCTTTAACAAATTCCTGATATTGAGAATTAGTGGTTTCATATATATCGATATAGAACGGGTCAATATCAACTTCATGAGCGGGGTCTTCAGGTCCTAAAGTATGTCTGTCCGTATTGAAAAGATCGGTGGGATCCAACTCAATCAGTGACTGTCGACTGCCCATTTCATAAATTCCTCCAGGAATCAAAGCCATTCCCTCCTTCTCAACCGCCATTGCCAAGGAATGAATCATCAGAAAAAAAAGAAGGAACGTTGTCGATACAAATTTCATGTAAATCTCTCCAAAACGGTTCATTTAAAAATGTCAGATTATAATGTCTACTGAAATGGAACTCAAGCCGGAAAAGCATCTTATCCATATTCGATCCATTTGAAATATTGACACTTTTTTAAATTACGATTACAATTAACAACTTAATAAAGTGACATCTGAATACAATTATTGAGCAATTTTGCCATAGTCTTCCAAGGAATGTTCACCAGCCTTTTTGGGCAGGGTACAATGTTCAGCGGAGCTTTGCATATTTTTTTGATTCGCTCTACAATTAAAATG
>JAJDBG010000086.1 GCA_029261475.1 Nitrospinaceae bacterium
TTTTCTACGACGGGCAGAGCCTCTTCTTTTTCACAACAAGCTTTAGACTCTGCCGCAGTCAATGCTGAGAACAAAACACGGTCGGTCTCGGCAGACAGTTCCATGCACTTTTCGATGCGTGACAATAACGCAAACAGTCCATCGGTAATGACCTTTTCCTCTTCAATCGTTTTCTCTAATTCGGAGGACACACGTTGTAATCCTTCTTTTATCTTGCTCCCACGTTCTTCTACCATTTCTTTTTTCTGAAGAGCCTGTTCTTTTTTTTCTTCAATGCCATCTCGTGCAGTGAGTATTTCTTTACGCAGTTTTTCGATTGTTATCAATTCGTCATCCATGCGTTCGAAATTGCCGTTCAGATTCTCCAAAAAATCGCGTCTTTTCTGAATCAGACATTCAAGCGTAGATGCGTCTGCGGTCCCATCATATTGCTTTGAAGATTCGGCACCGCCCTGACCAACTTGACCTTCAATACTCCCGTGAAGTAAGCTCTCGTAACGGTTTTTAATTGCACCTTCCTTTGCCTTTAATTCTTCAATATTGGCACTGATTCTTAAAAGATTTTCGTCGTATATTTTGACGTTGCTTTCAAGAGTCTCCAAACGCTGGTCATTTTCCCTCTTCTGTTTTTTGAGATCAGCTAACTGCTCAATCAAAGAACTGCGAACTTTTTCCTTAAATGCCAGAGATTTTTTGAAGGTCTGACCAAGAAATTCAAATTCCTTGACCAAGGCTACCGTCTTATCTCCCGCAATTTTATTTTCCTGCCCAATGTTCAAACTTCTATTTTCAATATCCATATAGATTTACCGTCAAATAGTTGTCTACAATTGAATCACAGGTTTAAAAGCAAGTATTATGCCATCTCCACGAATGCTATCATGTAATAACCCCGACAAAGAACTTTACCTTTGACTGACCCCTTCGTTAATAGCGGTCATCATCGTTTTAATTGTATTTTCTAATCCGTGGTAAATCGACTGAGCGATCAGGTTGTGACCGATATTTAGCTCCTCCACCTCGGGTATCTCCGCTATAGCCACCACATTTTCGGCTGTCAATCCATGTCCCGCAAATACCACCAATCCAATTTGCTTTGCATGGGCTGAAGCTTGCTTTATTTCCAAAAGTCGTTTCTCCCGTTCTTCTCCCGCGACTAATTCAGAATAAGCCCCTGTGTTCAATTCGATGCTATCGGCCCCAATTCGCTTGGCCGCGGTTACCTGTTCGATATCAGGGTCTACAAACAAACTAAATTTAATCCCTAAAGGTTGCAAACGCTCGCGCATTTTTAACAACTCATTTTCGTTTGCACACACATTTAGGCCACCTTCTGTGGTTATTTCCTGCCGCTTTTCAGGAACAAGAGATACTTGGTCTGGGCGAATTTGCTCTGCAAAAGCAAGCATTTCTTCAACGGGTGCCATTTCCAGGTTGAGTGGAATTTGTATTTTTTCTCGGATACGTCTGACATCTTCATCTTGAATATGCCGACGATCCTCCCTCAAATGGACAGTTATTCCGTAAGCACCTGCCTTCTCGGCAATCAAAGCCGCCAGCAGGGGATCGGGTTCTAAGCCTTTACGCGCTTCGCGCAGGGTAGCAACATGGTCTACGTTGACGTACAGTCGAATCATTCTTCCTCTACTAGTGTGATTTTTTCCAAAGGACGGAAAACATTGTTAAGGCACTTTGGGTTGCGCCGACATCATGCACTCTGAGGATATTTACCCCTTTCAAATATCCCATGATCGCAACTGCAATAGAACCTTCCAGGCGATCAGCAACTTCTTGCTCTAAAATTTTCCCAATAAATGATTTACGGGATGCTCCCAACAAAACAGGTTTCCCCAATTCTTTGAATTTGTCCAATTGAGCAATCAACTCCAAATTTTGATCGACCGTCTTTCCAAAACCTATGCCAGGGTCGATCCAAATCTTTTCTTCTTTGATACCTGCAACTTCCGCACGTTTTATGCTTTCTTTCAAAAACTCTGATATATCAACTATCAAATCATCGTATGCAGGAGCATTTTGCATTGTTTCTGGCTTACCCTGCATATGCATTAAAATCACTCCGGCTTGGTTCTGCGCTATGATCTCCAGCATTTCTGTAGAACCGCCGGTGATGTCATTGATCATATCGGCACCTTCTGCTAAAACGACACTCGCAACTTCTGGCTTATAGGTATCAACCGACAGTTGGACATCGGGAAATTCTTTTCTCAAGCGGGATACGACTGGAACCAGTCTGTTAATTTCCGCCCTTTTAGAAATGGGGCTTGCCCCGGGTCGAGAACTTTCAGCACCTATATCAAAAATGCGGGCACCCTCTTCCCTGAACTTATGTGCCTGTCTTAGTACATGCTCCATATCTGCACAGCGACTGAGCTCATAAAAAGAATCTGGCGAAAGGTTGATGATTGCCATGAGTGCAACCTCATCCTCGAACCTTTTTCTTGTTTTATCTTGAGCAATCATTTTCATACTATACAGGGTATATATCAATCAAAAATAGAAAGGCTTCATTCCCCACTTAAGAGAGGAATGAAGCCTTTAAATAAAAAATCTAAAATCATCAAGAACTGAAAGAAACTATAATTCCTGACCTTTCACAACCGCTTATGCGGGAGATGGATCAGGAAGGCCGCCGCCTCCAATCAAACCTTCGCCGAAAGACCCGGGTTTTTTATCCTCCCCAGAATGCGGAGGCGCAGAGTCATCTTCGTTTTTTTCTTCTTGTAAGGGTTTGCCAGCACAGATTCTAGCAATTTCATCTGCATTCAGAGTTTCTTGATCGAGCAGTGCCTTAGCCATATTTTCGAGAATTTCCCGATTATTTTTAAGGATATCGACTGCCGTATTGTAACCGCCCATGACCAAAGCTTTGACTTCCTGATCGATCAATTTGGCTGTTTGGTCACTAAAGTTTTTTTGCGATGAGATGTCTTTACCAAGAAAAACCTGCTCGTCTTTGGTGCCATAAGTCAAAGGCCCCATCTCTTCACTCATTCCCCATTCGCATACCATTTTACGAGCCATTTCTGTAGCCCGCTCAATGTCATTGCCAGCACCCGTAGTCATTTGCCCCAGGAAAATCTCCTCGGCCACGCGACCACCCATCATGATGGCTAAACGATTATACAAATAAGTCCTGTGATAAGTATGTTGATCGTCAACAGGTAACTGCAAAGTGAGCCCTAAAGCCCGACCTCTTGGTATGATTGTTACTTTATGAACAGGATCTGTACCTGGCAACTTGACAGCAACCAAAGCATGCCCCGCTTCGTGATAGGCCGTGGTCTTACGCTCATCTTCACTGATGACCATGCTTCGACGTTCGACACCCATTAGAACTTTGTCTTTGGCGTCTTCAAAATCTTGCATGCCAACACTTTTGCTGTCTTTGCGTGCGGCTAATAAAGCGGCTTCATTGACAAGATTAGCCAAATCTGCCCCAGTAAAACCCGGTGTGCCTCTAGCTATCGTTTTAAGCACAACATCTTCATCAATAGGAACGGTGCTCGTATGCACTTTTAAAATAGCTTCTCGGCCTTTCACATCGGCCAGACCTACAGTCACCTCACGATCAAACCTGCCAGGCCGCAATAATGCAGGGTCCAGCACGTCTGGGCGGTTGGTAGCCGCGATCATTATCACGCCTTCATTATTTTCAAATCCGTCCATTTCGACCAACAATTGATTGAGTGTTTGCTCACGCTCATCATGCCCACCGCCTAAACCCGCACCACGGTGACGACCAACAGCATCAATTTCGTCTATGAAAATAATACAAGGACTGTTCTTTTTACCTTGCTCAAATAAGTCCCGAACCCGTGAAGCACCAACACCTACAAACATTTCAACAAAGTCGGAGCCACTGATGCTAAAAAAAGGTACATTTGCCTCGCCTGAAATTGCTCGAGCCAATAGAGTTTTACCTGTACCGGGAGGGCCTACTAACAATACGCCTTTGGGGATTTTACCGCCCAATTTACTAAACTTTTGAGGTTCTCTTAAAAACTCGATGATTTCATGAAGCTCTTCTTTCGCCTCATCAACACCAGCTACGTCTTTAAAAGTAGTCTTGTTCTTATCCTCGTTCAAAAGCTTGGCTTTGCTTTTCCCGAAAGAAAGTGCCTTTCCTCCTCCGCCTTGCATCTGGCGCATGAAAAAGATCCATATGCCAAGCAAAAAAATCATCGGCAACCAGGACACCAACAAACTCATATACCAGCTGGTCTGCTCTGGAGGGACAACCACCATGCGAACCTTCTTTTCACGCAGAATGCGGATCAAGTCAGGATCTTTAGGTGGTGTAACGGTTTGGAATTCTCTCCCATCGAGGTATTTTCCTGTAATATAATCGCCTTGAATCATAACCTCTTTGACCTGCCCGTCTTCAACCTGCAACAAAAAGTCGCTGAACACAACTTCAGACTGAGCTGTCAATGGCTTGTTAAAAGCATTAAACAGGGCGACAAATATCAGAAGTATAACTAACCAGAGTGCAAGATTTTTATAAAACTGGTTCAAGATTTCCTCCTGAAAAAGAATGGTTTAACATGCTCTAGATACTCCAAGTGTATTACTAATAGTAACATATTTTTCATTGTCAAAGTCCAACAATATCTTTTTTAAAAAAAACTGACACAGACAGCCATTCCCGTTGTTCAGACTGATCTGTTTGAGATAATAGCAAGCCGGACATCATATCAGACTATTTTTACCCAGTCTGCTTTGTGTTAGATGCAGTACATGCTCTGTTCGATCCGTAATACGGTACAAATTTGATATTCTTAATCCAAGAACCCAAATAATATCGCCATTAGCGTTTGTCAAGATAGGAATTTTTCTGCGTCTCTCCCTACCCACTTTCTCATCGATAAAAAAATTTTTGAGTTTTTTGTTCCCGCTCATTCCCAATGGAATGAAGCGGTCACCCGGTTCGGGAAATCTTCCCATAATATTTTCTCCTGTTAACTTAAAATCGAGAAAAGCCTGGTCCTCACCATTCATTTCTGGAAATTCTCCGACACTTGCTAAGCGGGCCGTTACCTGGATACCCGCCGCTTTCCATGAGGTAGAACCTGGAACACTTATAGGAAGCAACTCTCTATGTTCCCGGGAACCGCCAGCTTCTCGATTCACTCTCAAAGCCGTTCCCTTGGAGAATTGCCCTGTCTCGCCAGTATTTTCAAAGTACCAGCCTTCTGGCAATAAAGCAGGGCCTGCGGGCGTCGTTTTTTGCATCATCTTTTTGATCAATGTAACGTGACTAAAGGAGAATCGGCTAGCCCCTCCATAAATTTTCCGTAACAGGCACCAGCTCAATCTTTGTTGAGCTTCATTGGAATGCTCCCAAAAGGGTTTTAAGTCCAAAAACAATTTTTGGCCGGACTCTTCATGAAGAATCACTTTTCCGAGCCGTTCCTGATCCAGCAAACTCAATATTTGTTCCTCATCGCGAAGAATTTTTGCAGTTTGCGTCAATGTATTTTTTATTTGAGGATTGTAATCTTCCAGGATTGGCAATAATTGCAAACGAATCCGGTTTCTCAAATAATCTGATTTTTTGTTGGAAGAATCCTCCCGATATGCGATCTGATTATCATCTGCGTATTGTGCAATCTCAGCGCGTTCACAATTCAACATGGGACGAATGAAAGGGGTGCTGTATTCAGACATTCCTCCCAAACCTTTCAGCCCACTTCCTCTCAATAAATTAATCAGAACTGTTTCAGCTTGATCGTCTGCATTATGTCCAAGCGCAATGAAGTTTGAATTCGTTTTCAGAAGGGATCGACGCAAAAATTCTCCACGCAATGTTCTAGCTATTTCCTGAAACGATCCTTTAGCTTTCCTGGCCTCAGAATAAACATCGCCTCTCCCTGTGACAAATTCCAAACCCAGCAAACTCGCCTGCCTGAAGACAAAGTCTTCGTCTGCATCCGACTCGCCCCCTCTTGCTTGATGATTGAAATGCGCGACAGCAATTTTAAAGCACAGATCTTCTGACAATTGAAACATCACATTCAACAATACGCTTGAGTCAATACCTCCTGAGACCGCAAGCAATATCTTGTGATCGGGTTGCACAAAACCAGTCAGTGTCTTTCTTGTTTTTTCAATTATAGAATCCATAAAGGATGCGAAGACTCGAAGAGTAAACGGAAAGGTTCTGACAGCAGTCAGTAAATTACTTTGTATACAGAGAAGGGGGGAAGGACAATAGCGGTTAAAGCTGATTCAATAACTCTTTTTTCTTTTCCTGGTATTTTGATTCAGAGATCTTTTTACTATCTCTTAGCCTTTTATAATAGCGAAGTTTTTTCTCAATCGTCCCTAAGCCACCTTTATACACAGCACTTTTCCTTGAAGCCGATTGTGAAGATTCAACACTTTCAGCTTTCCATTTTGAGGCTTTTTTCTTTGCTTTCGAACGAGCAGGCTTTTTACCGCTTTCAGATTTGCTTTCACCTTTCTGCGTTACTTTAGTAGCAGACTGTTTTGGGGACTTATCTTCAAACCAGGTGATTTCAATAAAAGCTTCTTTTTTGAGCTTTTGAACCCAAGCCTTGTATTTTTTCTCGGTCGCTTTTTTAAGAATTATATTCTTTATTTTTTCTTTCAGCTTATCGTCCAGAGGTTTTGCATGACCGGGAAAAACTTTATCTACTTTAATAATATGATATCCAAACTGGGTTTTCACAATATCGCTTACATCGCCTTCTTTCATGGCAAATGCGGCCTTTTCAAACTCTGCAACCATTCGCCCTTTTTGGATAACACCAATTTCCCCGCCAGAAGAAGCAGAAACATCTTCTGAATAAAGACGAGCCATTTCTTCAAAAGGCTTTCCCGACCGAATTTCTTTCACAACCATTTCGGCTCTTTTTTTCTTAACCGCAATTTCCTGGTCGGTTAAACCCTGGTCCAAAATAAACAAGATATGGCGAACATGAATTTTACTGGCAACCCAATAATCTTTCTTTGTTCGCTCATAATACTTTTCGATCAGAGAATCTTTTACAATTAATTTTCTCCCAAATTCATACCGGGCAACCTGCCCCATAATGAGCTGATTGCGAATTTGATCTTTATACTGCTCAATACTACGGCCCTCTTTTTTTAGCATCATCTCCAATTGTTCATCGTTGATGCCGTTGCCTTCTTTAACGTCATTCAGAGCATCTTCAACACGATCTTCATCGACTTGTATTCCTAGTTTTTTACCGTGCTGGATCTGTAGTTTTTCCTCAATAATAATGTCCAGAATCTCCTTCAGCAATTTATCACGGGGAGGAATCTTTTCGCCTGTCCGGCTTAATAATTGGCGATACGATGGCTCTCTTTCGTAAACCGCACTCATTGTAACGATATCACTGTTGACCTTCGCAACGACCCGATCAAAAACCATGGCAGTCGAAGGATTAGCAAACAGCAATCCCAAAGCAAAAAGAAAGGCAACCGCTGAAATGCAGTCAGAAAATTTGCGCAAAATTTTCATGAAATATTTGGATATCCGCCTGTTCTTTCAAATCGTTCAACCATTTATTGAAAGCGGCGTTTTGTTTTTCTTCTAAGAGTCGATTAGAGATCACCGTTCTGGATTCTTCGAAGGTCATTTTCCGTCCCTCTTTTTTATCCACAACCTTAAATAGATGATAACCGTATGGAGTTTTGATGATTTCGCTCGTTTTACCCTTTTTGAGTTTGAAGACAGAGTCAAACTCTTCCAACATTTGCCCTGCTTCAAAATAACCCAAATCGCCACCAATCGCACCTTCGGGTGCTACAGAGTATCGTCGCGCCAGATCTGAAAATTTATTTCCTTTGGATTTGAGTTTATTTTGAATATCTTGAGCTTCTCTTTCAGTTTTGACCATTATATGAAGTGCTCGGACCTGCTCTTTCGTGGAGAACTCACTTCCATTCGACTCAAAATAGGAACGCAACTGCTCGTCATCTACCTTCACTTTACTATTGACCCTCAATAGAATCAATTTATTTGTTAACAAGTTGAATTTCAAATTGTTTTCCCAATCCTTACGCGATAAACCAGATGATTCTATATACTCTGAAAATGCCTTTTCGCTGTAGCCATTGGTCTCTTCCAGAAGATCCTTTTCCAGTTCTTCTGGGGAAAGTGAAAGCCCCGCTTTCGATATTTCCTGACGAAACAACTCATTCTTAATCAGCTCGTTCATAGCCTGCACATTCAAAACCTGATTTTCTTCAGGAGTGGGTTCTTTATTTTTCAAATGGAATTTTCTCTTCAACGTTAGAACTTTCTTTTTTAACTGTCCGACCGTTACCTTTGTCCCATTGATTTTTACCAATTGAGAAGAATCGTCGATTTTTGAATCTTGCGAAGAACTTCTCTCGCATGAAACAAGGAAAACAAGCAGAAGGATACTGAAATAAAAAGACAAGTTGCGCAATGAGAATTTTTCTATCATTTTACATCGCATCGATCACACCTGTTAATTGCTGTAAACATCTTTGCACTGTTTCCAAGTCATCCTGCCAAGTGATACGATCCAGCCCCACTCCCATTTTAAATTCAGAAATAAAGGATAAACGACTGTCAAGGTTTTCGGTCAGCTTTCCAATATCTATTTGAACGTCATCTAGAAAATGCAGGATCGCTTTGGGGCCTTTCAATTCAATTTTTGAAATCTTTATTTTTCTACAGACCGCCTTGACGGCAATCACGCCAAGAAGTTTTTTCACATCCGACGGAACAGGACCATAACGATCCGCCAACTCCTTTTCCATATCCTCACATTCCCTGACCTCACCCATCAATTGAATCCGACGGTATACTTCCAAACGCTGGTTCAAATCGGGAATATAGTCTTTTGGAATAAACCCTTTTATCATCAAATCCACTTCCGGCTCAAACGCCGTATCAATTTCCTGACCGTGAATCTCTTTCACGGTCTCATCCATCAGCTTGCAGTACATGTCAAAACCAATTGAAGAAATATGTCCCGACTGTTTGTGCCCCAACATATTCCCGACACCACGAATTTCCATATCACGAGCGGCCAGTTGAAATCCTGCGCCCAATTCATTCAACTCTTGAATCGCGGTGATCCTTTGGCGTGCCTCTGTTGAGATGGCCATGGCACCGGGTATCAACAAATAAGCATAAGCCTGGTGTCTGTAACGCCCAACCCTGCCTCGCAATTGATACAATTGCGCCAAACCAAACTGATCCGAACGGTTGATGATGATCGTATTGGCCGCGGGGATATCCAGGCCCGACTCTACAATCGTCGTACACAATAAAATATCGATCTCTTTATCGATGAACATGCGCATCACATTTTCCAATTGCTTCTCTGGCATTTGACCGTGACCGATCCCGATACGAGCCTTTGGGACTATCCTGCGAATCATTTCTGCAACGGAATGAATGCTGTGAACTTTATTGTGAACGAAAAAAACCTGCCCCTGTCGATCCATTTCCCGTTCAATGGCTTCCTTTATCACCTGTTCATCGAATTTACGAATGTAGGTTTTGATCGCCATACGATCCCGGGGTGGAGTTTCTATAACGCTCAAATCCCGCACTCCCATGAGTGAAAAATGCAGTGTTCTAGGAATAGGAGTCGCCGTTAAAGTCAGGATATCTGCTGAAGATCGTAGTTTTTTTAGTTTTTCCTTATGCTTGACGCCAAAGCGCTGCTCTTCGTCAATGATGACTAAGCCGAGGTCGGCAAACTCAACATCTTTCGATAAAATGCGGTGCGTTCCAATGAGGATATCGACTTCTCCATTTTTGAGTCCTTTTAAAACCAGCTTCTGCTCTTTAGCAGAAACAAAGCGGGACAAGCTCGCAATGTTCAAGCCGACATTTTTAAAACGCTCTAGAAATGTCTTGAAATGCTGTTGCGCCAGCAACGTTGTTGGGACTAGAACCGCAACCTGTTTTTTCTCGAATGCAACTTTGAAGGCCGCACGCATGGCCACCTCTGTTTTTCCGTAACCCACATCACCGCAGACGAGTCGGTCCATCGGTTTTTCTTTTTCAAGATCTTCCTCAATATCTTCTATCGCCTTCAACTGATCTTCCGTTTCCACGTATTCAAAAGAGTCGGCAAATTCTTGCATAGGGATAGCGTTGGGCCGATAAGCATGCCCTTCCGCTAATTCTCGAACCGCATAGAGCTTCAACAAATCTCCTGCCATCTCCTGCAAAGCTTTTTTGATCTTACCCGTCTGTCGTTTCCAGGCAACGCCGCCCAACTTGCTCAAAGGTGGTGTCCCCTCTCCTGCTCCGACATACTTTTGTAGCAATCCCAGGCCTTCCATTGGAACGTAGAGGCGTTCCTTATCAGCAAACAACAATTCCAAAAATTCACCGCCACTGAAATCCGTTGTCAGTTCACGGGTTCCCATGTACTGTCCGATTCCATAATCAACATGAACCAGATAATCTCCCGATTTTAAATCTTTGAATCCTCTCTGAAAACTTTGTGACTTCGGTTTCCGCCGCGCAGGTGCCTTATAGCCCCTTCCAAAAATTTCATGTTCGGCAATAAAAACGGTAGCAAACTCGGGGAACTCAAAACCCATGCTCAAAACACCTTGATCGACGTCGTAACTCAAACGGTATTCGTCCTGCAATTCCTGAAGCCTTTTTGCTTGCCCTTTCGTGGGTGCGACGGTGATGATTTTTCGTTCTTCACCCTCCCAGCGAACCGCCTGCTCGACAAGGTTTTCAAATTGCCCCCGGAATGGTGGATTGAGTGAAACGTTGAAATGAAAGGTTTCAGGCTCACTGTTCATCTTCAGTGAATTCAGGAACAAAATTTTGCGCTCCTTCTGCCGGGAAAAGAATTCGTCCCGGCCCATAAAAAAATCATCGACGAGAGGCAATGTATCTCCACGCTCCATTCCCAAAGCAAACTCCTCTTCTGCCAAGTGACTGAATGAGTCCATTTTTTCAAGCACTGCGTCTTCTTCGTCAATGACCAGCAATGTGTTCTCGGGTAAATAATCCATCAAAAACGACTTTTGATCGTAGTAAAAAGGCAGGTAACGCTCCATCCCCGAAAACATTCTCAACTGCGTGATCTGCTCAATGGTCTCTTTGACATGGCGATCATCAGACTTCTGGCTCTGAGCCTTGGCAAGCAGTTGCTCTACCGCACGATTGACCTGAGCCTCTGAGGGGCAAATTTCCTTGACGGGCAATAGAGAAACGTTATCCACTTCATGTATGGACACCTGGGTCACTCCGTCGAATTGCCGAATCGCTTCGATTTCATCGCCAAAAAACTCAACTCGGTGAGGCGCATGTGCAGAGGGCATATAAAAATCCACAATATCGCCTCGCACACTGAAATCACCCTTCACTTCGACAATTGAAACTCTATTGTAACCATTATCCGCCAGACATGTTTCCAGCAATTCGCGCTCCAGACAATCGCCTTTCGCCAATGGGAATTGCTGAGATGCCAAATCTTTTGGTGGAATAATTGCCTGCAAATATGCGGTCAGCGATGTGACCAAAAATAAGTCCTTTTGATCCAGACAATGCGACAAAACCGAGAGTCGTTCGCCCTCCGTTTCCTTCAATGGCGAAATATTCTCATAAGGCAAGATTTCCCAAGACGGGAAAAATACCGGAGCCACGCCAGATTTAACGACACGCTCAAAATATTTCAAATCGCCATACAAAATCTCAGCAGAATTGAAAGCAGACGAAATGATGCAAACCGGACCGGAATGCCTTTTTTTAATTTGCGCAAGTAGGAACGCTTTCGACGAACCAGGCAAACCCTCGGCCCGAGCAACTCCGCTTTTAGGGCTTTTCAACCAATCCCACAGGGAGTCCACAGCGGATTCGATCACATTACTTCTTTCATTCAATTGATTCATTTACAACCGGAAATTGGGAAAGCTATTGCAGGAAGGTACATCTAATATGAAAATCAACAGCACTACGAGTTTTTACGCGCCACTTGGGCGGGTGGGGATTTTAACAAATGCTCCCACTTCGGTTCTCCCTTGGGTTTGAAATTAACACAAACAATAAAGGAGGGCCCTTCAAAAAAGTTTAACTTGTAATTGCCGCCACCAAAACGCTCTTTCAAATACTCCTCAGGCCGATCACGAAATTGCTTAAACTCCTCCAAAGTGAATTGGGCGATTTCATGAAAAGAGATGACGACTCCCTCATAAATTCCCACCAAAAGGACGCAGTTCACATTCGCATATATTTCTTCAAAACGACTGTCCATCTCTTCGGGAGTAGGATCGCGCTTGAGTTCTCGCCTCAACTTGGGCTTGTAATAATCCCTAAATGCTTTTTTAACCCACACATTAGCCTCTAATTCTATTGGCCTACTTCTGCCCATCAAGGGAAAGTAAACAGAGAAAGCCCCGCAAATGAAAATCATTCATTGAGGGGCGAATCATATAATAATACAGGGCACATCCTCGGTTGTTTACCGAAGACACCCTTCCTAATAATTTCTAGCACAATTAGGCAAACGAAACAATTTAATTAAACCTAGAACCCTCGTCTCGCCTAAAATAGAAACAAATGCTTTATAAAAACTCTAGCTCTACATAAGACTATTAAAGATAGGGTTCATCGGTTTTTCCTTCTCACGCTCAAACTAACCTCAAAATCATTATGCAACCCACCATCCCCATACAAAACTTGCACCTGTTGCTATCATGCCTATGCCGACCAAGCGTCCACCTAATTTGCCAAGCGGCAATATTTTCTCAAACAAAACAAACAAAGTGATTGTCGCTATCCACAATAAATTCATGACTCCGCCTACAAACAGCAGACTCATCAACAACCAGCAACATCCGAGACAAAAAACTCCATGAGAAAGCCCCATCTGAAATGCACCGACTCTGCCTTTGCGCCAGTGTCTTGAGATAAATTCCGCTGGGGACCTGCATTGCTGAAGACACTTATCTTTTATGGGGAGCCATTGGTATACGCCTGCTGTGATCATCAAAAAAGCACCCAGACCAGCACTGTTTGAAACCATCATAGGTGATAAAAGCGCGGCTCGATCCAATCCCCATTGCGCAGTGGTCGCTATCAGGCTGAAGACAATCCACATCACAAGATAGCCAGATACAAATGCGCTGATGGGCGCAATCGGGGTGCCTGCGCTAGCCGATTTTCTGGCAATAGCAGAATAGATCAATACGGTGGGTGTGACCGATGGAAGCATCATGCCAACCATCATAATGGCCCACATCAAGAACATCATCCCAAAATAGCCAGCAGACCAAGTGGGGATTTGCATCATGCTTCCACTTTTGGACATCCCCATATCGTCAGCCATTGAAAACAAATAAAGCCAGGACAACAGCGTTATCCCTCCCAGCGAAATTCCAATGGCCAGAGAATCGCGCTTTGGCATGGTTTTGATGAGTTGCATTATTTGATACTTGATTTTCTAACGGATGACGCCATCCTGATTCATGTGCAAAATATTGAATTGACCGTAACTCCCGTTGAGATCCAGATCAATATGGGCATTTACTTTTGAACTGCCCTCCCCCAACTCCGCATAGGTGAATTCGAAACCATCGGGAATGTGAATTTGTCTGCGGGTTTCCTGGTTGCTATGCGGATCTATCATAGGAGTCCCTACCGAGTGCACCAAATTGTCGATTCCGGTATGCCCTTTCCGAGCATCAACGTCAATACTCATTTGAATAGGCGCGTAAAGTGTTTCGTGGATATCCGACACGGTGCTACTGAAAACATAAAAATGTGTTGTTCCCGGAGCAGTCGATTCACCATAAGCAATTTTCTTAAGTGCCTCACGCTGATCAGGATTGGCTCTCTCATCTATGATGATTTGTTGCTGTCCATTGCCCTCGCTGATCTCACCGGGCCATTTATAGATCGTGACAAAGCAAAGACCGTCCAGAGGTGTGTCGTTGAAATAGCCTTCTTCAATCAACACACTACCAATGGCCTCACAAAATCCATGTGTGGAAGCCGCATTGAATTGACACGGACACCCAAAAGCACAATTACAATTTGAAAATTCTTTGCCGCGAATCATCCATTTATCAGTAATTACCACAAAGAGTCCTCCTTGTTTGAAATATAGTTTCAAAAAAAAATTATAATACATTTAACACTTTCAAATTAAAAAATTTACTTTTTCCGTATTCAATTTTCCTTTAAATTATTGAAAGTAAAAAATAAGTCCTTGTACGGAGTGAATTGAATTCTCCAAGCCCCCTATCATTTTCTCAATTGTTAAATATCTGAACTTTCCTTATACTCACATCACTTTTAGGGCAATGCCTTTAGTGCATTTTAACCTCATCCTTGGAATTTTTATTCCCTTTAACTTATGTCTTCTTCACCCAACAATGTGCGGCTGGGATTGATTCAGTCGGTCTGTGTTTCTGACACCAAAATGAACCTGCAAACGGCCCTGGACTCTGCCGCTCTTGCAGTGGAGCGAGGCGCGCAGATTATTTGTCTGCCTGAAATGTATCGTTCACTCTACTTCTGTCAGACGGAGGACAGTTCGCTCTTTGATCTAGCGGAGACGATACCGGGTCCGTCCACGGAAGCGTTTCAGGCATTCGCCTTGAAGAATGATGTGGTGATGGTGATCCCTGTTTTTGAAAAAAGGGCTGAGGGTCTCTATCACAATTCGGCTGTGGTCATCGACGCCGATGGTTCGATCGCGGGCACTTACAGGAAAATGCATATTCCTGACGATCCTTGTTTTTACGAGAAATTTTATTTCACTCCGGGCGATCTCGGCTTCCGTAGTTTTGATACTAAATACGGGCGCATTGGGGTTCTCATCTGCTGGGACCAATGGTTCCCGGAAGCGGCACGTTTGACGGCTCTCACGGGTGCTCAAATCATGTTTTACCCCACGGCTATCGGGTTTCAGGATTGTGATGCGCAATTTGCAACTCGTCAAAGAGAAGCCTGGCAGACGGTGCAAAGGGGCCACGCAATCAGCAATGGTGTCTTTGTCGCATCGGTAAACCGCGTTGGTCGGGAGGGTGCTTTACAATTTTGGGGCAATTCTTTTTTATGCGATCCCTTTGGAGCTGTCATTGAGCAAAGTCCCAATGACAAAGATGACATTCTCTTGGCCGATTGTGATTTGAACCTCATTGAAGAAACTCGACGAAACTGGCCTTTTCTGCGCGACCGCCGGGTGGACGCCTATTCTAATATTCTGAAACTTTATGACGATGAAAAATAAGCCTGTTAAACTCGGCTACCGTATGCCTGCGGAGTGGGAACCTCAATCGGGTATTTGGCTGGCATGGCCGCATAACCCTGAAACATGGCCTGGCAAAAATCTGGCAGATATAGAATCTGTATATCTGGATATCGCGCAGGCTCTCTGCATGGAAGAAACGGTTCATATTCTGGTCAATGATTTTTCTGGACGCGATAAAGCTCGTCAGCTTTTGGCGGAGAGACAACTTTCCTCAGCACAAATCAAACTCCATATCATCGCCCACAATGATTCCTGGATACGAGACTACGGTCCCAATTTCATCGTCCGCGAAGTATCTGGCAAAAAGGAATTGGCTTTCAATAACTGGGGATTCAATTCCTGGGGCGGGAAATATCCCTGGAATCTAGATGACAAGGTGAACGATCACATTGCTTCTGCCTTGTCGATTCAGCAATTCAAACCGGGGATTGTTCTTGAGGGCGGAGCCATCGAGGTGAACGGTCAAGGCCTTTGCTTGACAACACGTTCTTGCCTGCTCAATGAAAGCCGAAATGGCAAGGTGACACAAGAGGAAATGGAACGTTATTTAAAGGATTATCTGGGAGTATCTAAAACCATTTGGTTGGAGGGTGGTTTTCTGGAAGGAGACGATACCGATGGGCATATCGACAATCTGGCCCGCTTTGTTTCGCCCTCTACAGTTGTCTGCGTGGTAGAAGAAAATCCTGCCGACCCCAATCATGAAGAACTTGCAAAAAACCGTGAAACCTTGGAGCAGGTGACCGATTTGGAGGGAAATCCTTTGACCGTCATCCCTATTCCTATGCCCGATCCGGTTATAGATCAGGGGGTTCGACTGCCAGCGAGCTATGCTAATTTTTATATTGGGAATCAAACGGTATTGCTACCGGCTTATGGCGGGGAGAAAGACAAGTTTGTAGCAAACATCTAACAACCATTATTCCCTAATCGGGAAAATACGCTGATTTCATCTACAGATCTAATTGCTGGCCTGGGTGGAGTTCACTGCATCAGCCAACAAATGCCCTCCAGCTAGAAATCGGTTACAAACACCTCCAATCAGCTAGCTATCTTTTCTGTTTCTTTAATGGCGAGTTTTGCAGGGGGAGACGTCTTTAAATGTGCAACTTCTTTCTCAAGCGATCGCACCGTCCTGCTCAGGCACATATTTGCACTCGATAACTTTACCTTTTCTACTTTTCCAAATAACCAGGCAAGAAAGAACCCAACTCCAAAAGCAGCCAAAATTCCGTTGATCACAGTGATGTGAAAGGAATGAACCTGGAGTTGAAAATCATAATAGTGGATTTCCATCTTACCAAGATTTTCCAACGCTAAAGCGCTAACTATAATTAGAAAAAGAAGTGTTAGGATGATTTTAATTGCAGGCATTAATTTGTCTTATACTTGGGGTTATATAAACGGAAATCGTCCCCCTCAGTGTTGAAGGGGACGCTTCGACCATTATACGCTAAACAATTTAAGCTTTCATACCAAAATAGAGACGACTAGAGATCATCGTCTTCATCTTCGTCTTCGTCGCCCTCGTCGCCCTCATCTTCGCCATCTTCAGAAGCTTCGCTTGCATGTTCTTCAGTGGCTTCGCTTGCATGTTCTTCAGTGGCTTCGCTTGCATGCTCATCAGAAGCTTCGCTTGCATGCTCTTCAGTCGCTTCGCTTGCATGCTCTTCAGTGGCTTCACCGTCTTCAGCTTCGCCGTCTTCTGATTCACCATCTTCTTCAGCATCACCATCTTCAGATTCTTCGCCTTCATCTTCAGATTCGCCATCACTTGCGTGCTTTTCAGAGTCATCGCTTGCATGCTCTTCTTCAGCAGCTTCACTAGAGGAGGTGTCCAGATCACTTTCGTCTTCTCGAACATCTACTGTCCCAGTGGTTCCAGCTGAAACACCAAAATCGCTCAACAACGACTCAATGCTCTCGGCAATTTTATTAGACTTGGCTTTCACATCTGCAGAGTCGCCCATCGAAAGATCGCTGACAGTAACTAAAGCACGCTTCAATTCCATGATTGCCATAGAACGTTCGTAGTTCCCTACTTTAGTTTTGATTCGATCTACATCACTACTAACTCGGTCAAATTTAGCATCGATTTCTTTCTTGAGAGGATCGAACTTATCGTTCAGTTCACTTACAGAAGCACCCACCTCTTCAACCTTGGTTCCGATACCTTTCACAGAACCTTCCATGGCTGACACGCTGGCACCAAATGTTTTGACTGAGGAATCGACTTCGTTGACCTTAGAATCTGCTTTCACCAGTCGATCATCTAGATCACGGATGAAAAACAAGACGAAAAGAATACCAATACCTAGAAGACCAAAGCCCAAGAAGGCAATCGCCTTAAACATACTGAGGTCTTCTGCTCCCTTATCTACATCAGGAAGAGGTTTGTCATATTCCGCCTTGAGGTCCTCTTCTTCACCAGAATCACCTTGAGCGTAATAGGAACTAGCGTCTTCTTTTTCTTCCTTTTTTATTTCTTCCAGACGCTCCTCGGAACTTTTCTCCGTCTTACCCTCTTCGTTCTCTTTTCCGTCATTACTTTCGGTCATACATTCCTCCCAATCAACCTTTGTAAATTATTTTTTGGTTTATTTATATTCTGAATACTATTTAAGAACTCAGGCACCAAGCCCAAGAATTTTCCACGTCAAATAAGCGTGATTTTTTCCCCGTTGTATTATATTCTATATCCTTGAATGAGAAAGGCTTTTAGCCAGTCCAATTCGGTCATAAAATTTAAAAACAAAAACGAAGGGTTGACTCACTTTCAGATTCACTAAAATCCAAGTGTTTACAGCTCCAGATGATATAGAGCCTTTAAGAAAAATTTCAGGCTGTATAATCCTTAAAGCCTACAGGATTCTAAGCGAAAATGAAGATTGATCTTACTAGCGGCTTCGCATATTTGTCAAGAAAAAACAAATTTTCCACCCTCCTCTTTTGGGGTCTGGCTTGTATATTATTTCAGGCCCATAATTTCGCATATGCAGAGGGTTCTCACAATGATTTTATCTCATCTCAGCAATTAGCAAAAATACCTGCAAATAAGCGAGTGATCATAGACACCCGCTCTTCCTGGAAATATTATCTAGGGCATATTCCCGATGCTGTAAAACTTTCAGACTGGCAAGATTTCACGGAAAAAGACGGTGTCCCTGGTATCCTCATTAAAAACAAAGCTCTAATTGCTCAAAAATTAAGCGCATTGGGCATTGATAAGCATAAAATTATTGTCATTTACGGAAACCCCACTGATCCTTGGCGTATAGATGGCAGGGTTTACTGGATGCTTGAATTTTACGGTTTCTCTAATGTATCGCTATTGGATGGAGGAATAGACCAATGGCTACAGGCCGGAGGTACAATATCAAGAGGTAAACAATCTGATGTAACG
>JAJDBG010000087.1 GCA_029261475.1 Nitrospinaceae bacterium
TTTCATCTCTTCTGTGAAGAGCCTTTTCCTGCTTCAATGCGTTGCGGTTCTGTTCAGTTTCTTTTTTAGTGCGACCCAAGGGCTGCCCAGACAAACGAATGCCGTTGTCTTTAAGTAACTTCGGTTCTCTCGTGTTCTGTATATCTTGTCCGCGTGGACTGAAGCCGGATAATGCCCGAATCGCGTTCGATAGCGCTCGATTTGATCCTTTAAATCTTCTGATTCGTTGTAGGCATCCCAGCTGATCCGATCCACAAAACTGATGCCCTCAACAAGACTCAAAGATATTTTCGCGCCAAACTCGACCTTGGCAGAAGCTTTGCCTCGGACGATGGGACGAACATGCGGCTGTGCGATGCTCACGATCCGGTCAGGGCTGCGATGGACTTTCAATCGGTGCATACTGGCTTGCTGACGATACAGTTCTGTGATGATGAGAAGCTGTCGGTATTGATTCTTCTCCAAATGGACCAGAAGCCCTTCTTCGGCCATTTGGGTGATCGATGACAGATTGCGTTTCAAGTAGCGCAGTTGTTGCCCAATGCCCTTTCTCATCTTTTTCCTGCCCGGTGCCCTTGCCTTTGAAACCAGAAGATAGGCCTTTCTCGCTTTTTGACGGTAGGTGCGCGGCTTTTTATTCGGACTCACTCGGAAGCCATGCATCCGGTCGATGAATGTTTCAGTCTTCTCTCGGGCTTCATTGAGCAGGTTTAAGTCGGTGGGATATTTGATGTCGGCCGGGGTACAGGTGGCATCTACAATCAGCTTGCCCTTTGGTGGAGGTTCTTCTTCATCCGGCGATGTCTCTTCGAGGGTTTCCCTGCTTTCTTCCGCTTCTTTCGATTTCAGGGCGATGCTTTCGTTTATTTTTTCGAGGGCTTCTTGCCCAAAGCGCTTTCTGAAATGCGTCAGCATCGAATCGTGAAACGGGGCTGTATCTTGATACGAAGACAGACCGAGAAAGTATTGAAGGAAGTGATTCTCACGAACCTGTTGAACCACTTCTCGATCAGTTATCCCAAGCTGTTCTTTGATGATCAATGCCCCAAAGGCTATTCTTGAGGCCTTGGCCGGTGAGCCCAGGTCGTCTTCCGAGAAATGAACGATGTATTCTTTTTCGACCGCAGACCAGGGGATCTGCTTCGATAGCATGACCCATCGATTATCACTGCGGAGTTTTCCGCCAAAGGGCAGATAAAAATCCTCAAAGGCCAACTGGTTCGGGTCTTTTTTTCGATACATAAGATCTCCGGGTGCACGCTTTTTAGGGGGTTATGGGCTTTTCCTTTCTTTGCACTTCCGCCATTCTAATTTATCAAGTTTTCTTTTGAAATCAAAAACTTAAGTGTTTTTCAGCAAGCCCTAATTAAAGACAGGTTTGGATCTGTTCCATTGCTTGTTCCCATGGTTCCTTTAAGAAAACGTCGAGCGGGTAGCATAGATGTCAGTCCGTATTGAAGACTTAGGGCGCATTATTGATCTCCACTTCTAATATTCTGATTTGCTAAAGATAGGTTGGGTTGTCGAAACCCTGGCTTCCCTTTAAGCAGCAAGGATCTAACATATATTCTCCTATCCGAACCGTATTTTACCTAAAGATCATCTTGCGATAAGACCGTTTAGCTTGGGACTGGAATAGGGTTTACAATCATATATGCCAGTCCCAATAATTAATATGCTCTGCGGTGTTCCCTTTTCGTTTAAGGCTTGATGTTCTGGTTCATGCGGAAGAGGTTTTGTGGATCGTACTTCTGTTTGACCTGAACCAGACGCTCCCAAACGGCTTCTGTATACGCTTCCTTGACACGACCTTCCCCTTCTTCGCTTAAAAAATTGACATAGACTCCTTTGGCAAAGGGTTCTGTGGCGGCGTGGAAGTCACGCGCCCAGGCGATGCACCTCTTATCGTCGGAAGGGTTTTGCCATCGGGTATGGATGTTGAGCACGAAGGGCGTCTCACGGTACGAAAAGGCCGTTTCATCGGCCGGTACGTGGCTCGGCGCTCCCTCCATATGCGGGATGAAAATCTCACATTCGGGTGAAGGCATTGTGTCGCCGAAGGCAATAATTTTATCGATACAATCGTCGGAGAGTCCTTTGATGTGATGCGATTTCCAATAGTTTCGCGCACCGTGTCCGACGAGGCCGTCAAAGCCGGACTGCCATCCCACCCAGGGGTTCATGCCGAAGGCCTCACCATGTGACGGCGTGGCTTCCTGAATGGGCTTGATGAAGGCCTTCCCTTCCGCCTCGTTTCCGAGCCACACAAAGGGGACCACCACGACCATCTTTCCGTGGACTTCGTTCGGTAAAAACGGAAGGGGCGGCGCGTGCCGAACCACCATCCAAACCGTCATGTCATCCGGCAGGGTTCGGACGTAGTCGCGATGAAATTTGATGTATTCCTTCGCATCTTCAAACTTTTTGACGATCAGTCCCGAATAAACCTCGGGCCCGATGGCCACACATTTGAACACGAAAGAGGTCACGATGCCGAAGTTGCCTCCTCCGCCCCGGAGGCCCCAGAAGAGCTCGGGATTCTCGCCGGCACTTGCGGTCAGCAGCTTCCCGTCCGAAGTGACCACCTCCGCCGAGATGAGGTTGTCGATGGCCAGCCCGTGCTTGCGGCTAATCCACCCGAAGCCGCCCCCCAGCGTCAGGCCGCCCACGCCGGTGTGCGAAATAATGCCTCCACCCGATACGGCCAGTCCGTAAAGCTGGCTTTCGTCGTCCATGTCGCCCAGAAGCGCACCGCCGTCAACCCGCAGGGTCTTCTTCTTTGGATCCACGTTGACACGGCGCATGAGAGACAGGTCGATCATCAGGCCATCGTCACAGACCGCATTTCCGGCCGAGTTATGCCCCCCTCCCTTGACCGAGATCAGGAGCTCGTGATCGCGCCCGAAGTTCACGGCCTTGATCACATCCCCAGTGCCCACGCAGCGGACGATGATGCCGGGTAAGCGGTCAAACATCCCATTCCAGATCTGACGCGCGGCTTCGTAACCCGCATCGTCCCGAAGGAGCACTTCCCCTCGACATTGTGCCTTTAAGGCATTGATTGCATCTGCACTTACATTTTTCATCGTATTCCTCCTTCAAGATTTAATCAGGTTCCTGGATTCTAGCAGGTTCTATCGTAGATCCTCTATCGCACATTCCTCACTTCGTCCCGACCGCAACAACCAGTTCACAGGGGCCTTCAAAACCCTTTTCATTCTCAAACTTTTTAAATGCCTGCTCTATTTCGCGCCAGGCCTCATCGCATTCGGCCTTGCCTAAACCAGACAACATTTGATGCAGGGCGCCGAAGGATTCTTGCTCGAAGCGGAGACATTCGGACGCCGAAGATAAACGTAAGGGCGCAGAGATCACATGCGTCCGGATATCGCGAAACCCAGCCTTGCGGTAAGCGGCTTCAAGCACCCCGGGGGAACCCAGGCTGAAAGGTCCAGGCTGGCCGGGTAATGGCGGCGGCAGCTCTGCGCGGCGGCGGATAATGGAGACCGGCACGGAGAAAAATCCATTGTGCTCTGCGGTCGAATAAACGATGCTCGCCACCCTGCCGCCGGGCTTCAATACCCGATGCATTCCCCGTAGCGCCTTTTGCTGGTCCGGGAAATAGATCAGTCCGACCCGTGAGATCACAAGGTCAAAGGATTCCGGATTCAGCGTTTCGAGTCCTTCTCCGTCCAGTACGCGCGTTTCGATGTTCGCCAGTCCTGCCTGCCGGGCGTCTGCGGCGGCAAACTCAAGGATTTTGTCCGAAATATCCGTGGCCAATACAGAACCCGTCGGACCGACCCGATGTGCCGCGACCAGGCTTTGCCCTCCTGCGCCTGCGGCGACATCGAGAATGCGGTGACCAAGTGTCGCGTCAGCCATATCCAGCATGATATCTGTTGCCGAGCCCAGCCAAGTGGAAAGTAGGGGACCCCATTGATGCCAGGCTTGTGCAGAAGCTTGCCACTGGTCTTTTGTCGTTTCCTTGTATTTGATTGCATCGAAAGTGGTGCTTGTCATCGTCATTTTACTCCTTTTTTTAAGGTTCATATCGGCCAAATCGGCCCTTATGAATCGTTTCGCTCCGTTTGTGAAAGGGGCTTTCATCCGCCTCTGGATGTGAGTATAGAGATGGGGCGTTCTTGAAGCGTTCCGCGAAGCGTTCTGTCGAAAAATATTTGAGAGAAAAAGCGTTCTTGGCATTCTAGGGAGGACAAGCGGATGGGGAAAAGACGGTAAAGCCTTACTTTTTGGATATTTTTTTCAGAAGGGTCCTGGCCGCTTTGAGGTCTTCGGTTTCAAATCCTTCGGCAAATAAAGCGATTTGCTTTGTGAGCATCTCTGCAGCCTGCGCATTCTTTTTACTGGACTTCATCGGAAGCCACAGACGCCCTAGGTTGATTGCTGCTCGAAGTCCAAGGGCAATCGCCCCTTGTTTCTGCGAAATCTTCAATGCCTCTTGGAAGAGTGCCTCTGCTTCAGCATCGTCTTTCTGATTGTGCTGAAGGAGGATTTCGCCTTTTAGTCGGTAAAGTTCCGCATCCCAAAAATGCAAGCCTGAACGATTTGCCAGGGATAGGGCCTCATCCAGTGCCGCACGCGCAGGTTCGTACTCCCTTGCATTACTGTATATTTGGGCGAGAAGAGACAGCGCATAAGGCCGATAAAGATGCTGCTCTGTGGCCTCGTACTCCGCCAGCGCCTCACGTATTATGGTGATGCCCCGCTCAATTTCACCCTCTTTTGACAGGTAAAACCCCCGGAAGATCTCTCCCATCGGTTTCAGAAATCCGAGCCGCTGTTCACTTGAGAGGGCGGTGGCCTTTTCTGCAAGTGCACGTGCGCGCTGTCCGTCGCGACAATCATGGTGAAGCCAGGTGGCGAAGTTCAGCGCATAGGCGAGACTGAAAGGGTGGGCCAATTGTTCGGCCAGCTCCAGGGCTTCCTTAGATTTTATAAGCGCTTGTTCGGGATGGCCTAGATACCACAGAAGGTAGGACAGGCGGCTCAGGCAAATCACCCCGGCATCCTGAGCATACAAGGCCACGTGAGAATGGTGTTTATCGGGATGATAAAAGGAAAGCGCGTGCTCCAGCGCTTCGCGGGCGCGGGAAAATTTCCCCATCCAAAAAAAACTTACCCCTAAAACGTAGTGGGCTTCCACACGTAAAATATCATTTTGCAAATCCTCGGCCAAGTGAAGCAGCTGGTCTCCGAGTTCACAGGCCTGCTCTAGCTGTCCCCGGACCAGGTGGGCAATGGCCAACGCTCGGAGAATAGGTGGTTTCGGCGCTCTCCCGATCTGTTTGCAGAGTGCCTGAGCCCGGCTCAATGTCGTCATAACCTCTGAGGCCCCGTATCCCTTTATTGCAACAAGCGGGATGCCAAGCGATGTTTGAAGCGCGAGTTCCTGTTCGGCCCGCTCTCGATTATCAGGAAGTGTTTCGAGGAGTGAAAGGGCCCGTTGGAATAGGCGGATGGTATCCTCGTTCGCATAGATGCGTTGCGTGACCCCTGCGGCCCATTGGTAATAAAGGATGGCCTGTTCCGGACAATGTGCCCGTTCATAATGGGCGGCCACTTGTGCACTCACGACGTCGAGGTCTCTGGCACAAACGCTTTCCAAGGCTTGGGCCACCCTGCGATGAAGGAAACGCCGACGTATGGGGCTGATATCGGCGTAGGCCACCTCCCGTATTTTGTCGTGGCTGAAGTCATAGGCCTCCGCGCCCTGTTCCCGGATCATGCGCCGTTGCCACAATTCATCCAAGGCGGCTACCAGAAGGTTCTCCGCACTGTCGCTTGCCTTTGCCAGCACTTCCATTGTGAAGGCCCTGCCGATGACGGAAGCGATACCGATCAACTCTTTGGCCTGGGGTGAAATCTGTCCCAAGCGGGCCTGGATCACGGCCTGTACCTTTGGCGGAAGCGTTTCAAGATCAACTGCGCTTGACGGATTGTCTTTGAGGGATAATCTGGCCCGTATGTATTCCACGACAAACAAGGGATTGCCTTCTGTTTCCTGATAGAGATGTGCTTCCAAAGCCGGGTCAGGGTTTTGATCCTCCAAATGTTGGGCCAGTGTTTGTGTTTCGGCTTCATTTAAAGGAGTCAGCTTTATTTCGCTTAATTGTTCGGAACGGCGGAGCGCCAGGAATAAGCGGCTAAGCGATTCTTCAATTCGGGCCTCTCCTGTGCGCATCGTCGCGACAATCAAGAGTGGGGCATGCCGATCGAAACGAAGAAGATAGTGAAGCCACTCCTGGGTTTCCCGATCGCACCATTGGATATCATCGATCAAAAGCATTAAGGGCTGGTTTTGTAGGAGGACAGTTCGGGTGAGGGCTTCAAATAATCTTTGACGCTGCGCATCTTCTGTCAAAGGCCCAGGTCGCGGAAGATCGGGCTGTTCCGCTAGAATTTCCGGCAGGAGTCGCGCCACCTCCGTGAGCCATACGGGTTCCAATTTTTTGAGCGCCGGGTTAAGGGTATGCGCGCGTAGCCAATCCGCTGCCGACGCATAGGCAAGGTTGCCTTCTGCATCGTATGAACGGGTCCAGGCCGTGGCAATCCCTTGTCGACGGGCCCACGCGCGCAGTTCCTGAGCCAAGCGGCTTTTTCCAATGCCTGCTTCACCTGTGATCGACACAAAATGCGGGGCGCCTTGAACACTTTTTTGCCAAATGGATTGGAGCCTCTCCCACTCTTTCGTTCGTCCGACCAGCGGGAAGGCGTCAACAAGACCAACCTGAGGCTTCTTTGTAGCAGTGGAGGGCTCCTTACTGAGCAGCCTTTCGTAGGCGTCTCGGACCGCTGGGCTGGGCGAGACGTCAAATTCTCTTTTTAGAACGGTCTCACAGGCATGATAGACACGAAGGGCCTTGGCGCGCTCACCGACCAGCGCATTCAGGCGCATCAATTGAAGATAGCCTGCCTCGTGGACGGGGTCATGCTGAAGAAGGCGTTCGGCGTATTGAATAGCGGCTTTATAATGGCGCTGTTCTTCTAAAAGCTTGATCAATCGTTCGAGGATTCTCAAAAAAAGACCCTGCAGGCGTTCCCGCTCTGAAAGGATCCAATCCTCATAACAGCTGGGCAACAGATCACCACTGTAAAGTGCAATGGCATCCTCAAGTTTAGATACGGTCCCCGATGGATCCGCAGCCGGGTTTGCCCCATCGGCTTCACTCGCCAGGCGATCGAATTCCGCGACATCAAGGTGATGGCTTGAATCGATGCGCCACTGAAGCGACTGTGCTGTGATCTCCAAAAATTGATCGACAAGTGGAAAGGATCGACGAAGGTGATGCAGCAACTGGCGAAGGTTCGTCCGCGCCTGGCCTTCGTGCGAATCCGGCCAGAAGAGGAAAGCCATGTGCTGACGGGATTGGGGGGCTTCGCGGTGGAGGAGCAGATAGGCCATCAAGGACTGTAAACGAGCTGTGTTGATCCCTGTAAGCGCTTGATTATAGACAAGGCTGAACTCCCCGAGGAGTTTAATCTGAAGCATGGGCATGAGGTTTCTACGGATGTAAGGGCTCCCTTTTTCGAGGGTTTGTTTGTGAGAGTATAGGGAGGAATGGGAGGAGGGTCAAGAAACGTTTGGCCCCTTTTGGAAGAGCAAGGATCGGCGAGCCGCAAAATCCCAGATCACTACTTTAAAGAACAGAAATAGCTTGGCTCCGAGATTGGGGTTGTAAAAAAATAAGATGCGGTTCAGATTTTTGCGTTGCCAATAGAAAATCTATATGTCACCTCAGTGCCTAACAACACAATCTTCCCGTATTCGTGATTTCTCCTCCGAGCAAAAAGACCTGCCTTTTTGGTCAATCTCTTCAATGTGACTAGAATAATGCATCACACAGGTCGGGTCAGAGCAATGTCCCAGGCCATACGTATGTCCTAACCCATGAGCCGCTTCTTTGAGAATCCGTTCTTTAAAA
>JAJDBG010000088.1 GCA_029261475.1 Nitrospinaceae bacterium
CCATGCAGATTCGCGAAATAATCATAGACGGTTTCGGCATCCTCATTAACAAACGGATATCCGGGTTCCGCCCTGGCATCAACGTCATATACGGGCCTAACGAATTTGGAAAAACTTCTCTTCTCGAATTCATTCGAAGAATTCTATTTGGATTTCCAACCAAGGCAAGTAAAAAAAATCTATACGAGCCCACAAACGGCGCACCTTGCTCGGGTCAATTGATCTGCGAACTAAAATCAGGCGAACACCTGAACATTGGCAGGGTTCAAGGTTCCAATGGCGGTCCCGTCACAATATCCTGCAAGGGGAAAGAATCAAAAAACACTCTTGGGCTGGAAGACTTGCTAGGTTCTGCGACCAAAGAAATGTACGAAAATGTGTACGCCTTCAGTCTCGACGAACTACAAAGCATGCAGTCATTACAGGAGGACGACATAAAGAGTCGTATCTATGGAGCCGGGCTTGGACTGGGAACGGTTTCGCTGAATGCTGTCGAAAAAAATATGGAGAAACTGTGTGACGATTTGTTCAAACCCCGGGGGGCAAATCCTCAGGCAAATGTCCTTGGGAAAAATCTGAAAGCAACTCAAAAAAATATCAAAGAAACCCGGAAAGAAATTGAGCAATACGACGCTCGTTTTGCCCGACAGGGAGAGCTTAAAAATAAAAGTCAACAACAAGCCACTGAAATTGAAACCAGTGAAAAAAAACTTCGCCAACTTCAATTGCGTCATGAGCTTTACCCCGTTGTAGCCGAGTTGTTTTCTTCCAAAAAAGAACTCTCAAACCTTCCAGATTCCAGCGCGTTCCCCGAGGATGGACTGAACACTTTGGAAACTCTGAAAAAAGAAAGCAATGCCTTGAGGATCCGGTTGCGAGAAGAGCAAAGCACGCTGGATACTTTGGAGCACGAGATGAGTGCCGTCTCCCTAAGCCCTGCGCTTCTTGAACATGAACATGACCTGATTTATTTACAGCAGAGTGCCGAGAAGGTTCGGTCTGCGAACAAAGATTTGCCCACGGTGAAAAATGACCGAGAAAATCTGAACAAAAAAATCCAGGAAAGAATTTCCAAAATTGATCCTCATTGGTCCGAAGAAGACGCCGTACAATTTCAACTCACCTCCACCGAGATCAATCAAGTCGATCTGTTTCATGAAGCCTTCGAATCCCTTCGCCAAAGCTGTGCCGAGTCCAGAAACAAACTGGCTCTTCACCTCGAACGCAGGGATGAGGAAAGGTCTAAAGGCTCTGCCACACCACAATGGTTGAAATATTTTGTTTATAGCCTGATTGGTTTGGGCGGCGTGATGGCTCTTTGTGGATTCTGGATCGACAATTATATTTTACTTGGCTTTGCCTTGGTCATGATGGGCATGGGGGCTACTCTTTTATTCCTTTCGGGAACGAAAGAAGAGGATTTTAAAAAAGAAGACACTCTTAAAAAAAATTATGAATCGAAATGCAAATCCGATGATTTAGAATTTTTAAAAAAGAAAGAAGAATGGACGTCTTGGCTGGGAAAAAAGAAACTCGATCCCGATCTCCCTCCATTAAAAGCACGGGAAATGGGTGATCGTGCGGACGAAGTACGAAATATGCTTGGTGATCGATCTCGACTCGAAAACAGAATCAAAGAAATGGAAGACTCTCTGAAAGATATCAGGAAAAAAGTTGAAGACATTTCATCCCTACTGCCTGAATTCTCTACGAATCGCGACCTTTCTGCCAGCATAGAAATTCTATCAAAAAGTTTTGAAGAGAGCAAAACGTCTCGCCAAAAGCTTCTCTTACTGAAGAAACAAAAAAGCGATCAGCAATCAAAAATATCGAATCTAAAACAGGATTTTGAAAATAAAGAGAACGAACTGGCTCGCTTCATACAATCTGCTTCGGTAAAAGATGAAAACGAATTTCGCGAAAAACATCAATGGGCGGAAAGAAGATCGGCACTGAAAAACAAAATTACAAATCAGGAAAAACAGATCCAGCTACGCGTTGGGATGGGTTCTGCTTATGAAACCTTCATTCAAACCCTCCTCAAGACAGACCCAACGGAAACCCAGGCCGAGTGCGAACGGGCAATCGCGCACCTGGAAGAAATGAAGGAAATCCGCGACCGCCTCCTACAAGAAATTGGCGAAAACCACCAAGCTATGGAGCAAATCGCTAGCGACGATACCCTCGTTGCACAACAAAACCAGTGGGAAAGCGATCGTCAGACTTTGAACGACATCGCTAAAAAATGGGCCACACACAAAATCGCACTCCATATGCTAAGCGGAGCCAAGGCGATCTACGAAACAACCCGGCAACCCGGTGTCATCCAATCCGCCACCACTATCTTCGATCAAATAACAGCCAATCGTTATGCAGGCATCTTCAAACCAGCAGAGCAGGACGGCATCTTCATCAAAACAAATGACGGAAAGCAAAAAGGATTTTTGGAAATGAGCAGAGGTGCCCGCGAACAACTTTATCTATCTATGCGTTTGGGGTTGATTGAAGAATACGAAACGCGCTCGGAACCTTTACCCATCATTATGGACGATGTGTTTGTCAATTTTGATGACAAACGCGCAAAAGAAGTGATTGCTGTATTGAATCAGTTCGCACAGTCCAGACAGGTCATCTTGATGACTTGTCATCAATGGACAGCCACAACGCTCCAATCGACGGGTGCGCATATGATTCAAATATAGGGCTGTTCTTTAATCAGTGGATGCTATGGGAAGACTTTCCCTTTAGGATTCGAAGCGTTATTCAACACGCCTATTCTGGGATCTACAGGGGCGGGGATTTCAAATGATGATCGGTATTTTGTTGGTACTGATGGCCAACGCGGAGGAGAGTCTCTTCATCGAATTGACGTGCCATGAGTTGCAGGCCGATGGGCAAGCCACTGGCTGATTGCCCACAAGGAATCGACATTCCCGGTATCCCTGCAAGGTTCGCCGAGATCGTATAGATGTCGGACAAATACATCTGCAAGGGGTCACCCGTTTTCTCGTTGAATTTAAATGCCGGTGCAGGTGCTGTGGGAGAGGCGATCACATCGCATTGCTTGAAAGCATTTTCAAAATCGTTTTTGATAAGCGTGCGGACTTTCTGCCCTTTCAAATAATAGGCATCGTAGTATCCAGAACTGAGCACAAAGGTTCCCAGAAGAATACGGCGTTTGACTTCTTTCCCAAACCCCTCCTCCCTGGTATTCGAATACATCTCCATGAGTGTGTCCGAATGTTCAGAGCGATAGCCATATTTAACTCCATCATAACGTGAAAGATTGGCACTCGCCTCTGCACAAGCAACGATATAATAACAAGCAACCGCATATTCCAAATGAGGTAGGGAAACCTCCACGATCTCCATCCCCAGCGACTCAAGAGTTTTAGCCGATCTTCGAACACTCTCTTCAACTTCGGGATCCAGCCCCGTGGTGAAATATTCGCGTGGCAACCCTACCTTCATTCCCTTCAAGTCTTTTCGCAAAGCTTGACTGAAATTCGGGACAGCGATGTCCGCCGAGGTAGAGTCTTTCGGGTCCTTTCCACAAATCACATTCAACAAGATCGCGGTGTCTGCTACGGTTTTAGCCATCGGGCCGATTTGATCCAGCGACGATGCATAGGCAATCAAACCGAAACGCGAAACTCGCCCGTAAGTAGGTTTGAGCCCGGTGATGCCACAAAACGAAGCGGGTTGTCGAATCGAGCCACCTGTATCGGAACCCAGTGCGGCAATGCATTCGTTCGCCGATACAGCAACGGCACTGCCACCGCTGGAACCACCCGGCGTTCGCTCCAGACTCCAGGGATTTTTGCTGATAGCATGCCAGGAGTTTTCGGTAGAAGACCCCATCCCAAACTCATCCATGTTGGTTTTACCTATGAGGACGGCACCCGCTTCTTTCAACTTGCGAACAACAGTCGCGTCATAAGGCGAAACAAAATCGTTCAATATTTTCGAGCCACAGGTCGTGCGAGTGCCTTGCGCGCAGATCAAATCTTTTAAGGCGACGGGCACACCCAACAAGGGCTTTTTCTCACCTTGAGCGATGAGACGGTCGGCCTCTTGAGCTTGATTTTGAGCGATTTCACGCGTTAGATGAATATAGGCTGAGACGCTTTCTTCAACTTGATCGATGCGATCGTAAATCGCCCGAGTCAATTCAACTGAAGAAAATTTCCCCGCCCGCAATCCTTCAACGGCCTGTTCAATGGTGAGTCGGTGCATGTTGGTGTCGGAAAATAGAAAACTTTAGGATTGTGCGCATTCGGCAACAAATACATTTCAAAACATCTTCTATTGGCGGGAAGGCAATTACCCCCTCGGCCGATAATAGACATTTGAAATGTGTCGGCCATTTGCAGTCTAACCAGCGGACGACAATTAGCAAGATATCATCAAATGATTTTCGGAGCCTCGTAGTGGTCTTTGTAATGTGCGGGGGCAAGCTCGATACAACTTTCAGCCTTTTCCCCTGGCTCATCTTCCCGAAAAACATTTTTAAGGGAAAGTGCCTGGGATGTGGGCTCAATATTGGAAGTATCCAGAGTCTCGAGTTTGTCTATATAACCGAGGATAGACAAAAGATCTCCCTCAAGCTGATTTTTTTCATCTTCCGTCAGAGACAGGCGCGCCAACTGGACCAGTTTTTCGATTTCGAATTTTTCGTTCATTCTTTGATAGCCGTAAACTTATTTTTCTTTCTTAGGACGATCTTTTTTGGGTTTTTTGCTCTCTTCTGCACGCTTTTCACAAGCTACAATTTTTGAAGCTTTTCGTTGCAAGCGCTTCATTTTTTTGAGCTTTCCTTTTTTTTCTGCACCTTCACTGTTTGCTGCTTCTTCTTTTGCTTTTACCATAAAGGTTTTGATTGCTTCAAGAGTTGCCATGTTTATTAATCCTTGGAATTTTTGTTAATTGAACCTTATAACAGTTTTTAAATCAAAGCTCAACTTTGAGTTCTACTTTATCAATGATAATTTCAACAACTCCGTTTGTACCCAAAGAGCTGTTGTATAACTTTTCGTACTTCTAGACTACCAATTTTGAACGTTTCGATCTCCGCCGTATTCTGTCTGTAGCTTGTGTATCAATTTGATATATTCTGTGATCCCTTCCCGACCCTTGAATTCAACACCCAGGTCTTTTGCCGCTTGATTGCTCATCGCAACACCGGGTTCGCCTCGAATGCCCTCTATTTCCCCGAAGGAATCGACGATATCCACAATCATTTCCCCTAATTCCAGGTTATGAATGTAACCATCTATCAAATGATAAGCTTTACCAGCAACCGAGCTATTGCCTAAAACTTTCTCGATGCATTGTACAACGGAGTCGACTGAAACGTATTTCGTGCTTCCTTTCAGGTCAACATTGTAATTTGTTGCAAGGTAGTCAACCGTTTGAAACCATTCAGATTTATCTATCTGCGGCTTCACACCATAAATCGTTACAGGACGTATGATGTTTATATCGAACACCCGACTTCGTTGATAGTGAAACAAAAACGACTCAATGGAAGATTTGATAGATCCATAAAGACTTGCAGGTCGTACAGGATGGTCTTCATCGAGTGGATTTTCTTCATTAACGCTTGGTAGAATTTCACCAAACACTGCGCAAGCACTCATAAAAATAACTTGTCGTACGCGCGCTTTTTTAGCCGCCTCTAACAAATTCAAAGTCCCGTTGAGGTTGGCATTGATCAGTTCATCCACTGTTTGTACCGGACCAGGGAAATGGGCCAAATGAATCAGCACCTCGGTGCCTTCGGTCAATTTCTCCAACGATTCACGATCTTCCAATCCACCTATGACATAATCGACATCTTCATAAGGCTTCAAGTGGTCCAGGACGCTTTCTTCTCGAATCAATGCACGTATTTCGTGTTTCTCTGCTGACTCGGTGTAGAGGCGTTTGACCAAATGAGAACCAACCATGCCGGTGATTCCTGTTAAAGCTATTTTCATTACATAATCTCCTGAAAAATTACCGACGAACCGCCGGAGGAAATGGGCTATAAGTTTACAAACATACGATCCAGGTCCTGCGCAATCGCAAAAGACTCTTGCCGTATTGGATGTTATATTTTTGCAGACGACTTTTAAAAAATGCGAAGCCATCATTATGGAAACAGGGCCGAGGGAAGTCAAGGAATTAACGGTCCGATGGACCCCCCTTCCAATCAATGCTCACCAGATCATGAATATTTGAGACGAGTCCCTGTTATTATGCCGATGGTCCCCACTATCTGTAAAAATTGCCAATCGTATTAAAAATTCTCAATTTTCGTGGTCGCATCTTCCCATTCTGAAGTCCAGTGCGATTCTTCCTTTTCAATCTCCCCGCGTCGTTTCAACAGCTCCGCCAGTTTCTCTTTCTTATCAGCGTTGTAAATTTGTTGATCCGCCAGGAGAGATTCCAGTTTAGCTTTCTCCTTCAACAACTGATCCAAAGTTTCTTCAGCGTTATGCAAACGTGTTTTCAGAGGTTTCAATTGATGGTGTTTATTTTTCCGTTCTTCGGCCTGTTTTCTTTTTTTTGCCTTGCTATCCCCCGGAGAACTCGCTTTATTTGCGGCCGCCTGTTGTGACTTCAGAGCTTCTTCTGCCTCTTCTTCTTTGACCTTTGCCCATTCGTAGTCGGAATAACTGCCGACATAATTGCGCACCTTTCCGTTATCCACTTCCCATACACGGTTGACAATTGCGTCCAGAAAAAACCGGTCATGCGAAATAACACAAATCGAGCCGTCGAAATCGGCTAAAGCCGCCGCAAGGATTTCACAGGTTTTCATGTCAAGGTGGTTGGTAGGCTCATCAAGGAAAAGAACAGGTGTAGGATTTGCCAACAAGCGCGCAAGGGCTAATCGGGAGCGTTCTCCTCCAGACAAAACGGAAACTTTTTTGAACACGTCTCCACCGGAAAACAAAAAGGCACCCAACAAGCTCTGTTTCTGAGTTCGAGTCAATTTACTTGGCAGTTCTTCCATTGATTCCAAAACCGTATGATTCGCATCCAATATTTCAGAATGATGCTGAGAATAATAGGCACGCTCAACATTGGAACCCAGTTCGACTTCCCCTGCATCGATGTCCAAAACACCCGCCATGATTTTTAGCAAAGTGGATTTGCCCGCACCGTTTTCTCCCACCAGTGCAATCTTCCACCCGCGTTCCATGGCAATTGAAAAATTCTTGTAGATGGATAGAGAGCCATAACTTTTATCTATATTTTCCACACGAACAGGAATTCGCCCTGTACGCACAGGCTGGGGAAATCGAAAGTGAACAGATTTTGTGCTCTGAGCGGTTTCCACACGCTCCATTTTTGAAAGCTGTTTGACTCGACTTTGCACCTGTGTGGCCTTACTGCTTTTTGAGCGAAAACGTTCTATAAAACGTTCGATTTCTGCGATGCGCTTGCCTTGATTGACGGCCTGGGCCTCCAATCGTTCAGCATTCATTTCCTTTTCCGTCTCATATTTATCGTAATTCCCTGTATAGAGAGTCAGAATGCCTCTCTCCAGTTCAGCCACTCGGCTAATGATGGAATTTAAAAACCTGCGATCATGCGAGATCAACAACAAAGCCCCTTCATAGGTTTTTAAAAATGATTCCAGCCAAACGGTTGATCTTAAATCCAAATGGTTGGTAGGCTCATCCAGCATCAACAGGTCTGGACGCTGTAACAACAAGCGCGCCAATTCCGCACGCATACGCCAGCCGCCAGAAAATTCGCCCAAGGGTTTTTCCAACTGATCGGTCTTGAATCCAAGCCCCTGCAATATTTTCTTACCATCGGCTTCGACCTCATAGCCGTTCAAATCGCTGAACTCATGCTCCAGCTCTGCCAAACGCATGCCCCATTCATCGGGCGATTCATCTCTGAATTTTTCGTCCGCTTCCAACCGTTCTCTTTCACGACGCACACGCTCAAAAACTTCACAGCCCGATACAGCGCGCTCCAACACGGTTTCGTGAGGGGCACCTAAAACTTGTGTGAGCATTCCAGAGCGGACTCCTTTTTTCCAGTCTACCGTCCCCGAATCAGCCGATTCCACACCGGCCACAATATTAAACAATGTAGACTTGCCCGCTCCATTTTCTCCAATGAGACCAACTTTTTCGCCCGGACGCAGGTGTAAATCCAAATTTTCAAATAACACTTTAGGGCCAAAAGCTTTTCCCAATCCTTTCAAATAAATCATTTCACTCGTAGTTTTATGGTTGTTATCTCTGCCTTCGCAGTCTGGGATTGAACGCTTCGCGAAGACCTTCTCCACACAAGTTGAAGGCCAACACTACAACAAGAATCGACAAACCGGGTATGAACGTGATCCAGGGTGCGTCAAAAATAAATTGTTTTCCGTCTGATAAAATATTGCCCCAAGTGGCGTCCGGTGGTTGAACACCAAAGCCTAAAAAGCTGAGACTGGATTCTGTGAGTATCGCTGTCGCCACTCCTATCACTGCAGAAACGAGGACGGGTGCCATCGCATTGGGAACCATGTGAATAAAAATAATCCGCCATTCGGGAATCGCCTGACTACGCGCGGCCAACACAAAATCCTGTTCTCTGAGGGCTAAAAACTCGGCTCTCACAAACCTCGCCGTTCCCATCCAGCCAGTCAAGCCGATCACGATCATAATATTGTATATATTTGGCGGCAGTAAGGCGACAACGGTGAGTATCAGAAAAAATGCAGGAAAGCATAACATAATATCAACAATCCGCATGATCAAAGTATCTACCGTAATGAACAGAATTTTTTTTCTGCCATAATAACCCGCCAAGCCTCCCATACCGATTCCCACAATGAGAGAGATGCCAACAGCAACAATACCAACCGTAAGGGACACCGATGTTCCTTCTAGCATACGCGACAAAACATCACGCCCAAGGTCGTCGGTCCCAAACCAGTAAACCCCAAAAACGGGACTCACACCCTGCCCTCCTTCAGCATCCACATATGCCGTCAACGGGGGGGAGAACTTGTCCGCCAAACGAATGGCTGAAGGATCAAATGTCGCAACGTTGATCGTCACAATCTTCCCGATAATGGCAAAAACAGTTAGCCCTATCAAAAAAACAAAACTGTACCAGGACATTCTGTTTTTTTTGAAAGCACGCCAACTCTCCTGAAAAAGACTGGTCGATTCTGGGGTCCCTGTCTGTTTCATATGTGAAATTTTTTATAGTTTGATTCGAGGATCAACAACAGCATAAAGAATGTCTGAAATAAGAGTGCCCGCCAAAGCAAGAGCCGCGGCAAAAAAATTCAAGGTCAATATAACGGGAAAATCTCGTGACAATATGGCTTCATAACCAAGCCGACCCATTCCAGGCCAGGCAAAAATTGTTTCAAATATCACCGAGCCACCGATGAGCCCGGGAATCATCAAACCAAACAGGGTGATGAAGGGCAGTAGCGCATTTCTCAAACCGTGGTGATAAACCACTGTGTCTTCGGACAAGCCCTTGGAGCGGGCCGTGCGGATGTAGTCCTGATTGAGCGTCTCCAGCATCTGCGATCTCACATAACGAGAAAGAATGGCAATGCCCCCCATAGCCGACATAAATGCTGGCAGGGCAATGTGTTCCAATCGATCCATCAACGACACGGCCATTCCCGCATTCTCCAGCCCAAAAGTTTGCATGCCTATGACAGGGTAATGGAGCTGTTTGACCATGATAATGATGCAAATGTAAGACAGGAAAAAACCGGGAATAGAAATCAAGGCGTATGACATGAAGGTAGTCACCTTGTCAAAAATAGACCCCTGAGTCAAAGCCGAGCGCACTCCCAAAGGAAAAGCCAGTGTCCAGGTGAGAATCGTCGCCACTAAAAATAAAGGGAGAGAATTCAAAAACCGTTCCCAGATTTTAACGAGTACCGGTTGATTGTCTTTAAACGATTTCAAATCTCCCGAAAACAAATCGCGCGCCCAATAGAAATATTGAACGTGTAGCGGATCGTCCAAATGAAACGCAGCACGAATCTTCTGAATGTCTTCGGGTTTCAAACGCGGATTGGATGGATCAACCATGCTAGGCTCGCCGGGAGCCAAATGAATTATCGCATGAGATATAAACGATATGAATATGAGAAGAACAACGCGTTGCACAACGCTGTTTAAAATGAATCGCGACATCGAAGGAGTTGGTTTTTATCCGGATTCATTCGTCCGGGAGGTACAGAGGCATCTATAACTATCAAGCCTGCAAACGGCGAGACTCCCCAATCATTAAAGATGCCCCCTAATGTTTGGATGGATTGCTCAAAACAATCCGCAGCCTCTTACTCATAAATAAAGAGACGCACCGCTAAAATTAACTTTCAGACGTCTCTTTAATGAGAATGCTGATCGAGGATTTTTCGAATTTTCAGGTAAATTTTATCCAGCACTTGCGAGACTTCCATATCTTCTGATCTATCTGATTCTGCTGATATGAAATCTGCTAACTGGCCGAGCTCGTCCTCTGAATACTTAAAATGTGACTCGCCATTTTTTCTCACCGGAGCAATTTTCATCCGGTTGATCAATTCATCGGGAGCCAGATCAAGATCCACTAACAATTGACGATCTTTCTGATCCAGGTCCAGAGTCAAGATGCAGGAAGATTCCAACGCCGCACCTGGCTCAGGCAACTCTTTTTCTATGGCCTCGTAATTCTTCAAAGCCTCCTCAAAGTCAATTTCCACTTCCTTACAATAACCTTTCAGGTAGGCGAACATGAGAAAGATGCACTCTGCCGCACCCAAGTCCATTCCCTGTTCTTCGATTTTTGCCATATCTTCTTCCACGGCATCCATCATTTCCAGAAAAAGTTCAGCCTCTGCAGAATCGCCGAAATCCTTATCGGAATCATCTTTATCACTGCCCTTTTTTTTAATTCCGTTATTTTTTATACTTTCGTCTGTGATCTCGTCGTCGCTCATAATTGGCCTGGGCTTACTGTTAAAAAGTGAATCTGTATTTTTCAAAAAGTTCCATTGTTACAACATCTTTTTGTTCCTTCGCGACTTCCTGCTCGATCCGCTTGACCGCCATGTTGCGGATGAAAGGGATAGGTATGCGTTGCACCTTTTCTAGTGCATCATCAGTCCATTCCATCGTCGTTTCCGTTGGCTCGTCTGCTTTATTCGCGTTTTCCTCATCGCGCTTTTCGTCCTCTTCGGTCACTTCCATGCCCATGGCTTTTTTAGCCGAGGCTGGCATGATGTTGGTGAACACCTCTTCTATGATATCAGGCATCACCATCTTATCACCTCGCTCACGAGACTGCGCTTCGATGGTTTGCTTGGCCATCCCCAAAACAAAGGGCGGCACTTTTTCCATCTTCGCCAGAGCTTCCTTAGTCCACGGCATTCCTGCAGTCGGCGCGACATCCATATAGTTTTTGAATTTATCAATGATGTCTTCTTTTTTCTCGGTCCTTTGTTCCAGAAAATCGGTGATCTCTTCGATGACTTCTACTTTACGCGGGCTTTCCTTCATTTTGACTTTCGCTTCGTCAAAAGCACCCATCGACAACTCTTCAAAGCCGAATTGTTTGACTCGTTTCGACACCAACATCATCGATTCATTGCGAATATCGGTTAAAAATTCAGAAGTGATTAATTTGTAACCGCGCTTGAGCGCACGCTGGACCATGAGCTTGCGAATGCCCGGTCGCACAAATTCGGGAGCGTGCTTGACTCTTTCCCAAGCTTCCAGATCCCATTCGAGTCCATTTTCTTTGGCATATGGATGGTCAATCTCTTCATGGATTTCTTCATTCTGACTCATATTCAAATCTCTCTTTTTACTTTCGCTAATAGCAATAGATTATTGGCAGGTAAAAAACACGCATTAATGGCCCATCAGTATCCCTTTATTATAGGCCATTTTATATGATTACTTCAATCAAGTACTTAAAATCAGCGTCTTGTCAATATTTTTCGCTGGGCAAGCCCTCTATTCAAAGGGCTGAAGCAGATAATTCAAGCCAGCAGAAAATCTAGGGTATCGAATGCCGCGCTTCCAGATTTTCACGGAATCCGTTAAAAATGGCTTCAATTGGGGGGATGAGTTTTTCCTTCAACTCCTCGGGTGCCCAGTTGATTTTTTCGACGGGCCAATGCTCGATTTTTTGAATGTCCAAGCCATCATTACGATAGGGGCCAGCAAGTGCCTGTTCGTATCCGTAGATCAGCGCATTGTCGAAAACCTTTTCGTAAAGCGACCGAATGAGAGATTCATCGAACAGACCCGCCATAAAACTATCGGTCAACTCCTGAATGAGAGGCTCGGCATGTTCCACAAAATCGGGATCACAAGCATTTTCCAAAGTCCGGTAAATGATGATGATGTCTTGTAAAAGAAATTTCAGGTCTTTAGCTGGACGAGACACCTTACCCTTCTCCAGATTGAAGTACTGTTTGTACTCCTTGATGATGCGCACCAGATCGTAGATGACAGATTCTTCCCAGCGCGCCTGATTCCACACAAAAAATGCACGCAACCAGTTGATCCGTTTTTTAGAGTCTTCCATATGCATGGTAAAGCTTTGCTTCGACTTGCAACTGTATGGAAGCTTGCCGCCCCACATCTTCAAACTCAAATCCATCTCATACGGCTCAAAAGCTTCGTGAAAAGCCTTGCAGTAAAACTCGATCAAACGCTCCAGATTTTCCTGCCGATCCAGCGGCGAATTCTGTGGCAGATTGACAAGGCTGTACAGGCGCCAAACCCGACGACGACACTTCCCCGTCGGCTCGGCGATCAAGTAAGTGCCACCCCAAACACCGGCTGTGATCGGAATCTCAGTGCCCAAAAGTTGACTGATCTCTCCCGAAACGTGGCGGGCGATCTTGCCGTACAACTCGTTCAGATAATACAGATTGATCTTGTTGTCTTCGCCGACTAAAACACCGCCAGCTTTCAAAGCATCGCTCATGAAAGGATTCCAATAATGAATGAGGGGAGATTTTAACGTCCGCAATTATGAATCACGACTCCACAAAAATCAACCCTGCCGAGTGAGCCGATTCCGCGAGGCACAATGATTTATTTTTTATCAAGGTAACCCGTTCTTCTGCGCAGTTCGCTCAAAACAATCCCGGCAGAAACGCCAACATTCAGCGAGTCGGCAGTGCCATAGGCGGGGATGCGGACCAATTGATCGCAACGCTTTTTCACTCTGTCAGACAATCCCATTCCCTCGTTGCCGAACACGACAGCGCAAGGCAGGGGAAGTTTTATTTCGTACATGGAACGCTTGGCACTCGAGTCGGCACCCAATATAAAAACTCCCTGCTCGCGAATGTCACGCAAAGCAGATGGGATATCACTCGCGCGGTACAATGGAGTGGTCTCCAACGCGCCTTCTGCCATTCGTGCGGTAGAAGAATTCATCGTAGCTTGTCCATCTCCTTCGCCGACCAAAAGACCTTCCACTCCAAAAAAAGCACAGGTCCGTAAAATAGCACCCAGATTGTGGGAGTTGCCGACGCGATCCAAAACTGTGACGATGGATTTCTCTCCCCATTTGCGCCGAATCAGACTGTGAGCCGAAAGCTGTTTCATCGGCTTCATCACCATCACCACTCCCTCATGATGAACACTGGAGGCAACACGGTTCAAGTCCTCGGTTTCCACCTTTTTATAGGGGAGTTTCTTTTCGTGACAGTATTTTTTGACCGCTCCCATTCGAGAACTTGTTTTTTGATCAAAAAACACACGCCTGAGATCTTCAGGGCGATTCTTGAACGCCGCCATGCAAGCGTTCAAGCCATACAATGTGAACTCATTTTCCTTGATCCATTGCGACTTGCCGATTTTTTCTTTTTCTTCTACTGGCTTCAATGCGATTCCTCTTTCATTAACTTTTGAATCTTTCAAAAGTGTCTTTTTCTTTGTGGCTCTCGCCACCTGTTTTTTAATAGAGTATTTTTTCCGGCTGTCTCCACACATGGGATCAACCGTGGCCACCCGCCATGAACGATTCTTCCTCTGAAAAAACAGGCGTGGGAAGCAACGCGGCTCTTGAAAAAAATTCTTCTGCAAGCTCCATGACCTCTTGCATGCTGTACAAACGAAACATCTGTCCACGAAATGCCGCCGAGGCGGGATAACCAAATGCGAGCCACACGGCAAACTTTCGCAGATTGAGCAGTACGTGACGAGGATCGTAATGCGCCTGCAATAATTCACTGTATCGCTGGATGAGCTTCAATGCCGAACGCCGCTCACGACCTTCTCCCCCCATGCATTCCTGAAATATCCAGGGATTTCGCAAAGCCGCCCGACCGATCATCACCGCATCCACCCCGCTCTCATCCAATCGTTCCTGCGCCTTTTGGGCACTGCGTATATCACCGTTTCCAATGATAGGAAGCGGAGAATTTTCTTTCACCTGACGAATCAATTCCCAATCGGCAGAGCCACTATAACCCTGCGCCCGTGTTCTGCCATGAATCGCGGCCCATTCGCAACCGGCATTCCAGGACGCTCGAACACATTCGTGAATCGTCAATTCATGTTGATCCCATCCTGTCCGCTTTTTGACTGTCAGAGGTAGGCTGATTGCACGTTTGATCGCGCTTAAATATTCTTCCAAACGCGAAGGGTCCCTAAGGAGTGCCGCTCCGCAACCTTTTTTCACCACTTTTTTGACCGGGCACCCCAGGTTGACATCAACAAAATCGGCCCCACATTCCTCAACAACACGCGCGGCCTGTGCCATATCCTCAGCCGTCTCTCCAAACAACTGAACGCCAACCAAAACGTTTCGTGGCGAGTGGATACCCATCATCTGCCGCGTCCGTTCCGACTCATATAGCAAACCTTTGGCAGACACCAATTCAGAAACGAGCAGACCCGCCCCCATTTCGTCCATCATTTGACGGAAGCAAATCTCAGTCACCCCCGCCATAGGAGCTAGCCAGAAACGATTGCGCGCACGCGCGATCAAACCCATATTTTGAAGTTTGGGTTCTGCTTCGTCTATGACAGCGAGGTTTGTATTCATGCGAGAGCCAGCCATGGATCAAAGTGAGCGGGTGGACGGGCTGTTAAATCAATTTGTCGGTCAAAACACTGAAAGCTCAAACGGTGGGCGTGCAATCCAAAATCATAAACTCCCGGCAATGCTTTACCGTAAACCGAATCGTTATAAAGAGGAAGACCTTCCTGAGCCAGGTGCACACGAATCTGATTGGTTCTGCCTGTCAAAGGTGTCACCTGCACCAAGGTCGCTCCATTTTTGACAGAAAGGCACCGCGCTTCTGTCAATGCGGTCTGAGCTTTGGGGTCTTCGTGCGCGACACCGCGCCGCGAGCCTTTGATTTTTCCGATAGGAGCATCAATCCGAAGATATTCCGCAGACATTTCTCCCATTGCAAGAGCCAGATATTCTTTGTGCATTCGTCCCGACTCAAATTCCTTGCCTAAAAAAGCCGCGGCCTCACGAGATTTTGCAAAGACGATCAAACCCGTCGTTTCCGAATCAAGACGTTGGACAGGGCGTGGCGTTTCGTCGGGATATTTTTCCTTCAATAGCTCAGTCATACTGTTCTTAAAGTAACGTCCGCAGGGGTGAACAGGAATCGGTGCCGCTTTATTGAAAACACGAATCGAATCATCTTCAAAAACTATTTCAAGATGTCGATCCGCTGGCGGCTCTTGACGAAAACCCATATGCGCCGACGTTTGATCGCAATCAGACAAGACCGTTCCCGGCTTGACCGTTTGACCATTGACGAGGATCGAGCCTTCAGAAATTATGCGTATCCACTCCTGCTTGCTCAGATACCCAAAACGGTCCGCAAAATAATTTTCTACGGTGAACCCGGAATAACGTTGCGGAACATAGGAGTGATAAATCTGCTCGGTAGGGGCGGGAGTGTGAAGTCGATCCAGCGGGTCCAATCCGCTATGCGTAGAGCTATTCAAAGTATCGTCCACTGAGTAATCCAAATGCTCTTACCAACCCCCTGCTACATCAGGCGGAAACACCTGCCACGGCAGGATGATTTATTGATCGCGCACAACCCCTTGTTCCCTGTAAAGGGTTCGCCGAGTTAATTCCACTGTGGGTTGATGGGGGCATTCACCAAATATTCGTACTCTTCTCCAAGTGATTTTACAGCCCCGGCCCAGATCCGTGATTCATCTTCGTGAAAAACGAATTCACTTTTAGCACCACAAGTGAGCCAGCTTTTTCTCTCCATCTCACCTTCAAGCTGGCCCGCTCCCCAACCTGAATAACCCACATAAAAGCGGATATCACGTTGAGGATCTTCAACACTTTCAACCACTTCAGAAAGCATGTCCAGCCGCATTCCCACATAAATGTCGTCGCAAACCAGATCGGCACCTAAAATAGCCCGATTAGAACGGTACAAGTAGAACATCTGCGACGGGGAAACAGGACCGCCAACATACAAACTGTAATCGGTAGAACCGGGGAAATTGATGCTTTCCAAAATCTCGGTCGCATCAAGCTCGGCTTGCCGATTGACGACCAATCCAAATGAACCCTGCTCGTCATGGTTGCACAGTAAAACGACAGTGCGAGAAAAATTGGGGTCGGGTAACACAGGATTCGCAATCAAAAACGACCCTCTGCCGTAGTCTTCATTCATACCAAACTCTCTATTTAATAATTCTAACCTCTATCCCCAAGAAACTACAAAGGGATAAACACAACGCAATCTTATAAATTCATGGACTGAAGTTTTTTGAAATTCACCCCGTAACGGGCCTCATCTCGCGCCTCTTCAGACGTAAAATTATTATCCATATAAATAGCTACCAAGTTGGGGAAAGCCTTGGAGTCGGCCAATGCCAGAAGCCCTTCATCGCCAATTTCATTCTGCGCTAAATCAATGTCTTCCAATTTAACCAGCTTGTTTTCACTTGCGAATATTTTGGCTCCCTCATCCTTCAGGCAGTTTCGGTAAAGATTGATCGTCTTCAATTTACCTAAAACCGTTTTAGCATTCGCCAAAGCCGTGATCCCTTCTGCACCGATGTCATTGCCTCCCAACTCCAGCCATTGGAGCTTGGAAAAAGTAACAGATTCAGCCAGGATTTTAGCACCCTTGTCGCCAATACGATTTCCACCAAGATTCAAGCGTTTGACTTTCGCCAAGCGTTCGTCATCCGCAAAAATCTCCATACCGTTGGATCCGATACAGAACCCCTTGATATCAAATTCCCTACCGTTTTCAGAAAGTCGTTCCTGAACGATTCGGTCCATAGTTTCCCGGAGTTTTTCGCCTGTCAGGTTACAGGGCTCCGCCGGTTGGTAAATTTTAAAATGAGAAATGGATGGCATGACTTCCTCCCGAAGTCGAAAAAAAATCGCCCCTGCTTAGTCACTAGATTTCATTATAAAAAGGCTGAACAAGTGAGGGCGACCGGTTTGCAATTGCTTTTTTACAGGCTATTATAAGGTTGACAGAAAATCAATAATAATTTAGATTCACTGGTTTCACTGGAGACTTATTTAATGAAATTGGACTTTGAGAAAATGGGCGGGCTTGTTCCCGCTATTATTCAGGATGCTGAGACGGGTAAAGTCTTGATGTTGGCGTACATGAACTCCATCGCCTGGGAAAAAACTCTGGAAACAGGAAAAGCATGGTTCTATAGCCGATCCAGAGACAAACAATGGATGAAGGGCGAAGAGAGCGGTAACGTACAAATAGTTAAGGAAGTTTTTGTCGATTGCGACGACGACACCGTTCTTTTAAAAGTAGAGCAAGTTGGTAAAGCCGCCTGTCATAAAGGGTATCAAAGTTGTTTTTTCCGAAAAATCGACGGCGAAACCAAAATTGTCGAAGAAAAAATGTTCGACCCTGAAAAAGTATACAAAAATCCAAAATGAAGGGTAAATTGCGTCAATGAGTAATAAAGTATTGAAATTAGGTATCCCTAAAGGAAGCTTGGAAGAAGCCACGGTCAACCTGTTTGCTCGTGCCGGTTATAAAATTCGTATCAGCAGTCGCTCTTATTTCCCTGCCATTGACGATGTAGAAATTGAATGCATGCTCATTCGTGCTCAAGAAATCGCACGCTACGTGATGGATGGTGTTCTCGACGCTGGACTGACGGGCAAAGACTGGATCATGGAAAACCGGGCCGATGTCGAAGAAATCGCTGATTTGATCTATTCCAAAGCCACATCTCGACCCGTCCGATGGGTATTAGCGGTACCAAACGACTCTGATATACATTCCGTTAAGGACTTACAGGGCAAACGCATCGCTACCGAAGTCGTTAACATGACGACAGACTACCTGAAAAAACACGATGTCACAGCAAGTGTAGAGTTCTCATGGGGTGCTACCGAAGTCAAAGCTCCTAAATTAGTGGATGCCATTGTTGAAGTGACCGAGACAGGCAATTCTCTGCGTGCCAACAATCTAAGAATCATAGATACTTTGCTGGAATCCAACACCAAGTTCATCATGAACAAGGAAGCCCATAAGGATGACTGGAAACGCGACAAAGTCAACCGAATCGTGCTTATGCTCCAGGGAGCAATGGCGGCCAATGGCAAAGTAGGACTCATGATGAATGTTCCCAAAGCAAAACAAGACGCTATTCAGAAGATTCTACCTGAGGATAAAAAACCCACTATTGCAGAGTTGACCGATAAGGACTGGTTGTCTATATCTGTTATTCTCGAAGAAAAATTGGTAAGGGATATCGTTCCGGATTTAAAGAAAGCCGGTGCTGAAGATATTGTTGAATTTCCACTGAACAAAATCATTCATTAGAACCTTGACATAAGGCGGTATCACCTACGCTAAATACTAGGAAAATGGCGAAAAAAAAATCTAAATCCAAAAAAAATAACGCAGAAGAGAAACCTCTAAAAAAAGAGGAAACTACCCCTGAGGCAAGCTCGGAAGCGACTCCAACACCCGAAGCAGACTCTACTCCCATTGAATCTACGGAAACAGAGCCTTCCAACTCGCCTACAGAAGAAACCTCGGAATCGACTGATGAGTCTTCAAAGACGGCAGACGAAGAGACTGCATCCTCACCTTCAGACGATCAAAAAAATGAAGAGACCAAGGGGACAGATGCTGACGCTACTGGAGCAACACCTGAAGAAGCATCCGACGCAAATACAAAACCTGAGGAAGTAGAGAGCACGGCATCTTACTCAGGCCTCATAATTTTTGTGTTGGTCATAGGTGGTGCTTTCGCTACTTACTATTATCAGTCAAGCGGCAAAAAGAGTTCCACTCCTCCGCCCCAAACAGCAAAAATTGAAACCACTTCAAGTGCTCACCTAGCCAAAGAAGCCACTCCTAGCGAACCTGTCGAACTCGAGAGCGATCCAGAGGAAGCTCATGCCGAGCCTACTGAAGACGAGGCAAGCATTACGAACGAACACACTGAGCCCACCGGACACGAGGAAGATACAGAGGAAGGCTCTACTGAAGAGCACGCCGAGTCTGCTGAGCACGAAGAAGAATCTGCTGATGAGCATGCCGAGTCTGCTGGGCACGAAGAAGCATCTGCTGATGAGCATGCCGAGTCTGCTGGGCACGAAGGAGCATCTGCTGATGAGCACGCCGAGTCTGCTGGGCACGAGGAAGAATCTGCAGACGAACACGCCGAGTCTACTGGACACGAAGAAGCATCTGCTGATGAGCACGCCGAGTCTACTGGACACGAAGAAGCATCTGCTGATGAGCATGCCGAGTCT
>JAJDBG010000089.1 GCA_029261475.1 Nitrospinaceae bacterium
ATTTCCGAAGGCGACGATATTTTTGTTATCGACTGGGAACTATGTACCGAGTGCGTCGGCTGGTACGACGAGCCTCAATGCGTAGAAGTATGCCCGGTTGATTGCATTCCCAAAGACCCCGAGCATGTAGAAAGCAAAGAAGAATTGCTGGAAAAAAAAGAAGCCCTTGCAAACGGCGAGTAGTTTTCCATTAGCTGTTTCAAGTCCGACTTTCTGGCAAGCAGTCTTAAAGGCTAAAGCGACTCGTTCATTACTTTGGCGAGTCGCGCCCAAGCCTTTTCAAATACATCTTATCGAGGATACAAAATGAGAGAAGACGTCGAAGCCGCACTGGAAACCGTGCGCCCCATGCTGATAGCCGATGGCGGCAACGTGGAATTGGTCGACATTGAAGACGGCGTAGTCAAAGTACGCCTCGTAGGAGCCTGCGTTTCCTGCACCAGCTCGACAATGACCTTAAAAATGGGAATAGAAAAAGCCCTCAAAAAAGCCGTCCCCATGGTCCGTTGCGTCGAATCCGTTGAGTGACCCCACTAACGTGGAACGAAACAGACCCTTACTAAATTTCTAACAGAAAATCATGTCCGGACTGTTTCAAGAAGATTCACCCTTTCTACGCGCCGACACTCGGCAAACACGCTGGGCAATTCCCTACCATCAGGAATGCCTCAACGCTCGCACCGAGGTATTGTTAGCCGAAAACAAAACCGCATTGCTTGGCAAATCCATTTTAGACATCGGCTCTCATATCGGGACCTTTGCCTACTCCGCCCTGCAATTGGGAGCCAAAACAGTTCATGGCATCGACTCCGAAACGGAAACAACAAAAAAATGCCTCGGCCTTTTTGAAGAAACAAAAGTCGATCCCTCACGCTATCGCTTCGAAACACGCGACGCCATCGAGTACCTCGAAAACGTAGAAGAAAACAGCTTCGACACCGCCCTATGCTTTGGTGTTTTGTATTACGTCGCCGAACCCCTCACCCTACTGCGTCTCTTGAAACGCGCCACACGCGAAACCATCCTGCTCGACACCTTCACCGCCAGCTACGCCGCCGTGCAAGGCAAAGAAGCCCCGCGAATCGCTGAAAACATCACAGATGAAACCCTCAAATTACCAATGGCTCTTTACGCTCTGACCCAGGCCCGCAAAAACGATTACGAATTACAAAACACATTTCAACATCAAGGCAAAGCCCTGAGCCTCACTACCTACCCCACCCAATCCCTGCTGGAACTGTGGTTCGAATCCCTTCAATTAGAACACAATAAAATGGATTGGAGTCGCTACATCAAACAAGCCCGCCACTTTAGAGACCTGACCATCCCCGACCAGAAACGCGCCTCACATTGGGCAGATGTTTACGCCAGCAACATCCGCGTCGCCTACCGCCTGCAGATTCAAAGTTAAATTAAGGGGATTCCCTCAATTGTGGGAAAAACCGTTTTTTTTGTCATTCAGAACTATAGGAAAATCAGCCTAACTCTTGAAACGATGCCGCAAAGCATACAGGTTCGAATAGATCAAGCGGTGATTGCTATGGTTTATTCGCGGATGCGAGAGAGGAGCCGGTCGGCGGCATCCGAAACATCTTTTACTGTGATGTCGTCTAGGCAATAGGGTTTTTGTTCGGCTGACGGTTTGCATTCTTTGAAAAAATTCTGCCGACAGGGGGAACAGGGAAAATTGAGGCTGACGATCTCTTTTCTCTCGGGGGCGATGTTGGGTCCGCTGGTCTTTTCGCTTCCGGGTCCAAAGATGCCTAGCAAGGGGGTGTTCATCAATGCGGCGAGGTGCATCATGCCACTGTCGTTACCGATGAAGAGTCCGCTCTTCTCGAGTGCTTTGGCGACTCCGCGCAGGTTGAGTTCGGGCAATATCTGCACTTTTCCCGGGGGCGCAAATTGTTTTATTTTCTCAAGCATGGGGCCTTCGCTCTTGCTACCGAGCAAAACCACTTTGAGGTCGTATTGCTTGATGAGCTTCTGGCAAAGGATGGCGAAGCGTTCGTGACGCCAAGTGCGTTGCGGCTTGGACGCTCCGGGATGGAGCATGATGAAAAACTCGTCGGGTTCAATGCCTATGCTTTTCAGGACTTCTTCTGTAGACGGATCATCTTCCAGCATTCCCACGCTTATGCCTTCGAATTGCGGCTTTTCCAATCCCAAGGGAGCGAGGATGTTGAAAAAATAATCGACCCGATTCTGCGCACGTGTGTCTATGGCATTGGTCTGTATGGGATGGGTCAGAAACAGGTAGCGTATTCCAATGTCGTAACCGATACGAACCGGTGCGCCACTTTGACTGAGTAAAAATGCGGAGCGGAACGAATTAGGAAATACAGCAGAAACGTCGTATTGATATTTTTTCAACTTTTGAGCGAAACGTATCTGCCACCACAGACCTTCTTTTCGCGGGTTGGGTATGCGTATAACAGTATCGAACAGATTGACACCGCTGAGCAATTCGTCGGCAGGCTCGCGTACAGCGGCGGTGATTCTTGCCGAGGGAAAACGCTTGCGAAGTGCGGAAACGCTGGGCAGGGTCAAAACTACATCGCCTATCCAGTTTGGCATCCACAAAAGAATGCTTTTTATGTTTTGAGTGTCAATTGCTTCGTAGGTTTCAGTCATCAATGGTATCGGGCCTTGCCCGGTGTTAATAAAAATCGAATCATCTGCTTAAAAGTTCTACTGCCTGTCATTATACAGGAGGAAATTTATTTGACGCGTCGAATTTTCGCACCCAATTGCGAAAGCTTCTTTTCGATCTCTTCATAGCCTCGGTCGATGTGGTAAACACGGGAGATGACAGATTCTCCTTCTGCCGAAAGTGCCGCCAATACCAGTGACGCGCTGGCGCGCAGGTCAGTGGCCATGAGCGGTGCTCCGCTCAATCGTGCGACACCATTCACCACCGCCGCTCTGCCTTCGAGTTCGATATGGGCACCCATTCGATTGAGTTCTGCAACGTGCATGAACCTGTTTTCGAAAACGTCTTCTGTGATGATGCTTTGTCCTTCTGCCAAGGTCATTAAGGCCATGAACTGAGCCTGAAAATCTGTGGGGAATCCGGGGTGGGGTCGGGTCTTGATATTGACTCCCTTGGGTTTTCCATCGCAAAAAACACGCACAGAGTCCTCATGAACCTCTACCCCCACTCCTGCTGAGATGAGTTTGAGAGTCAGTGCTTCAAGGTGTTTCGGCTCGCAGTTTTTCACCAGCACATCCCCTTGGGTGATGGCTCCAGCGATCATGTAAGTTCCAGCTTCTATGCGGTCCGGCAAGATTTTGCATTCCAGTGGTCGAAGGGAGGTCACGCCTTGAATAGTCATGATGTCGGTCCCTTGCCCTTCTATTTTTGCCCCGGCCTGATTGAGCAGATCAGCCAGAAAAACCACTTCGGGTTCTTTCGCAACATTCTCCAGTACGGTTTCGCCTTCGGCCAGCACAGCCGCCATCATCAGGTTTGCGGTTCCGGTAACGGTGACGGTGTCGAAATAAAATTGGGTTCCTCTTAATTTATCAACGGACCCGTCGATGTAACCTTTCTCCAATTTCAATTTGGCTCCCATCGCTTCCAGACCTTTCATATGCAGGTCGATGGGTCGGGCACCGATAGCGCATCCACCGGGAAGGGATACTTTGGCTCGTCCCAAGCGGGCGAGAAGTGGGCCTAGCACAAGGCAGGAGGCCCGCATTGTGGACACGAGTTCGTAGGGAGCTGAGTGATTATTGATGTTTGTGCTGTCGAGATGAATCTCTCCGCCTTCGTCTTTTTCAACTCGGGCACCTAAATCCGCAAGCAGTCGAACCATGGTGTTGACGTCGCGCACTTTGGGTGCACCAGAAATTTTATTGACCCCCGTGGTTAGCAAGGTCGCTGCCAATACGGGCAATATGGCGTTCTTGGCACCGCTGATTTCGACTTCTCCTGTCAAACGTTGACCGCCTTCTACAACGATTTTATCCATGACGTTCCTTTACTATTTTAAGATAGTTTATCGCTTCCAGATGATCGCTTGTGCATGGAAATGACACGATCTTTTCCAGAGAAATCTTTAAAAATTTTGGGCAATTCGTAACCGCCTTGTTTGTTAGCAAGTGAACCGATTGCCTCGGCCTGTGTTTCGCCGATCTCCATCATCAGAACACCCCCTGCCAGCAATCGAGATTCTGCTTTCGAAATTATTTTCCGGTAGAAGTCGAGTCCGTCAAGACCTCCGTCCAATGCACCATGCGGTTCATAATCGCGGATATCGGCGGGAAGGCCTGAAATATCGCCCGACTCAATGTAAGGAGGATTGGACAGTATGAAATGAAATAACTCTTCTTCATCTGGCGGAAACAAATCTGCCTGTGTGAAACAAATGCGGTCGACAACCTTATGCCGGTTTGCGTTTTCTTGCGCAATGCAAAGAGCCTCTGCAGAAATATCTACAGCCGTCACTAGGAGATTTGCAATTTCAACGGCAGAACATATCGCAATGCAACCCGATCCCGTTCCTATATCCAAAAGACGGATCGCTTCGTTGCCATTCGTTTTGCTACGGACTATGCGCAGAAATTGTTCCAGCAGAATTTCGGTTTCTGGACGTGGAGAAAGGACGTTAGGATCGACTTTGAAATCGAGCGACCAAAATTCGCGTTTTCCGAGTATATAAAAAAAGGGCTCGCCCGCTTCGCGTCGTTGGATGAGATGATCGATGCGTTCTTCCTGCTCGGGAGTCAAAACTTCTTCGGCGCGCAGAATGAGCTCGGTACGGCTGAGGTTCAAGCCCTCGGCAACTAAAGCGGAAGCTTCGAGCCTTGCGGAAGAAATATTGGCTTTGTTCAGGCGTTGCGTAGCAGATTGCAGAGCATCGCGGATGCGAGGTCCGTTCATGATTTAAGGCGTAAGGGTTCGCCTCAACTTGCGGCTTTTTTGAGGTCTTCGGTTTGAAAATGCACAGATAGTTTTTCAATGAATTCAGCCATATCACCTTCCAGAACCTGACTGAGCTTGTGCAAGGTGAGGCCGATCCGATGATCGGTGATGCGTTCTTGAGGAAAATTATAGGTGCGAATGCGTCCACTCCTATCGCCAGAACCGACTTGTTCTTTTCTTTCTTTCGCCAGTTCATCGTGCTGTTTGCGTTGCATCTCGTCGTAAACTCTGGCACGCAATACCCTCAGACCTTTTTCTTTATTCTTATGTTGCGATTTCTCATCCTGACAGGAAACAACAAGTCCCGAAGGAATATGAGTGATGCGCACTGCAGAATCGGTTGTATTGACACTTTGTCCGCCAGGCCCGGAGGAACGGAAGACATCAAATTTTAAATCGTTGGGATGGATATCCAATTCGACCGCTTCAACTTCAGGCAATATCGCCACAGTAACTGCTGAAGTGTGAATTCGCCCCTGGGTTTCCGTTTCTGGCACGCGTTGCACACGGTGAGTGCCACTTTCGTATTTCAATTTGCTAAATACGTTGCGCCCCTGAATGTTAGCGATGACTTCTTTGAGACCACCCTTACCCGTCACACTTTCACTGAGCAATTCAACTTTCCACTTTTGAAGCTCAGCGTAACGTGTGTACATACGAAAGAGGTCTGCCGCAAAGAGGGAAGCTTCTTCACCACCCGTTCCAGCGCGTATTTCAAGGATAACTCCTTTTTCGTCGCGGGGATCTTTGGGCAAAAGCAACAGCTTCAGATTTTCTTCTGCCTTTGCTTTATCTTCCTTGAGGGATTTGGTTTCTTCTTCGACGAGAGCAAGCATTTCGGGATCTTTCTCTGTCTCGAGAAGAACCTCATTATCTGCTAATTGCTCCTGTGCCGAACGCAGAAGTTTGAATTCTGCAATGATGGGGGACAATTCGGACTGCTCGCGGGCGTACTTCTGGTAATCCGTTTGACGAGCGATCACTTCTGGATCGCTCATCAAACGATTGAGTTCGTCGAAACGCTTTTCAACTTCGCCTAATTTGTCGAACATGACCTGTCGTGTGAAGAACGCAATGAATTGCGTTTAATGAAAATCGGCTGGGGTAACACTTTCATAGTGAAATGAGCCTGCAGGTCCTGGGTAATGATTGTTTATTCAGCAGTAGCGGCTGTTTCCGCTGGGGCTTCTGCCTTTTCATCTGCTTTCGGAAGCTTGCCATACTTGCGGTTGAATTTCTCAATACGACCTTGCGTATCCATCAATTTCTGTTTACCCGTGTAAAAAGGATGACATGCGGAACAAATTTCCACGTGCAATTCTTTAATGGTCATTCGAGTCGTTACTTCGCTTCCGCAAGCGCAACGGACTGTTACTTCATTGTATTCTGGGTGTATTTCAGCTTTCATTGTGCCTACGCTCTCCTTACGAGTTCATTGTCGAGAGGAACTCGCTGTTTGTTTTGGTTTCTTTTATTTTTGCCAAGAGAAGGTCCATCGTATCATGAATTCCCATGGGTAGTAAAACTTTTCTCAACAGCCAAACCCTCTGCAGGTCCTCTGGTGGCAAAAGCAATTCTTCTTTTCGTGTACCGGATCGATTGATGTCGATAGATGGAAAGGTTCGCTTATCGGCCAACTTGCGATCCAGAACAATTTCCATGTTACCCGTACCCTTGAACTCCTCGAAAATCACGTCATCCATCCGACTTCCTGTATCAACCAATGCGGTAGCAATGATGGTGAGACTTCCGTCTTCTTCCAGGTTACGAGCGGCACCAAAAAAGCGCTTGGGTCGTTGCAAGGCATTGGAATCCACACCACCGGAAAGGACTTTTCCACTGGGAGGCACAATGGCATTGTAGGCCCGCGCGAGACGAGTGATGCTATCGAGAAGAATAACGACATCGCGCTTGTGCTCGACCAGTCGTTTGGCCTTTTCGATAACCATTTCAGCGACCTGAACGTGTCTTTGTGCTGGCTCATCAAAAGTGGAACTGATAGTTTCGCCGTTGACAGAACGCATCATGTCTGTGACTTCTTCCGGACGCTCGTCGATGAGCAAAACGATGAGGGTCACTTCTGGGTAGTTGATGCTGATGCTGTTCGCAATGGACTGCAAAAGCATTGTCTTACCTGTGCGCGGTGGAGCCACGATCAAGCCACGCTGGCCTTTGCCAATCGGGGTCATCAAATCCATTACGCGAGCACTGTAATCTGTGCTACCAGGGACTTCGAGGCGAAGTCTCTCTGAAGGGTAAAGCGGTGTCAGATTGTCGAATAGAATTTTTTCTTTGGCTTTGCCTGGATTTTCATAGTTAATAGCTTCAACTTTGAGCAGGGCAAAATAGCGTTCGCTTTCTTTAGGAGGGCGAATCTGGCCTGATATGGTGTCCCCTGTACGCATGTCAAACTTACGTATCTGCGATGGAGATACATAAATATCGTCAGGACCGGGTAGATAGTTATAAGCTGGCGCACGAAGGAACCCAAAACCATCGGGTAATATTTCCAAAACCCCCTGTCCAAACATCAAACCATCTTTCTCGGTTTTTGCTTCCAGTATCTTAAAAATAAGATCTTGCTTACGCAGACCACTGTGGCCTTGTATTTTGAGATCACGGGCTATGCTGGTAAGCTCTAAGATGGTTCTAGCTTTTAATTCTTCGATGTTCATTTGATTACTCATAGGAGATGGTCTTCCTTCGGGGTCTAGTTAGGGACTTGGCGGCTACGCGCTATCAGGTCTGGTTTTGTACTAGTAAAAGAGGGACTGTCTGGCTTGCTATGCCTTAAGTTATTTGGAAATTTCTTTGATTGATTCTTTAATGGAGTGGGTGTTTTAGGAGTCTAATTTTCTGGAGATTGGCAATATGCTATATTTAAAGTCCCGCATTGTCAATGTTTTTTAACGAAAATCAAACCAAAATAGATCTTCTGGGACTAGAGGAATTAAATATTCCCGCAAAATTGATGTTTTTAGACCATTAGAATCACTTCTTCGTCGCTTTTTTCTTCTTCCATGAGTTCGTAGAGTGTTTCGAGATTTCTCAGGGTAGCGGCGACATGTGGATGGTTAGAACCAAGGCGGGTTTGCAAAATATCCAGTGCTCTTAAATACAATTTTTCCGCTTTGTAAAGATCACCCATAGACGCGTAGAGCAAACCAAGATTATTCAGGCTAACGGCGACATTGGGGTGCTTGGGACCCAACAGGTTTTCGCGCAAGGTCAAAGCTTGCAAAGCTAGAGGAATGGCTTCTGCATAAGCTCCTTGTTCATATAAAACCATGACCTTATTGTTCAAGACATCGGCTTGATCTGCCTGGGATTTTTCCGATGCCAGAGCGACAGAAACCCACAATATCAGAATAAACGTGGCTAGCAATAGAGCCGTAATGCGGATCTCTTGATATTTTTTCCTTAGCGAAACCATAAGCCAGATTTTGCTCCAAATGTTTTAATGATTTGAATAATCTAACGGTATGGGAAAATGATAACTTTAGTCTTTCAAGCATTTTATTTCTCCTGCCTTGCCCGGAATGGGATGGCCTTGCACTCATGCTCTTAGCTCGATAAAATGAATCTTGAGGTATCTGTGTACTTCTTTTTAAAACACGGGACATCTCTATACTTGAGGTTTCTCGTTTGATGATGCATCGCATCGGGAATATAAAAACAATTATGACGCAAAGATTTGTAGACAATATGCAGGGAGCAATCGAGGATCGCGCAACCGGCCTGGTCTGGCAGGAAAGCTATTCTTATCCTGAAAAAGGGAAATACGTCGATTGGTATGAAGCAAATGAATACATTCAAGAGTTGAATGAAAAGAAAATTGGCGGGTACGAGGACTGGAGACTCCCTCTTCGTTTGGAAATCCAAAGTTTGTACGAAATCGCCAAGCCATTCAAATCGAGAGGGAAAACTTTCTATCTTCATCTCGACCCGATATTTGAACTCAGCTATGGGAGTTGCTTCTGGACAAGTGAGACCAAACTCTCTGCCGCATTGGGATTTGAATTTGATTGTGGAGACCGTCACTGGTATCCACGAGGAAGTCTGTCTGGAAGTGTGCGCGCTGTCCGCAATACATCTGATTTCCAGATAATGCTCACGCCGAGCTGGATCGAGCTGTCGAATAAAAACTTGTTATGAACAGAGACGACCCGGCTTACCGCAAGGAAAGAGAAAAAGCTCAGAAGATCAAAAAGACGCAATGGTGGCAACAGAAACGCGAACGTGGCATTTGCGAACATTGTGGTAAGAAGGTTAATCCCTCGGAATTAACAATGGACCACATCGTCGCCATATCACGAGGAGGCAAGAGCACTAAAGGGAATGTCGTCCCCTCTTGCAAAGACTGCAATAATGAAAGAAAAAACCTGACACCGGTTGAAATAATTCTCTCAGAGCAATTGGGGAAAGACATCGACTTTTAATCAAAATTCTAAAAACAACGTCCTCACTGTGGCACGCCAGGGATTCCCGGTGCTTGCGGAGCAGAAGGGCTTGCCTTCGCTTTGGTTCGCGGGATATGAATCTGAGTGTCACAAATAATTAGCAAATGATATCCCAAAGGAGTCTTGACTGGCTCGGGAATGGTGTCTTTAGGAGCTTTCATAATGGCATCCACCAATTGAGGATTCAAGGCATCCGAACTTTCAGAGCTCGTCAAACCAGCGTAAACCCAGTCCAAACTTCCACCCAAGGCTTTGCTGGGGCAGGTGCTGTATTTTTTTGCCAGGCGGGAAAACAGATTCTCCACTTTTTGCCAGTCTTGATACTCTTTTTCGGGATCGTCCGAGCTTTGATCGGCCAACTCCTTTTGAAACTCCAACAATGTATCTCGAAACATATTCGCGGCTTCAACACTCGTCACCAGAATATGCCGCGTTCGACGCTCCATAGGCTTGTCCAATTTTACTTTTTTAGGAACAAATGCCTTGCGTAATTTGGGTTTGGGCTTTGCTACTTTCGGAGCTTCATCTGGAGCGACAGGTTCTTTTGCGGTTTTGTCGCGTTCATAAACTGTTTTTTCAGCTTCACTGGGAAATTCTTTATCTGACATGATTGCTCGTGTTTGAGTGTCTTTAAAAGTTATCCATCGTTTGGATTATAACAATCGCTTCCAAGCTTTGGCAATGCGCTTTAAGATTTTCTAGCTAGGGATTGAATCTAGGCTCTTTATCGACGGCTTTCAATACATTTTTTAAAATCCGACATCAGGACATTTTTATTCAACAGGGAGACATGAATGGAAGACATGCAAAGAGAACCCGATGGCAATCTTTTATTGCGGACTTTAGCCATGCCCGCCGACACCAACGCCAACGGTGATATTTTTGGTGGTTGGATAATGTCACAAATGGATATTGGCGGGGGCATACTCGCCAAAGAGATCGCCCACGGCCGTGTCGTTACAGTTAAAGTCGACGGGATCACATTCTACAAGCCGGTTCATGTGGGCAATGTGGTTTGCTGTTATGGGAAATGCTCTCGAATCGGCAATTCCTCTATGACAATCAAACTGGAAGTTTGGGTCAAACCCATACTCAACGAAAGGTCGAGTGATCGTTACTGTGTCACGGAGGCTGTTTTCACTTATGTCGCAATCGACGACCAGGGCAAGTCGAGAAAAATCGAGCGTTGAGGATAACTCTCTCAAGGGTTGACATCTTGCTTTGCTCGGCTTTCAAGGATACCGGAGACAGTGACTATTTTTCCTTCCCGAAAAACTTCCATCTCGATACTTTTCCCCGGAGGCATCCCCAACAGTTTTCTTCGAAACAGCACATAGCTGTCTATGGGAGTGCCGTTGACCGAAACGATCACATCATTGGCTTTCATTTTGGCTTTACTGGCAGGACTTTCGGGAGCCACTTCCCGAACAATCATGCCACCATGGATAGGCAAATTCAAAGCGATGGCCTGAGTCCTTGAAACGGGGTAAGCCTGTGCTCCAAACCAGCCGCGTTCGGTTTTTCCCAGCGCGAGCATAGCCATGACTTCCTTGACTGTGTCGACGGGAATTGCGAAACCAATCAACTGAGCTTTTTGGATGATCGCTGTATTCACGCCCACCACCTCGCCATACAAATTTAGCAGTGGACCACCACTGCTCCCGGGATTGATTGCAGAATCGGTCTGGAGGAAATCGACATTCCCATGTGATATGGGACTCACTCGCTCTTTGGCGCTGACCAGACCCGACGTTACCGTGTGTTTCAATCCTAAAGGATTCCCTAGAGCCAAGACCATTTCCCCGGTTCTTAAATGATCGGAATTTCCCAGAGGCAAAGGGAACAGTTTCCGGCCCGTATCAATTTTAATCAGAGCCAGATCAGTCAGTCGATCTATACCAATGATCTGCGCCGGATATTGCTCTTCACCATCAGACAAAACGGCTTTGATGCCCACAGCATTATTAATGACATGTGCGTTGGTGAGGATGTATCCATCAGCATTGATGATGAAACCGGAACCCAGGCTAACACCCTTCTCCTCTCGGGAGATAGGAACCTGGAAGGGCAATATTTCCAAAATATTGGAAACCAGAGGAATTTTAATTGGCAATAAATCATTGGGGGATATCCCGAATCGCACCTCCCGTTCTACCACACGTTGAGCGTAAATATTGACCACACCTTTGCGAGATTTTTCAACGATGTCGGCGATGGTGTAATTGTCCAAAGAGATGGGAGCTCGATCGTCACCCTCTTCTGCTCGGACCCAGAAACGATCGAGATTCAAATCGCCAAAAGACAGATCACGAAACCTCTTATCGAAAATCTCCGAATCGGGGTTCATGGGTTCCGTCAATTCATGCGTTCGCGGTGATACAGAACACCGGGCAAGAACAATGCCCGCAAAAAAAATCACTATTATTCGAGCTAAGGGATAGGTAGAAATTTTCATGATTGATCTGCCTCAATTTTAAAAAGGATTGCGAACAATGCCCCCGTCTGCAGTAAAATTGCTTCCCGTTATCCAGCTACTTGAATCAGAAGCAAGAAGCAAAACAAGTCCTGCCACGTCTTTAGGTTCGCCCATTCTACCGAGAGGAATTCTTTCTGCAGAGCCCGCACGAAATTCGTCACGAATCTTTTGTAGGTCTTCACCTGCTTGTTTTGCAACAGAAGCCGCTTCGTTTTCCCAAGACCTGGACCAAACTGGCCCCGGTGATACCGTGTTGACACGAATGCCATCACCGGCCAAGGTTTGCGAAAGTGACGCTGTTAAATTAGAGAGCCCGGCTTTCATCGCTGAATAGTGAGGAAAAACTTCTTCCGGTCTTGATGCCGCTATCGAAGAAATATTAATGATGCTGGGAGCTGAAGATTTTTTCAAAGCGGGAATGAACAGACGGAGGACCCGCACCGCCGACAATAAATTCAAATCAAAAGCCTCGATCCAATCCTCGTCGGTCAAATCAAGAAAAGTGCCCATTTTTTGAATGGAACCCATATTATTGACGAGAACGTCTAAACCGCCCCATTGTGCCATGATCTCTGTATGCAGGGATTCGATATCTTCCTTCCGCGTCAGATCGGTTGCCTGGAACACGTGGCCATGCCCTGTCATTTCGCCTTTCAATTTGTCCAACCCTGCCTGTCCACGTGCACAAACAGCAACCTGCGCACCCTCTTCGGCAAGTGCAAGAGCTATTGCTCTGCCAATTCCATCGGCACCGCCGGTGATCAATACTTTCCGATTTTCCAGATTTAATTTCATGGTAGACTGCCCTTCCAAACTATCTGTTGAATAATATTTCCCTTTTTCCAAATCCTATGGGAACCGATATAATCAAAAATATTAGCGCATCACCCTCTTTGGTATGGGTTCTTCTCGCTATGGGTTTCCATATTATAAATTTGGCACTGGGTGCCTATATGGGATTTTTCAAAAGAAGCGCGTCTGTAGCCAAAATGCATAAATGGCTATACTACGCCGTTGTTTTTTGTTTGATCTACTTTTTAATAATGAATCAGACTCATGGCGAAAACACCATTTGGGATTATCTCGTTGGAGTTTACTTTATCACAGCCATACCTTTGAGCAAGCGTTGGGACGTATTGGCTCATGCTTTTTTAACATTGGTAGGCCTCACGCTACTCCCCTTGTTAATCATCCTCCAAATGTGATTTAACGACCGACGAACCGCCGAAGGTTTTTAATAAGCCCTCCATTCATCCACTCGAATCAGACAAAAATTTCTATGCAGGAAAAATTAAGAATCTTTACAGAATCCAGAGCTTTTCAGTTTTTCTTTATTGGTGTCATTCTTTTTTCCGGCGTTCTGGTTGGCATGGACACCTATCCATCTATTTCCAGTGAATACGGTTCCCTCATTAGCATTCTGGACACCATCATCCTTTGGCTATTCGTTATTGAAATCGGATTGAAAATGCTTTCTTTCGGGAAACAAGTCACTGGCTTTTTTAAGGATGGTTGGAACGTTTTCGATTTCATAATTGTCTCCGCTTGCTTCCTTCCTTTTGAAGGGCAATCCATCATCATACTGCGACTCCTGCGGGTTCTCCGAATCGTTCGCCTTGTGGGAACCGTTCCTGAATTGAAACTGATCGTCAACACACTCCTAAAAAGTATCCCTTCTATGGGATACATCGCGGGCCTTTTGTTCATTTTATTTTACATCTATGGGACCTTGGGCGTTTTTCTTTTCAGAGACAACGACCCTCTCCATTTCGAATCGCTTCATTTATCCCTATTGAGCTTGTTTCGCGTTGCCACGCTGGAAGACTGGACAGACATCATGTACATCGCCCTTTATGGCTGTAACAATTATGGTTATACAGGGCAAGAACAACTGTGCCAAAACCCTAATGCCTTTCCCATTTTAGGCTGGGTCTATTTTGTCAG
>JAJDBG010000090.1 GCA_029261475.1 Nitrospinaceae bacterium
TAAAGGAAGAAGAGTATTGGTAACAGGTCACACGGGTTTTAAAGGTTCTTGGCTTTGTTCCTGGTTGCTGGAGTTGGGGGCCGAGGTGGCGGGCTATTCGCTTTATTTACCCAGCGAGCCTTGCCATTTTTCAGCTATGGAGCTGGAAGAAAAGCTGTACCACATTGAGGATGATGTTCGGAATAAGGAGGCCTTGAAGGAAGCTTTCGATATTTTCAAACCAGAGATTGTATTTCATTTAGCGGCTCAGCCCTTGGTTCGAAAATCTTACAAGGAGCCTGCCGAAACTTTTGAGACCAATGCGATGGGAACTCTTAATGTGTTGGAGTGCATTAGAGAGAGTCAAACGGTAAAGGCGGCGGTTTTTATCACCAGTGACAAATGCTACAACAATTCGGAGTGGTTGTGGGGTTATCGGGAAAATGATCGTTTAGGAGGTGCCGATCCCTATAGCGCATCGAAGGCTTGTGCAGAGTTGATCCTTTCCTCCTATATGCGATCTTTTTTTCAGGGTGATGGTGCCCGTATTGCTACCGCACGCGCAGGCAATGTCATTGGCGGTGGGGACTGGGCTGATGATCGGATTGTGCCTGATTGTATTCGGGCTTGGTCTCAAGGCACAGAGGCCGCTATTCGTAATCCAGAAGCGACTCGCCCTTGGCAACATGTTCTGGAACCCATTGACGGTTATCTGCGTCTGGCTCAGCGTTTACTCCAGGAAGATGATGCTGTGAGCAATGAATCATTTAATTTTGGACCCGGTCCCAACACGAGCCAATCTGTGGGTGAGTTGATTGGAGAGTTGGCGCAGTATTGGGATAAAGCTGTCTGGTCCGCTGTGGCTTCGGAAGACAGTGAAAAGGAGGCAGGACTGCTCAGGCTGAATTGCGACAAAGCCTTGGCACTATTGGACTGGTCAGCGACCTTGAATTTTGAGGAAACGATGCGTTTCACAGGTGAGTGGTATAAGACTTATTACTCCGATGGCGCGGAAGAGGCGGCGGCTTTGACTTTAAAGCAAATCAGAGAATTTTCCGCTCGCGCTAAACGTGACGGTTCGCCATGGACCCAGTAAACGAACTTCAGCCTTTGGACGGAGTCGTTCTGCAGGAATTGAAGCAATTGACGGACAGCCGTGGTGCCGTCTTGCATATGTTGAGGTGCGATTCTGAATTGTTTTCCGAATTTGGCGAAGTCTATTTTTCCGAAGTCAATCCGGGTGCGGTAAAGGCCTGGAAGCGTCATACAAAGATGACTCAGCACATCGCTGTGCCTGTGGGAAAGATTCGGCTGGTTCTATATGATGATCGTGAGAATTCTCCCACGCGCAAGGAACTGCGCGAATATGAGGTCGGTCGTCCATCAGCTTACATGCTGATCCGCATTCCTCCGGGGCTCTGGTATGGATTTGAAAATATCGGGCCGAGCATGGCACTCCTTGCCAATTGCGCCGATCTACCACACGATCCTGCTGAATCGGAATCGGTTGCCTCCAACGAGGGTCCCATAAAGGTCCAGTGGCTTAGCGAAAGTTGATCCAGTCCACTATGTCAAAAATCCCCAAAGTATCTGTCGTCACTTCGGTTTACAACGGCGAAAAATACATATCAGCTTGCGTGCAGAGTATCCTCGATCAAAGTTTCGAGGATTTCGAATTCATACTTCTTGATAATGGGTCGACCGATGGCACGTCAGAGTTGCTGGATCGTATCGACGATCCCCGCGTCCGTGTCATTCATCAGGAAAATTTAGGCATTCCCCAATCGCTCAATAAAGGCATTCATTTGGCATGTGGAGAGTTGATCGCACGTTTGGATGCCGACGATGTTTCGTATCCGGATCGACTGGAACGGCAAGTCAAGTTCATGGATGCAAACCCGGATCATGTTTTATGCGGTGGAGGCTATGAGCGGTGGATCAATGGATGCCTATCGCCGCAAACGGTTCCGCTTCCTTTGAATGATGATGACATTCGCTCGTGTTTGAGCAGGTACAATCCGATTGCGCACAGCGCGGTGGTGTTTCGTAAAGATGCTTTTTTGAAAGCAGGGGGGTACGACAGGCACCTTCGTTTTTCTCAAGATTACGATCTTTGGATCAAGCTCATGAAGATTGGCAAGGCTTGCAATCTGGATGAGAATTTTGGCTTTGTGCGGTTTTATGAAGAGTCGACTTTCTCTAGCAACAAAAGCATTACTTTCTTTGAAGTCTTAAAGGTAAAATGGAAAGCCTACTCTTTGTACGGAGGGTCTTTCTTTTACCTGCTTTATTTCATGTTAAGAGGTTTGCTTGTGTTGGCTTTCCGCTTTAGCATGAAGCCAAAAAAAGAATCCCCTACCCAAGTTTGAGTGAATTATGCCGCATCAATTGAATGTTGTTTTGGTGGAACCCGAAATTCCCAATAATACCGGGTCGATCGGTCGTCTTTGTCTGGCGACAGGAAGTGTGTTGCACCTTGTCGAGCCTTTGGGATTCGAGATCAACGACACGCAGTTGAAACGGGCAGGGCTGGACTACTGGAAGCATGTCCAGGTGAAGAGATATAAAAACCTTCAAGCTCTTTTCGACACCATACCTGCGAAAGCGCAAAAGGTTTTCTTTTCGACAAAAGCCGAAAAAATCTTCTACGATTGCTCGTTTGAGAAGGGTGCGTATTTGTTTTTTGGAAAAGAAACCAAAGGCTTGTCAGAGGAGCTACGCAAGGAGAACTCGGACCATATCTACAAAATCCCTCAATACGATGATCGCGTGCGGTCCATCAATTTGGCGACTACAGTTGGCGTTGCCGTGTTCGAAGCCATTCGGCAATTGGGACCTTGATCGCTAAACAATAAAGCTCACTGCCGGTATTCAATATGCAGTCGATAGATGAGGCCTGCGGTATCGTCTTCCTGCGATTTCGCATCGTGTTTAGCAAAGTTCACGAGTTCGAAGTGAACTTCATTTGCCCCACATTTGATGTGATTGCGGATATCGATGAAAAAAGGCTCAGCGTAATCGGCACCGCTAAAATTATTGGTCAGGCTGAAATCATTGACGGTGATCCGGCATTCGTCGTCGGCACGGACAAGGAGTTCTGCCCGAGTCAAGCCGTCCGAACGTTCACAGGGATATTCGAAGCGGAGTCGAAATTTATGTCTTCCCCCGGTTTGGACTTCTTCGGGACTTAGAGTTTCACGCACCCATACCCACTGGCTTCCTTTTACAGATCTCCAATGCTCGCCCATTTTGCAGATGGCCGCATTTTGCCATGTGTCGCTTTCGAAATGGTAACACTCTGTTTCGCGACCGCTGGCAAATACCAGAGCGCGGGTTCCAGATTCGAGAAGATTTGGGTTTTCCAGTTTGATAGGTGAGCTATCGTCCCACATGAGCTGATTCATTTCCCGCCAATAATCGTACATCCCGTTTTTCTTCTTGGCGACTATCATGCTGGGTCGAGGCAAGCTTCGCCCTAGATAAGGACCGATGTCGGCGATAATCACCCCGTCGTGTTCATCATCGTCGACAGAAATGAATGAATGCGACGGTATGACGCTGTAGGTATGTACCTGTAACGCTCCCTTTGTGGGTTGTCCTTCTAATTCATTCAATTCGACCTGAAGTTTTTGGAGCAACAGCAGAGAAGTCTTGATCTCATTGATGAAGGTAGCCCTGCCACCACCTTGCTTGACGATCAAATCGACAACAGGGGAATGTGGGTCCATTAATAAAAGTCGGACGTTAACACCGTGCAGAATTTTTGCCTTTAATAGTTCCCGGCTGGCTGTGGAGATTGATAACAGGGAACTGCCGCCGATGAATATTTCTTGTTTGACATTCTGAAATAATTCGTCGAAAGAAGTTCTTTGCCCCAACTCGGATCGGTTTTTGTAAATTCCCTTAATACCCAGTCTCACTGCGTCGGGGTTCATCAATTCCTGAAGAGCGTCCTTGTACTCATTAAAAGTCAACTCGCGCAAGAACAGCTCGTAGCCAAGCGATACGACACCGATCAAGGACAGTAAAAGAGCAAACTCTTTCAGGGGATGAAGCCAAATGCTGTCATGCGAAAGTAGTTGTCCAGAAGTGATGTAACCAGAAGCACCAATTACAAAAATGGCGACGGCCAGAAACAGAATGCGATCGCGTACCCATTCGCGAATATTAGGCTTGCTACCCATCTTTTGGGTCATGATTTTCCTTGTGATTTGGGGTGTGAACTGGGGATGTGCCTTAAATTACCAATCTATCTGTGCTAGATTTTACCGGAATTTTTTTAGCTATACAAATATCAATTGAGGTATTTCGGTTAGAATTTGATTAGCTCAAGCCAGATTTTCGCCGAATAATCCAATCTAATAGCAATAGGCCTGTCAGCAGACCGTAGAGCCACCAATTGTTCCACAGGGAAATGGTTTTGTTGTTGATGTGGGCGAATTTTTTGGGGTTGGGAAAGTTAAATAGGCTGGCCCTGTCTTGAGAGCCGATGTTGAGGAATTGACCGCCTGTAGTGTCTGCGATTTTTTTCATCAATTCGGGATCGGCCTGAGCTTGGGAGAATTCCGAATCGTCAGACGAGACAACGAATCCGGTTTCTATGACCTGTTCCCCTTCTTCCTTTTCCCGTTTGATTCGAACGGAGTAATAGCCTGTTTCCTTGGGTTGATAATGCAGGTCTAGCTCGCCATTTTCACCCGATTTTTGATCGATTTTAATTTTTTCCCCTTGGGGTGGGGTGATATCAAAATGTATTTTTTCATTAGACGAAGGATTGTAGTCGTCCTTCAAGACTTGTAGTTTGAGCAATACTTCTTCGTTTTCATGATACTGCTCTTTGTCCGTTGCCACCCTCAAGGTTTGGGTTTCAGGTTCGCCGATCGCCCAGGAAATGAGTTGATTCCAGAATTTGTAATAATGCCTCCCGCTTCCACCTTCCCCCACCTTGATAAAGTTAAAGTTCCAGGACGAGTCGGTCGCCAGGGCGATGGTGCGTCCCTTTCCCTTGTTCCAAACCGTCAATAATGGCAAAGATTCTTTTGTTCCAGGTATTTGATACTCGGCCAGAACTTGGGCTGTGGGTTTTGCAGTCAATCCCGTGTTGATTCCGTTCAGAGAGGACATTTCTTGCCATAGAGCTTTATTTTTTTCTGGATCATTTTCCAGGGCCAGAGCGGGATGGGATTTGTATTTTTCCGCCAATGATATTTTGTATTCGTCGGATAAATATCCTTTCGCGACGGGTGCCATTTTTACAGGAAGAATTTCCTCAATGGGGCTTCTATTGTAATCCCCCATTTGAAAGGACAGTTCGCCACCAATCATCAAAAAGGCACCGCCTTTTTCGACGTATTTGCTGATGTTGCTCAAGTAGCGTTTGTCTATGAACGGTTCGTATTTGAAATTTTGAAAAATCACCAGATCGAAGGAATCCAGGTAGTCGGTGAATAACAGGTTGGATGGAAATGGGATGAGGCTCAACTCGGAAGTGGAAGCCGAAACATCGTCACTCAATGTTCGCAGAATAAAAAACGAGAGCAGATCGGTTTTAGGATTGCTGGCGAGTGCTTCGCGTAAAAAGCGAGAATCCCATGAGGGTCGCCCGTTAATATGCAGTATCCGAATGCGATCCCGAACAGATTTCACCTGAAAGTTTTTTTGATTGTTCTCGGCAATGGCCTCACCCGAAAAAATGGGCAGTGTCAGCAGATAGTTTTTTTTACCCAATACGGCAGGAATGAATTCCAGTTCTACCTGATATTGAGTTTGTCCTTCTTTCAGTTGAATCAGTTTACTTGCAAGGATTTTTCCCTCTTGTTTCAAGGTCAGGGAAATATTTTTGTTCCCCATATTAACGGCACTAAGAGTTGCCATAACGCGAGAAGGCTGGTTGAGAAAACCAAACCGGGCCACTGCAATATGCTGGATTGACAAGTCCTTGAATCCATCGCGCTCCCCCGCCAAAACAGTGTGCACAGGCCCTTCCATTGCAGACAAAGATTCCAGAAATCCGGATGTCAATTCCCCATTGCCTTGCGATCGGTCGGCCCCATCGGAAACGAGCACTGTTCCCTGGAGTGACTTCCCCTCATAACGTTTTTGTAATTTTGAAAATACTTTTTCGAAATCCGTGTGTGGCTTTCGGGCATGCAATTGGTCGGGCAGTTGTTTTTTTGAAGCAGGATTCAATGCGTCGGATGCGAAAAAATATTCGACTTTGTAATCACGAGTCCATGATTCCAAAGTGTCTGCATTGCGCTCGAGCCATTTTTTGACCAATTCAGTGCGGGAGATTTCTTCTGGAAAAGATTTCACAGACATGCTTTTGCTGTCGTCCAGCAAAATGGCAATGTGATTCTTCAGAGTTTGATTATTTTTGAACTCCAATTGCGGTTGAAACAAAATCGCGGCCAATAAAGCAAACGCGAAAATACGGAGCATTATGATAAATGTCTTGCGCGGACGAGAAGAAATCCGTCGCAAACTGGTCCAGAAAAACCACAGAGAGAGTGGAACCGTCAGAGCAAGAAAGAGCCATAGGAAAGGGGAGTCGATCCCGGACCATAGGATATCGATTTGATTGAATTCTTCTGGGTCCAGGTCAAACCACTCGGCGATCATAATATTATTGTAGTCGGTATCGACGCAAGCGTTCGAGGATGATGGGTAAATGAACCATGTCTTTTTTATAGTCCAGTGTCAGCGCATACATAGCAATGTTGATGCCCAGGCGAATGCTTTCCTGACGCTCAACTTCTCCCCCTGCGATCATGTCGTAATTCCAGCCGCCCAGTTTATTGCGAGCCCAGGCACCTCCCAGATCGTTGGAGGAGTAAACCAGTACCGTCCTGCCTTTGACAGAAATTTCCTCCAGAAATGGTTTGTGCGCTGTTCGTCCCGTAACGCGATTGATCAAATAAAAGGAACGATAAATTGAGTGATCGCGCGCTAGAGGCTTGATGGGTGTTTGCGGGAACAATCGTTCCGCCATACGCCGAACGGATACGTCGAATTCTGATTTTTTTTCGCGAGAATTGTCGTCTATGAGCAAAAAACCGCCGTAATTCAAAAAATGGCGCAGAGCCTTGATCTCTTCCTCTGAAAGGGGCTCAAATTTCGAGTCGCCTCCCATGTACAAAAAGGGATAGCGGTGCAAGGATGGATCGGTCAATTCAAGCTCAATGGGTTCGCGGCGGATTTCTATAGAGGTGCGTCGGGCGATTTGCATGAGCAAACCTTCCAAGGCCCCATTGAGGGGTTTGAAACTTCCGCCACTGTACTTGAGTTGGGGCAGAACAAAACGCGACGCCAGCGGATCAGCCCAAACGGGAGATGGTCCGAAGTGGAGTAGACTAAAAAATATTAAAAACTGTAAACAATAGCGCATGGCATATAAGTTTAAGAGAATCTCGAAGAATTTGATAATTTTTTTTAGGGTGCGGGCGAAATTTGTTTTCCTTTTCTCTCAGCTTACCTTACTTTAGGGAACTGAAATTTACCTAAAGGGATCAATGCGAATGAATCTTTATGAATTGATGGAACGTTATGCGGGCAAAAATAAAGTCATACCCGAAGAAGAGTCGGCGACCCCTGAATTAGGATCCAGTCTTTCGTTATTTCATGAAAGTTTATTGGCATCGGGGCTTCCGCGTGATGAATCTTTTGGCGCACCGCGATTGAGCGCAGAGGCCGAAGTGCTTACTGTCCTTCATATCAGCTATTTTGCGGTTTCGTTTCTTCCTTTCAACGGCGTCCACGAGCAAGCAGAGACCAATAGTATATTGTTTGATCTCTATTCCTTTTTTAGATGGATGGATGACCTCAAGGTACAGCATGGCTTGAAAGCTGTAGATTTTGCCCAATTGATGCGCGACCTCACCTCGACGCAAGCCCGATGCATGAAGCTGAGCCATCTTCTGGACGAGGAATCGGAACATGCAACGAAAAGACCACCCACTATATGTAGAACTTGGAGCGATGTTTTTGAAGTCGCAAAAATTGAAGGTAGCTTTTTAGTTCTCAATAGCACCGATGGAGGAGAAACGGTTCGATTGAGACTTTCTTCCCAAACCCTGTCCGAAGTGAGGCCGTTCGATCAGCTTGATCTGGTTTTGGGAGACACCTCGGAAAAGTGGATTTTGCTAGAAGCGGGGTCGGCTTATCCCAATCCTCAGGGCGAGACAGAATGAGCTGTATGGGGCAAATATTTAGGCCGGAGCCAAGGCAGGAGGAATCCTTTCATTCTTCATTAAAAACTTTCGTTGACAGAGATAGGCGTGCTGATATAATCGCCCATTCAATTACTTTCTGCCTCCAGCGGCGCATTGGTGCCAGAATTGGAGAAGGCGGATGTTTGGAGGATTGACGCTTTAATGACTGAATATATATTTATAGCCGTTGTGGCCGTTGTCGCCGCAGTCGTCATTGTTGGTCTCTTGGTTTTGTCTACGATACTAGGGCCTCGAAACCCAAATAAAGACAAAATGATGCCCTACGAATGCGGTATCATTCCCCAGGAAGAAGCCAAGGGGCGGTATCCCGTTCGCTTTGCTACGATTGCGATGTTGTTTATTATTTTTGATGTCGAGGTGATATTTATGTATCCCTGGGCAGTGGCACTGGATGAACTTAAATTGTTTGGATTGATCGAAATGGCAGTGTTCATGATTATATTGGGCATTGCTTATGTATACATATGGGGACGTGGAGGTCTGGAATGGGATTAATAGATTCTGCCGTTGATGCCTTAGAGACCGAAGTCAACAACCTGAAGCTCAACGCTCAAGAGGCATTGGATGCGTTTGAGCATGACAGTGCTGGCGCGGTTTACGATAGTATTTTGACCACTCAATTGGGCAAAGTTGTGGGTTGGGCGCAAAAAAACGCTCTCTGGCCTGCCACTTTCGGGCTTGCCTGTTGCGCTATTGAGATGATGGCGATGGCCAATTCGCGTTGGGACTCGGCTCGTTTTGGTGCCGAGGTGTTCCGCGCTTCGCCAAGACAAGCCGATTTGATGATCGTATCGGGACGTGTATCGCAAAAAATGGCCCCTGTTTTAAAATTGATCTACGATCAAATGCCGGAACCTAAGTGGGTGATTTCGATGGGTGCTTGTGCTTCCTGTGGCGGAATCTTTAATAATTACGCTATTGTGCAGGGTGTTGATCGCGTGGTGCCTGTTGACGTGTATGTTCCGGGATGCCCTCCTGGCCCCGAAGCTTTGCTTTATGGTGTCATAAAACTTCAGGAAAAAATCCTGAACGAGGCGGGTACCGACTCCGCGAAAAAGAGGGTTGCGTGACCAGCGAGGAAATAGTCGAAAAGATAAAAAATGATCTCGGCGACGATATTTTATCCGTCGAAATTTCGCTGGGCGATGCTGTTGTTCATCTTTTGCCCCCGGCGTTGCCGAAAGTCTGCGAATTCATTAAAAACGACGCCGATTTGGACTTTGATTATCTGTCTAATATCAGCGGTGTGGATTACCTTGACCTGGACCGAGAGCCTCGCTTTGAGGCTGTGTATGAATTTCACTCTATGGATAAAAACCATAGTGTTCGATTGCGTGTAGGCATTGAGGAGGAAAATCCTTCTGTGCCGACAATTTCACATTTGTGGAAGAGTGCTGATTTTCCCGAGCGTGAACTCTTTGACATGTTCGGGATGAATGTGGAAGGTCACCCCGATTTGCGCCGGTTGATTATGCCTGACGATTGGGAAGGGCATCCTCTGCGACGTGATTATTCCTTGACGACAGAGGATGTGGCATTTTCGTTCAATCGTGACTATAAAAGCGAGCTTGTAAAAAGCAAGCCGCCGACGAGATAAGTTTATGAGTATCACTGAAAACGGGCTTCTGGAGCGCGATAAAGATACCATGACCCTGAATATGGGTCCCAGCCATCCTAGTACGCACGGTGTGTTCCGGGCGATCCTGGAAATGGACGGAGAGTTGGTGGGAACCGCTAAGCCAGATATTGGTTATTTGCATACGGGGATCGAGAAAACATCCGAAGCAAAGCGCTATTCTCACGTTATACCCATGACCGATCGGCTGGATTACTTGAATCCTCCGGGCAATAACCTGGCTTTTTGTCTGAGCACGGAAAAATTGCTGGGCATCGAAATTCCTGATCGTTCTCAATACCTTCGTATCATTCATTGCGAGTTGGCGCGTATTGCCAGCCATCTTGTTTGGCTTGCCACGCATGCGCTTGACATTGGCGCGATGACGGTTTTTCTGTATTGCTGGCGAGAGCGGGAAGAGATCCTTGATCTGAATGAGGAAATTTCCGGTGTGCGTATGATGACCAGTTACATCCGGGTCGGTGGTGTTGCTAAAGACGCGACGGATGAATGGTTGAGGGGTGTTCGTAAGTTTATCGAACATTTCCCTGCTAAAATTGACGAATATGAAAAATTATTGACCCGGAACCCGATCTGGCTGGACCGAACCGAAGGGGTCGGTGTCATGAGTCGGGAATCGGCCATCAATTATGGTATGAGTGGCCCTGCTCTGCGCGCTAGCGGAGTGGATTTTGATTTTCGCAAGAAAAGGCCTTATTCCGGTTACGGGAATTTCGAATTTAATGTTCCCACTCGTACGCAGGGCGATGTGTATGCCCGTTATCTGGTGCGGGTGGAGGAGATGCGCGAAAGCAGGGAGATTCTAGTGCAGGCTATGCGCGATCTTCCCGGTGGCTATTACAAGAATCCGGATAGTAAAGTATCTCTTCCAGATCGAGACAAGTTGAAGTCGAGCATGGAAGTTTTGATTCATCATTTCAAACTCGCGTCGGAAGGTTTCAAGGTTCCGAAAGGTGAGACTTATGTGCCCATAGAAGGGCCGCGCGGCGAGGTCGGTTTTTATATCGTCAGTGATGGCACAGCCATTCCTTATCGCGTGAAACTGCGGGCACCGTCTTTTATGGCGATTCCGGGCATGTGCAAGATGATGGAGGGGAGTTTTATCGCCGACGTAGTGGCGGTGATCGGTAGCATTGACATAGTAATGGGGGAAGTGGACCGCTAATGTTTGAATTTTCGTCAGCGAATCAAAAGAGAATCCCTGAGATTCTAGCCAAGTATCCGAACACACAATCTGCATTGTTGCCGCTGTTGACTTTAGCGCAGAGGCAGGAGGGCTATGTTGCGCCTCAGGCAATGGTTGAGATTGGTAGAATTTTGAAATTATCGCCAGGTTATGTGCAATCGGTTGCATCGTTTTATACGATGTACCATATGCATCCGACGGGCAAGTACATTATTTTGTTCTGCATCAACATCAGTTGTCAGTTGAATGGAGCCGACGAATTGCTGGAACACACGGCGAAGAAGTTGAATATCAAGGTGGGTGAGACGACAGAAGACAAGAAATTCACTCTGCATCGGGAAGAATGTCTTGCGGCTTGCTCCAATGCTCCGATGATGCGTATCAATGACACGTATCATGAAGACTTGACGAAAGAAAAAATCGATAAAATTTTGGACTCACTAGACTGATACCGAACATGGCCGAACTAAAACTGCTCACTAAAGATATAGATAAGAAAGATCTGCACAAGCTCTCTGTTTATGAGACGACAGGTGGTTATGGATCTCTTAAAAAGCTTTTTGAAAAGAAGCCGGAAGAGGTTGTGGAGATGGTCAAGGCCTCTGGTTTGCGTGGCAGAGGCGGGGCCGGTTTCCCTGCGGGACTCAAGTGGAGTTTCCTCGCTAAAGATGTTTTCCCTCGTTACCTCTGTTGCAACGCCGATGAGAGTGAGCCGGGTACTTGCAAGGATCGTCTGCTTCTCGAAAAAACGCCGCATCTTTTGATCGAAGGGATGATAATTTGTGCGTACGCTTGCCTGATCGAAACGGGATATATTTATTTCCGTGGCGAGTTTCAGCATGCTTCGGATTTGATGGATGAGGCTTTGGAAGAGGCGCGTGCTAAAAATTATCTCGGCAAAAACATTATGGGAAGCGGGTTTGATTTTGACATCCACACCCATCTCGGTGCGGGAGCCTATATTTGTGGCGAAGAATCTGCCCTGCTCAACTCACTGGAAGGGCGACGTGGCGAGCCACGACTCAAGCCGCCATTTCCTGCCGTAGAGGGTTTGTATTCCAAACCGACCGTTATCAATAATGTTGAAACCTTGTGTGCGGTACCCTACATCATCAACGAAGGTCCCGAGAAATACGCTTCTTTTGGAACTGAAAAGAGCAAGGGTTCCAAGTTGGTCAGTGTTTCTGGTCATGTCAAGAAACCGGGGAATTACGAAATTGAAATGGGAACGACCGTGCGCGAGCTTATTTATGATCTTGCTGGCGGCATTCGCGACGACAACAAACTGAAAGCTTATATCCCCGGTGGATCTTCTACTCCGATGTTGCCTGCTGATCTGGTTGACACGCCTTTTGATTACGAGTCTTTGGCGGCGGCAGGTTCTATGTTGGGATCGGGTGCTCTGATCGTCATTGACGATCAAGTCAATATTGTTGAATCCACCTTGAGATTGGCCAGTTTTTATAAACACGAATCTTGTGGTAAATGCACTCCTTGTCGAGAAGGCACGCGTTGGATGTGGCAGTTGCTGGACGGCATTCATCAGGGAGAAGGAACTGATCAACAGGTTGATAAACTGGTTGATATTTGTGACAACATCTCTTTTAAAAGTTTTTGCCCGCTTGGAGATGCGGCGGTTGGACCGGTGGCGAGTAGCATCAAGCATTTCCGGGAAGATTACGAAGCTTTGCTCAAAAAAAACGCCGAAGGCGCGGCGTAACCATATAGGACGTATTCATGGCGAATGACGAAGTCACTCTAACAATCGACGGACAGACGGTCACGGCCCCCAAGGGGACTATGGTTGTGGATGCCGCTAAAAAAGTGGGCATTGAAATCCCGGTCTTTTGTTATCACGAAAAGCTGGGGCCTTTTGGCTGTTGTCGGATGTGTCTGGTAGAAGTTGAGAAGATGCCGAAAATGGCAACGGCCTGCACTTTGGCAGTGGCACCTGACATGGTGGTGAAGACAAATACTCCGAAAGTTGAAAAAGCGCAGAAGGGTGTGCTGGAGTTCACTCTGCTCAACCATCCTCTGGATTGCCCCGTATGTGACAAGGGCGGGGAATGTCCTCTGCAAGAAAATACTTTTCAATTTGGGTCCGACGACACGCGGATGGAGTTCAATCGCGCTGGGCAAGATAAAGCGACTCCGCTCAGTCCGGTCATTACCATTGATCGCGAGCGATGTATTGCCTGCCAGCGTTGTACGCGTTATAGCGATATCATCGAACAAGAGCAAGCTCTGGTCATGTTGAATCGCGGTTTCAATAACGAAGTGGGGACTTTTGACAATCAGGATTACGACACAAAGTATTCTGGAAACGTGATCGACATTTGTCCTGTTGGCGCACTGACCAATACCAAATTTCGTTTCAAGGCGCGTAGCTGGGATCTTAAAAATGTGGATACCCTTTGTGCTCATTGTGCCTGTAACTGCAATATGACCCTCGGATCACGCTTGAATAAATTGATGCGCATTCAGGCTAATACGAACGATCACGTGGACGATGGCTGGATTTGCGACAAGGCACGTTTTGGATATGAATTTATAGAAAGCAAGAACCGAATTCTTTCCGCGCGCAGTCAGTTTGACGGCGAACCGAGGGATTTGGCGACGAAGGATGCGTTGGCATTGACGGCGCAGACCTTGAAAAAAATTGCTGACGAACATGGTGCGGGGAGCATTGGTTTCATTGGCTCACCCTACGCGACCAATGAAGAAGCTTATCTGTATCAATTGATGTTTCGGCAGGGATTGAAGACAAATAACATAGACCACAAGGTATACGAAGATTTACCCGGTTTGCCTATCAATCACTACGATTTTGAAGCGGTCGAAAGTTCGAACCTTGTGCTTCTCATAGGTTCTGATCCGAGCGAAGAATTACCCATCCTCGATTTGCGTATCAGAAAAGCTATTACGCGTAAGGGTGTCAAACTGGCATTGTTGAACGATCAATCGACGGCTTTGGATCGATTTGCAGAAACCGCGTTGCGTTATGATGTTGGCTTTGATGGTGCGGCAATTGGCGCGCTGGCGAGTGGGCTTGCAGGAGAGTTGGGAATAGATATTGCTAAAGACGGCTCCAAAAGCGGCATTTCCGATAAGGAAATGAAAGCACTCGTTGAGTTGACGCGGACCAGCATGAAAATTTGTGTGGTTTACAATCCATCCACTTTGAGCGCAGGTTCTCTAGCAAAACTACGACAGCTTTTGCAGCTCATCGGTAAAATCCCGACGGTAGAATGCGGCGCAATACCAGCGGCTCCAGCGACCAACGCTTTGGGTGCGATGGACATGGGCTTACTGCCCGGTTATTATCCCGGCGGATTGGCCTTGACGGAAAGCGATGAAATCAAAAAACGTTTCGGTAATGATTCACCGTTGCAAGCGGGACTCAGCGCAATGGAAATGATCGAAAAGGCTGAAAGTGGAGAATTGAAAGCCCTGCTCGTGCATCGGTCGAATCCGGTTGTTGATTTCCCCGGCGGCGAACGCATTGAATCGGCATTGAAAAAATTAGAATTCCTGGTGGTCCACGACATGCTGGAGACAGAGACAACGCAGTTGGCGAATGTTGTTCTGCCGTCAGTCGGGCCGGGATACGATGAGGGTACGACAACAAATATCGGAGCCCGTGTGCAATACCGGAAGCGTGGACTCATGTCGGAAGGCCTTGCCGATTGGCAGATTATTTCTCAAATGGCGGCGGAACTGGGTGTGGAGCGGAACTATCAAAGCTCTTTTAGTGTGACCGCTGAAATTGCGGAATCGGTTCGCGGCTATGAAGATATCAGCAAAAAAACGATCAAAAAAGAAGGACAAAACCGGCAGGCTATTGCGGGAGTCGTGGGAGACTTGGGCAACAGTGGCGAAAGCGGTCCTAAATCTAAAAAGGGTGCTTTGCGATTGCGTGTTGCTCATTATTTGTTTGCGAACGACAAAATTTTGGATGCGAACACGTCATTGGCGCATCACTTCCGGTCATCGACGGTTCATGTGCATGAAAAAGATGCCAAGAAGATGGCACTTGCAGAAGGTGATGCCGTTACGGTGTCATCAGGTCACGGCAAGGTATCAGCTACGGTTGCTGTCGGCGATAGATGTAACCCCGGCTCTGCGGTGATTGAGAGAATTTCGGACGAGCAAGGTGTTTCGGGTCTGCAGGAATCTGGGGGAATATCTTGGGTCGAAATCACCAAGGAATGAGTCGTACGCGTTTACGGTATTGGATAGAGACACTTTAAAGTAAAAGAGGAAGCGTTTTGATTGACGGTATCTTTCAATTTATTGACGAAAACACCTACCTTCTGCTGGGGATCATCAAAGCAGTGGTGATTGCTTCTGCGCTTTTGGGCGTGGTGCCGCTTTTGGTATGGCTCGAACGTCGCCTCATGGGACGTTTTCAGGTGCGTTTGGGGCCGAATCGAGTGGGACCTTACGGATTGGGACAGCCCATTTCAGATTCTATCAAGCTTCTGTTCAAAGAATCGATCATTCAGAATTCAGCAGACAAATTTTTATTTCATCTCGCCCCTGTGGTTGTTGTCTTCACAGCTATCGTCAGTTTTGCGATGATTCCCATGACAGGTCACTTTGAGTTTTTTGATGTGAAAATGGGACTGTGGGCGGCAAATGTCAACAGCGGAATTTTGTTTGTCTTTGCCATTTCCGGCATGGGTATTTACGGGATGGTGCTGGCAGGTCTTTCTTCCAATAATAAATATTCGTTGATGGGTGGTTTACGATCTTCGGCCCAGATGATCAGTTATGAATTGACGCTCGGTCTGGCGGCACTTTGTGTGATTGTTCATACGGGTTCACTCAATCTCGTTGATATGGTGGAGCGTCAAAGTTCCTGGCCCAACGCATTGAACATTTTGAACCCACCCTTGATGATCGCTTTTGTGTTGTTTTTTATAGCAGGCATTGCCGAGACCAATCGAGCACCCTTTGATTTACCCGAAGCGGAGCAGGAATTGGTTGCAGGATTTCATACTGAGTACACGGGTATGAAATTTGCCATGTTCTTCATGGGTGAATACATCAATATGGTAACGATGAGTGCCCTGATCACCATATTATTTTTGGGTGGATGGAATTCCTATATTCTTCCGGATTGGGCGGTCGTAGGTTTCTTTGTTTTTGCTTTTAAAGTTTCTGCTTTGCTTTGTGTGTTTATATGGTTGAGGTCCACCTTTCCCCGTATCCGTTATGATAGGCTGATGACTTTCGGATGGAAATTTCTGGTTCCCATTGCCATAATCAACCTGTTTCTGGGGGCCGCTATTCGGGTTATATAGCGTCCGTGTGATTTATATGTTGCGACAATTTGTTGAAGGCACAAAAAATTTATTGATAGGGATGGGAGTGACCTTTCGGAATATGCTTTCCGAACCGGTGACGTTCCAGTATCCCGATGTGAAGCGTGACATGCCGGCGCGGTATCGAGGTCGTCATTTTTTGAATCGTGATGAGAATGGGCTGGAAGCTTGTGTGGGTTGTAGCCTGTGTTCAGCAAACTGTCCCGTTGGCTGTATCCATGTTGTGGCGGCAGAGAACGATCCCGAAAATCCGGTTTCAGCTGGCGAGCGCTATGCAGAGGTATACGAAATCAACCTCCTGCGATGCATCTATTGTGGATATTGTGAAGAAGCCTGTCCTGTCGACGCAGTTGTTTTGCGCGAGCATTACGAACTGGCCGACTACGATCGCGATTGTTACATTGCAGAAAAAGATGATTTGCTGGTGTATCCCGAACCCAATCGGTTTCGACACGATATTCTGGGGAACACGATTCGAGAGTAACAATGGCAAATGGCTTGCTTAAAGAAATAGCCAGAAGCCGGTTTTCGTTGAACTGGAATTACGGCGGTTGATTTTAGGGATGGTTTGGTAGTGACGCAGAATAAAATTTTTAATGATAGGTTTTTTTAATGCTCATTGATCTTGGCTGGTTCAGTTTTGACCTGTTTCAAATAACCTACGATGGAGTGCTTTTAGCCGTTGGGGGCACCGCTATTTTAGCGGCTTTGGGCGTTGTGCTATGCTCGTCTCCCATATACAGTGCCCTGTATCTGATAGGTCACATGATTTGTCTGGCAATATTGTTCCTGATGTATGGTGCCGAGTTCATTGCGGCTGTACAACTCATTGTCTACGCTGGCGCAGTTATGATTCTGTTCTTGTTTATCATCGCTTTATTAGGCGGCAAGAAAGAAAGCCAGTCCTTTGATTTTCATAAATTCATGGCACTCAGTTTTATCGGCACGGTTTTGGCTGAATTGGCACTCTCTGCACGAGTGGGCCCCACCCGGCCGGTCACCGGAATTTTCGATGAAAAATTGATTGCCGATGTTGGCAACGCGAAAGCCATAGGTTTGGAGTTGTATTCCAAACACCTTATCCCCTTTGAGCTGGCATCCTGCTTATTGTTGGTAGCGGGAGTGGGAATCATTTGTCTGTCAAAATTTACTTATAAACCGCCACAGAGACGATCGAATTAGATATGGGACAAGAATTCATATTACTGGTCAGCGCAACCGTTTTTTGTATAGGTGCGTTTGGATTTATGGTTCGGAAGAACCCACTCATCATGTTCATGTCCGTTGAGTTGATGTTGAACTCGGTGAACTTTCTTCTGATCGGTTATTCCAATATTTTAAAATCGTTGGATGGGCAGATCTTTGCTTTGATGATAATGGCCGTTGCGGCGGCAGAAGTGGTTGTAGGTTTAGCACTTATACTGACGATTTTTCGTACTCGGCACGACCTTAATGTCGATCATCTCGACAGCTTGAAAGGATAACGCATTGTTTGGATACGGTTGGCTAGTTCTAATTGCACCGCTATTGGGGTTTTTGAGCCTGAGTTGCCTGGGTAAGCGCATTCCGCGTTCGATCGCAGGTTATCTTGGCTGTGCCACGGTGGGCTTTGCTTTTTTCATCTCCCTCATTCTTCTCGTTCACCTGTCGGTTCTTGAGCCGGAGGAGCGCGTTGGCGGAGCTCAGGCATTGTACACCTGGATTGATTCGGGTCAGTTTCACCTCGATTTTGCTATTCTAATCGATCCGCTTTCGGTCTTCATGTTTCTGATTGTCACCGGAGTGGGATTCCTGATTCACGTCTACTCCTTGGGCTACATGGAGCATGACCCCGAATTCAAACGCTTCTTTGCTTATCTGAATCTGTTCATTTTTTCCATGTGTGTGCTGGTATCCGCCGCCGACTTCTTTTTCCTGATCGTTGGCTGGGCATTGGTGGGTCTCGCTTCTTATCTGTTGATTGGATTCTGGAGAGACAAACCCAGTGCCGTGCTTGCCGCGCGTAAGGCATTTGTGATGAACGTGATCGGCGATGTTGGCATGCTGGTTGCGGCGTTCATGATATTTGAAACATTTGGGTCGTTGAGCTATCAGAAGGTATTTGAGATGGCTCCGACAATGTTTCTTGCCAATGATATGAATATGATTTTGATCACCCTGTTTTTGCTGGTGGGTGCATTTGCAAAGTCCGCACAATTGCCATTACACACCTGGTTGCCAGACGCTATGGAAGGGCCGACTCCAGTCAGTGCCTTGATCCATGCCGCGACGATGGTAACCGCAGGGGTTTACCTCGTGGCTCGATGTCACACCTTGTTTGAGTTGGCACCTTTCACTATGTATGTGATCGCAACGGTGGGCATCATCACCGCGACTTTTGCGGGAACCATTGCCATGGTGCAAACGGATATCAAACGCGTGATTGCCTATTCGACCATGAGTCAATTGGGTTATATGTTCCTCGCTGTTGGATTGGGTATGTTCAGCTTTGGAATGTTTCATTTGATGACACACGCATTTTTCAAGGCACTCCTTTTCCTCGGAGCCGGAAGCGTTATTCATTCCCTGAACGAAGAGCAGGACATTCGTAAAATGGGAGGCCTTGCCAAGGCAATGCCTGTCACATACATCACATTTTTGATCGGTTCACTCGCTCTAGCGGGATTTCCTCTGACCAGTGGTTTTTTCAGTAAAGAGGCGATCATCATGGGAGCCTATCATTCAGAGATGGGGAATATACTCTTCTGGGGCTTGGCTGTTTTCACGGCAGGAATGACGGCTTTTTATACCTTCCGCCTGTTCTTCTGTGTTTTTCAGGGAGACCTGAGAACTCCAGATGCGCATCCTCATGAATCTCCAGTCACAATGACCGGACCTTTGGTGATCCTCGGATTTTTTGCCCTTGCCGCGGGTGTCCTCGGGCCTTGGGTTGATAGTTTTCTCAGCCCGGTATTCGGTGGCCATGCAGAGCATTATCAGGACGGTTTTTTGGAGACCATCGCGGTATTTGTCGGACTAGGCGGTATCATGACGGCAGGACTCTTGTACATGGTGCGAAGTGACAAAATCGAGCCTATTAAAGAAGCCTTGGCTCCGATTCAAGAAATTCTTTTCCACAAATATTATGTGGATGAAATATACGATTTTCTGATTGTGAAACCCGTCAAAGCCATCAGTGTTTTTCTGGAAGATATGGGAGAAAAGAAAGGCGTCGATTTTGCTGTAGACCAAGTTGGAGAGCAGGTTCGAGAGGTCAGCAAATACGTCAGCCTTTGGCAGTCGGGCAGGATCCGCGACTACGCCGTCAACATGGTTGCCGGAATGGCCTTGGTTTTAATATTTGTTGCGTTCTTGTAAGGGGTTTTAGGCTAAATAATGTTATTTTTTATTGTTTTCATACCGCTTGTAGCTTCTGCGGCCTTATGGGCCATGGACAAAGATTCCGTAGCCCCGGTTCGCAGTATCGCCTTGGGCGGAACAGGTTTGTGCCTGCTGTTCTCAGTTTTCCTCTTATTTGGTTTTGAGTCGGAAAACAATGGGATGCAGTTTGTAGCAGGACTGACTTGGGTTGAATCGCTCAACATCAATCTGAAATTTGGAATCGATGGCATCAGCCTGTGGCTCGTTATTTTGACCGCATTCCTCGGTGTCATCGCCGTAATATATTCAACCAGTCAGAAGAACGATCAGCAACGCGAGTTTCTGGCATTGCTTCTGGCTTTGGAAACGGGAATTCTCGGAGTTTTTGTTTCCCTTGATACGATTTCGTTTTATGTGTTCTGGGAGTTGATGCTGATTCCTTCCTACTTCATCATCGGTTTATGGGGTGAGGGAAATCGAATCTATGCGACGACAAAATTTGTTCTCTTCACTCTGGTTGGTAGTTTGTTGATGCTGGTAGCGATACTTGCTTTGACCCTGGAGTACCATACCGCAACGCATGAGTGGAGCTTTGACATCGACACCCTGTCACATATGCATCTTGATGATGGAACTCAGCTATGGATGTTCCTGTGTTTCTTTCTCGCGTTTGCGATCAAGGTTCCCATGTTTCCCTTGCATAGCTGGTTGCCGCACGCCTATAAGTCTTGCCCCATTCCGGCTTTGATTCTGATTACGGGAGCGATGTCCAAAGCAGGTGCTTATGGAATGATCCGATTTTGTCTTCCCCTGTTTCCATCGGCAATAGAAAGCCTGGCACTTTTGATCGGTGCATGCGCCGCAGGTGGTATGGTTTATGGTGCCTGGATTGCGGTGATGCAAAAGGATTTGAAAAGTCTGGTGGCTTATTCCAGTATCAGTCATCTGGGTTTCATTGTGCTGGGAATTTTTTCCTACAACAGCCAAGGTGTCGAAGGCAGTGTTTTGCAGATGGTCAACCACGGTATCATTGCTTCCGCTCTGTTTATCATCGTTGGTATCATAGAAAGCAAAATGGGCACCCGGCAGTTGGATAAGCTGAAAGGCATGGGAACGCCGATGCCAGTACTTTATGGCATGTTCATGTTGTTGGCTTTGGCGGCTCTGGGCCTTCCCGGTTTGAACGGCTTCGTTGGTGAGTTCCTCATCCTTGCAGGGGTATGGACCTCTGTCACTTTAAGCGATATGGCGGCGATTTATGTATTGATGGGTGGAGCGGCTATTGTTTTCGCTTCGATCTATATGCTGTACATGTTCCAAGGTGCGATGCAGGAAAAAAATGAAGACCTGCCCAAAGATTTGGAAGACATCAACTGCGCGCAGTTTGGAGTTCTTCTTCCCGCATGCATACTGGTTGTGTTCATCGGTCTTTATCCCAAACCATTTGTAGATCGCATTGGGCCTTCTGTAGACAGTGCCCTGCATGCTGAGAAAACCGTCAATCTCCCATCTGCAGAAGACGCAAGCAGTCATCACTAGCAGAAGACCATTGTGCTAAGAACCGCTACTTTTTAGAATGCGCTTTGGTCAAAGTATTGTCGATGGCGTTTTTCTGGAACGTCCCAATCGTTACCTTGCCCGTGTGTTGGTGGACGGGCACGAAACCCTCGCACATATTCCCGATCCTGGCAGACTCCCCGGTTTGATGATTCCCGAACGTAAAGTTCGCCTGATCCACAATCCCGGTCCCAAACGAAAAACAGACTACAGCCTCGCCCTTGTGCGTCATGGCGAAATCTGGGTCAGCGTGTACCCGGTTTTTGCGAACAAGCTTGTAGGCGACGCGTTATTGAGAAGGTCCCTTCCCGAGTTCGATGGATTTTTAGAATTCAAATCCGAAGTCAAAATGGGCGATAGTCGGTTTGACTTTAGAATTGATTTTGCAGACGGACCGCTTTATCTCGAAGTCAAATCTGTCAGCCATGTCGAAGAGGGAGTGGGGAAATTCCCAGACGCGCCAACAAAGAGAGGTGCAAAGCATCTGCGGGAATTGATCGAACTGAAAAATGAAGGACACCGATCTGCCGTGATGTTCGTATCACAAAGGCAAGACACGACCTGTGTTACCTCCAACGACAGCATAGACCCCGAGTTCGGAATCCTTCTAAGGCAAGCACACGAAGAAGGGGTAGAGCTTTACGCCTACAATTGCGAAGTTTCCGACAATGACATTTCGCTAAATATTGCCCTACCCGTAAAAGTTACAAAAACTTAAGATTATCAGAATGAATGTCCGCTATTCACATCTTCCCAACTGTAAACGAAGTTTCATTTTGGAGAGTGCAAATGCTCAATCCAGAAATGGAATTTTAATCTCCCAAATTCAAGTCGTTACAATTTAAATTAGGAAACCATGGTTTATATGCCATAGATATGCTTTCTCGAAACACCCTTTGATACGCCCTCAGATTTTCTAGACACCTTGCAGTTTTACATTTTGTTGTAGTTCAATGTCTATCGGTGAATGCAAGCTATTCTTGCTATGCTTTCCTTTTGGATCATAGAGTATTTCAATATAATTAAAAACGTCTTTGCGTGCCTGCCGTCCATTTTTATGACAAGCCGGGGAGAAGTGCTTTTAATTCGTCGGCAATGATGCCTACCGCAAGACTGCCTAAAAGCAGGCCCATGACTTGAGTGACGAATTTTATACCTGTTTTTCCCAGTAGCCCGACAACTTTCCGGGCAAACTTCAGGGATAGCCAGATGATGACGCCAATGAGGATAAATTCTGCGATAGATATCAGCTTGGTTGACCACAGGGGAAACTCGCTGGATTGAATGATAACGAAGCTCATTGCGGCTGGGCCGATGAACAAAGGGAATGCGAGCGGCATGAATGCCATATCATCTGTGCCGGCATGGTCTCCCAGCAGTGAATTGGAGACTTTGTTGTCGGCGAGCATGGTAAAGGCTATGTAGAGTAAAAAAACGCCTCCTACCAGTTTGAAGGCGGGCATTTGAATACCAAAAAAAACAACGATGTATTTCCCGAATAAAAAGGACAGGGACAATAAAGCAACCGACGCGCAGGCTGTCTTAAAAATTATTGCGTCATGTTCTTTTGCTGTTTTATCGGCAGTCAGGGAAATGTAAAGAGGTAGATTGCCAATGGGATCAATGACGGCCAACAAGATCACGAGGGCTTTGGTGAACTCAGTAATTTCAGGCACTTTTTGAATCCTGCATTTTAAATTCTCTCAATCGTTGGTCGTTTGAAGGCAGGGCAGGCAATATCCTCTGAAAATAGAACCCTTTTTTTAAAGACCTTTCTGAAAATTAAAAGCAGAGATTCTAAGCGGAACTTAGAATGGCACCAGAAAATAGTTTCAGCGATCTACGATTGCTCGCGACTTTTTACGCCTGCTTTGAGCGTACAGCTATTTACCCATCGCGGCTCGTCCTATCAGTCGCGACGAACCAGGCGAACAGCGTGGGATATGGTTTGATCTTCTTTTTCGTACCAGTAGGCAAAGCCGTTGATATAAAAAATAATCTGGGCTTCCCGACCACGAGTTTCGCTGGTCCAAGTGCAGTTGCCACCTCCGGGTGCAAAAATGGAACTGATTTGGATATCCGCTCCCGCAGAGTCTTTATTCAGAGATTCTTTTTCATGTATGGATAAGGCTTCGTGAAGAGTTGGCATACGCCAGTCGGAGTGTCCACCGACTTTCTTTTTGTTCATCTTTTCGGCAAAAGCATGTGCTTCGTCCCAGCTAATGGCTTTGTCGAGGTATAATTGAGAATCTTTCGCCATCCAATTCAGGCTGGTTACAGAATCGTAAACGACGTCTTCGGAGCTTTTGAGGTAACGGGATTTTTTTTCCATAGTCTATTTATCAGGCAACGGTTGATGTTAGTTTTAGAATGAGCTTATGAACGGGTTTATTATTTTAAGCCTATCAGAATTCAGCCCCTCCTGTAAAGATCTACACGACGATCTTCAAAGAGATTGTTGTTGGAATTGATGGCCTTGTTACGAGCTTTCTGCGGGTCTATTTCCACAATGATTATTTCCTCTTTATCCTGCGACGCGCGGGCAAGGACTTTCCCATAGGGATCGACGATCTGGCTTTGACCAATGAACTTCATGGTTTGGCCGGGAATGCGCTCCTCTGCGCCAACACGGTCGGCGGTGATTGCGAAGACCCCGTTTTCCAGACAGCGGGTGATCATGGATTGCGGACAGTCGGGCAAGACAAGGTTGGATGGGTGGGCGACAATATCGGCACCGTCCAGAGCCAGGCTACGCATACTTTCCGGGAATCGCCAGTCAAAGCAGATCATGACCCCCACTCGGGTCGATCCCAGGTCGAATACAGGGAAGGGCGTATCGCCGGGAGAAAAACAATTTTTTTCAGCTCCAAAAAGATGCGCTTTTCTGTAGCATCCGATAAAACCATCTGGACCGACGGTGATCGCCGAGTTGTAAACTTTTTCGCCATTGCGTTCAGCAAGTCCTGCAATGAGGAAGGCTTGTGTGTCTTGTGCAAGTTCTAAAATTTTTTTCGTAGAGGGTCCTTCGGGAATCGATTCTGCTAATGCGAGAGCTTCTTTTCGGTCTTTGAACTGGTAGCCAGTGGTGCAGAGTTCAGGCAGAACATACAGGTCTGCAGACTGACTGCTTATGAGATCGGTGATTTTTTTGAGATTGCGATCAATATCGCCAAATACGGGATGAGTTTGGACGATTCCAATTTTCACGGGAAGTATCTTTTATAATTTGGAATGTTGTAAGCGCATTAAATGATCGATCAGGGTCAATGCGGCCATCGCTTCACCGATGGGTACTGCACGTGGGGCGACACAAGGGTCGTGTCTGCCTTCTACGCGAATCTTTGATTTTTTTCCATTGCGGTCCACGGTATCCTGTTCTTGATTGATGGAGGCCGTGGGTTTGACAACAAAGCGAAGAACGATGTCGGCTCCGCTTGAAATACCGCCGAGTATGCCGCCAGCGTGATTGGTTTTTACGCCGATTTTTTTACCTTTGGCGATAAAGGCATCATTGCATTCAGAGCCAGAGAGAGTGGCGGCAGAAAAGCCAACGCCCACTTCCACACCTTTAACCGCAGGAATGCACATCATGGCTTTTGCCAGATCGGCATCCAATCGATCAAAAACAGGTTCTCCCAGTCCAGCAGGAACGCCTTTGACGACTATTTCTATGATTCCGCCGACCGAGTCGCCTCGTTTTCTGGCATCGAGGATATGGTCGACCATTTGTTTGGCGACTTTTTTATCGGGACAACGGACAATGTTTTTTTCGATTTGCTTGAAGTCGATGTCCTTGGCGATGTAAGGACCGATTTGCAGAGTGTATCCAGTGACGGTGATTTTTTTGCGCTTCAAGAGTTTTCGGGCGATTGCACCTGCGGCAACACGACCTGCTGTTTCTCTTGCGCTGGAACGACCGCCGCCGCGATAATCCCTGAATCCGTACTTCATGTCATAGGTATAATCAGCGTGACCCGGACGGTAAAGATCTTTGATCAATTCGTATTTGGAGGAATCGGCATCTTGATTTTCAATCCAGAGGCCAATGGGAGTTCCGGTCGTTTTTCCTTGAAAGACTCCCGATAGGATGCGGACTTCGTCGGTTTCCTTACGTGTGGTGGTGACTTTGCTTTGCCCGGTACGCCGACGGTCCAGATCTTTTTGAATGTCTGAAGTCGTTAAAGGCAAGCCCGCAGGGCATCCATCGACCACAACGCCGATACCAGCACCATGGGACTCTCCCCAAGTGCTTATTTTAAAAAGTTGTCCGTACGAACTTCCCGACATGATGGAAATTGACTCCTGAAGGTTTTCGGAGGAAAAATTCTTTATAAATTGTGGAGAGAGGAGATCGGCAGAACGTGGAATGAAAGATAATATTTCTGCTCTGCTCTGTAATACGCGGGGACAGTCTAAATATTAGTCCAAGCCCCTTTTGGAATGACTGGTTGCTACAGAAGGTGTGAGATCACTCTGTTTCACTATCTGTTTCGCCTTCACCATCCACAAGCTCTCGTAATTCTTTCCCAGCTTTGAAGAAGGGTACTTTTTTAGCAGGAACCTCAACGGTATCGCCCGATTTTGGGTTTCTACCTGTTCGCGCATTTCGCTCCCGAATTCTGAAGCTTCCAAAACCCCGTAATTCAACCTTTTTGCCTTCACCCAAAGATTCAGTGATACTTTGAAACACAGTGTTGACAACGACTTCTGTCTGCTTTTTAGTTAGATTGATCTGGCTCGCCACCTTTTCAACCAACTCGGCCTTTGTCATAAAACCATTCTCCCCCGGAAAAGCTTTATTAATGAAATTTTCATTTTAAGATGGCAGGAGTATACCACTAAAGTCAACTAAGTCAAGGGTATTGATTATGTGTGCCTATTATAATCATAGCTGTGAGGCTGTTGGGAAGTGTTTCACAGCTTGACTGATTTCAGAAAACAAATGGATTTTTTATAAAAGGAAAGCTGGCTGAAGGCGTAAGTGAAAGAAAAATGGCAGGCGTATACAACATTGGCAGACAGGATCATAATAGCCCCTGAGCCTGTTTAGCGAAAAGGAAAATTTCAATAGGCTCTACCGAAAGAAACGGGCAAACACAACAAATGCCTGGCTTTTCGCGTCTGGCGATGTTTCTAATATTACCAGACACAAAGCCTCTGAGGAGGCTTTTGCGGCTTCTTCTATATAGAAAGAAGTTTGTTACTCAATTTTTGCAGCAGACAGTTCTTTGGCGATACGCAGAGCTTCCTTCACAAACTTTTGATAGGATTGGTCTGTATCTTTATGTTGAGTTTGCTTGACGATTTTCTCGCCGTCGGCATCTATCGTGAGGTCAAGAACATTGATGCCTGGTGTTACATGGTGTTTTCGAATTTCAATTTTAATTGTATTGACTTCCATTAACTCGTCTCCAATAAAAAAATTAAGGGCGTATTCCCCTTTGTCTCGTCGATTCCGATTTTTAAGGATCGATTATAAATTCTTGTATCCAATTCATTGGTCTCAATCCACAGGGTAGGTGGATTTTTAAGCTTTTCTTAATATCATTTCAAGCAGGGCGGGTCAAGAGCATTTCGAGTCCGGTTAAACCTTTGAAGGGCGATTCAGCTATTGATTGGGACTTTTCAGGCAATAGAACTCCCCCTTTTTGTGAATGAGGGTGGCTTCTTGTCCAAGGAACCTTTTTTTATGAAAAATCTGATGATCGACCGCTACATTAGCAGAGCCTAAAAAATTAAGGGACACTGCGATCTTATAATAAAATCAGGCAAAATATTTCCTTCGTTGACAGGGGCGTTCCAGCGTTTCATTATAGAATTTTATTCGAACCTTAGTCCCAGAGAAAATCTTATGTCACTGAAAGATAGAGAAAAGTGGGATAAAAAATACAATTCACCTGACCGAATTACAGTCCGCACTCCCAGTGCCTGGTTCGAGTCCAATGCGAGCTTGCTCCCGGGTTGTGGCAGAGCACTTGATTTGGCTTCAGGAGAAGGCCGGAATGCTGTGTTCGCCGCGCAATTGGGTTATGCTGTCGATGCGGTTGACGTTTCATCTGCAGGCCTTGAGAGGGCTAAAATGCTGGCAGAGGAAAAAAAAGTTAAAATTTCGACAATAAACGTCGATCTAGATAATTATAGCTTGGAAAAGAACTGCTACGATTTAATACTTTGTTTTAATTTTCTGGATCGACGCTTGTTTCCAGATTTGATAAATGCGTTAAAGCCGGAAGGGTTTCTATTCTATGAAACATTCAATGCGGCCTATTTGAAGTATAGTAGTTTCAAACCCGAATGGGTCTTGGCGGCGAATGAGCTTTTAACGGCATTTCAGGCACTGCATATAATAAACT
>JAJDBG010000091.1 GCA_029261475.1 Nitrospinaceae bacterium
AAACAATACAGACTTAATAAAAATATTTAGCATCGCTCGGACATGGTTAAACGATGAAGAAAATGATGTAAAAATATTCAAGGAGAAACTTTTTCAGGATGATGGGGGCAGAAGCCCTATTTTTATTACACGACCTGGGTAAAAACCCAGGCCAAGCGACCAAGCAGTGGATGACTGTGGCCAATATGTCTTCTGGCGCAATGAAGAACGCCTGAAAGGGTATGGCAGCCAGCATTTCAGAAAAATGCGTGCCGCCACAAAAGCATCCGCAGCGAAATCATCGGGTGCAGATGAATAAATCTATCCTCACCATCGCCGGTAGTGTACACGCACTATCGGCGTTGCGGGTAAGTTCGCAGGAATAACCAAAACACCCATTGGAGTAGACAAAACACTCGTTGGGGTGGGTAAAATAGCCGTTGGATTAGCTAAAACACCCGTTGGGATGGGTAAAGTACCCGTTGGAGTGAACAAAATACCTGTAGGAAAGGATAAAACACCCGCAGGAAGGCGTCGGGTGCCACGCGGCTTCAGCCCGCCCGTGCCCCAAAAGGGAAAACATAAACCCATGTGTGGCCGCTTCTACCTCGCAATAATGCCCAACATAGAAAAAGCCTTTGAAGAAGCTTTCGGCATCCCATTTTCGCCTACCCCCGATCCCCCGATGGTAGGCAATAGACTGCCCTATCAAGACCCAAATATCCTATAAATTAGTTTTACTATTTATGTTTATTCTGAAACCACCCGACAATATAATTGACTTTTGAAAATGAGACCTAAAATAGGTTTAAAAAAGAATGTCTCTCGAGAAAAGTATTCTCTTTGTAGACGATGACACAGATTTACTAGCGCTGCTCAAGGTTAAACTCGTACCCATGCAAAGTGAGTGGGATATGCATTTTGCAGAAGGTGGTCGCCAGGCTTTGACTTTGCTTCAGCGAGGTCCATTTGATGTGATTGTTTCGAGTCTGCTCATGCCCGAGATTGATGGAATTTCCCTCCTAAACGCGGTGATGAAAAAGTATCCTAACACAATAAGGATTGTTCTGTCCGGTGCTTCAGATAAAGAAACTAAATTAAAATCTGCTGGCGCATCACATCAATTCCTTGCCAAGCCCTTGAATACTGCTGAATTAAAATCGACTATACAACAGGCAACGAGCTTAACGGATCTATTAAATAACAACACCCTAAAACAAGCTGTGAAAAAAATCGTTTCTCTGCCCAGCTTATCCTCTTTATACATTGAATTAGTAAAAGAATTACAATCTCCCGATTCCAAACTAAGCACAATCGGAACTATCATTGCAAAAGACGCTGCGATGACGGCAAAAATCTTGCAGTTGGTAAACTCAGCCTACTTCGGGTTACGCACACGGGTTTCAAATATAAAACATGCAGCTCGGCTACTAGGGCTGAATACAATTAAAGCTTTAGCCCTCACACACGATGTGTTTTCTCAGTTCGAGCGTATAAACTTACAAAGCATCTCCCTGAGAACGTTTATGGAACATAGTCAAAAAGTTGGTTCATTGGCAAGATTAATTACTAAAAATGAAAACCCAGAGGAGTCTTTAGTTAACGATGCCTTTATCTCCGGTATGCTTCATGATGTCGGAAAGATTATACTCGCAAAGAACTTCCCTAAACAATATACTAAGATACAAGAGTTAACACGATATGAAACAAATCCACTTTGGAAAATAGAGCAAGAAACTTTCGGAGTCAGCCATGCAGAAACAGGGGCTTACCTGTTAAGTCTTTGGCATTTACCAAATCCCGTCATAGAGGCGGTGGCTTTTCATCATCAGCCGACAAAGTGTTCACATCAAATGTTTAGCCCCTTAACTGCGGTACACGCCGCCAATGTTTTAGCAGAAAAAGAACAAGATAGAATCCAGAAAATGAAGGCAAAAAAAATTGATAGTGAGTATCTAAGCAATCTTCGTTTAACTAAACACCTTGAGTCCTGGCAAGAAATATGGGATAAGGTTAAACTAGACGGAAATAAGAACATCATCTAACCCGAATAATTCAACAACCACTAAGACACCGAGACTCGAATATCAAATCCTTTTACAATATAAGTCAGCTACCCTAATCCTTTAAAAAAAAGAAGATCGCGTTCAAATAGAAAACGTAAAAAAAGCCAATCTCTTTGCTTGGATTCAAGTTTCAAGTTTTTGATTGGAATTTCTTTTGTATACTTGCCTTAGTTGTAATCAATTTCAACATTATCAAACAAAAATTAGTATAGTTCATGCTCGCACAGTTTAGGGGTAATATAATCGAGTAGACGGCTCCGGCTGAAAACAACCGGAGTGCGCCGGTAGTATCAGAAACTTTGTGTAACTACCGGTTTTTGGAGTTGGGGAAAATCCCTTATGTAAATAATTCTTGTGTAATATTTTTTAACTCACTACAATTACACAAGGAGTAAATCATGCCCATTAACGAAGAACTAATAACCGAACTGCTCAAAGATTACAAATCCCCTGAAGATTTGTTAGGCAAAGGCGGTATCTTAAAGCAATTACAAAAAGCTGTTATTGAGAAAGCGCTGGAAGCTGAAATGACTCATCATCTTGGCTACCAG
>JAJDBG010000092.1 GCA_029261475.1 Nitrospinaceae bacterium
GCCCTCAGCCGAGAAGAAAGCCGAGGCGGACACCACCGCACAGATTTCCCCAAACGCGACGACGATAAATTTCTAAAACATACATTGGTGTATCCAGGGAAAGATGGGCTCGACATCAAGTACAAGCCGGTAATACTAGGCAAACACAAACCCGTCGAAAGAACATACTGATGGCCACGTTCAAGATCAAAAGATACAATCCGGAAAAACAAGCGGAGCCTTATTACGAGGAGTTTCAGTACGATATCCCCGCAGGCTCGACCGTGCTCGACTGCATGAACGAAATCAAATGGAACCTGGATGGGAGTTTGACCTTCAGGATGTCCTGCCGCAGTGCGATCTGCGGTTCCTGCGCCGTCAAAGTCAACGGTCACGCTACACTCGCTTGCCAAAAACAGGCTGAAACTATGCTGAAGGATGACACCATAGTCCTCGAACCTTTGGGCAATATGAAACCGCTCAAAGACTTGGCTGTAGATTTCACCCCCTTCTGGGACAAAGTAAACAAGGTAACTCCTTACTTACAACCCCGGTCGGCACCACCAGCAAAAGAACGCCGTCAATCGCCAGCAGAGTTCAAATTGATTGATGATACCAGCACCTGTATCATGTGCGGTTCCTGCTATTCCGACTGCAATGTCCTTGAAGTGGATGACAATTTCCTCGGCCCTGCGGCACTCGCTAAAGCACAACGATTTGTAGGCGATTCCCGCGATTCAAAAACCCTGGAACGCGTCAAACAACTGAGTGAGTATGGTGGTATTTGGGACTGTACCCATTGCGGCGAATGTGTCGAAAGATGCCCCAAGCCTGCCGAACCATTTTACAGAATCAAAGAAATCATGGCTGTTGCCTTGGAACAAGGCGTGCACGATAATGTTGGGGCACGACACGCAATTTCTTTTGTCAATTCCGTCAAGCACAGTGGAAGCCTCAATGAAAATAAATTACCCGTCGAATCTATGGGCTTTTTCAACATAAAAGGCCTGCTCGAACTGGTTCCCGTGGGCCTCCGCATGTTGTTGAAACGCAAAGTGCCGCCCATCCTTCACAAATCAATCGAGAACGTCCAAGACGTTCGTAGAATTTTCAGGAAACTGAATCAATGAAATTTGCCCTGTTTACCGGATGCGTGGCCAAAGGTGCCACCCGGGAATTGATGGTCTCTACCAAAAAAGCGGCGGAAGGCCTCGGAATAGAATTTATAGAAATGAAAAGCGCGGCCTGTTGTGGTGCCGGAGTCATCTCCGAACAAAGCCCACTCCTTGCCGATGCTCTCAATGCCCGAACTGTAGCCATTGCCGAAGCACAAGGTCTTGACCTGGTCACAATATGTTCTACCTGTCAGGGGAATCTGAAAAAATCGGAGTGCAATATCGACTCCGACCCTGAATACAAGGAACAGATCAACCATATCCTCAGCGAAGGCGGTCATCAATACCTTGGCGGAAAAAGCAGAATCAAGCATTTTGCCAATATTCTGGCGACAGATGAAGGCATGGCTCTTCTGAAAGAAAAAATCAAGCGACCTTTGAAGGGACTAAAAGTAGCGGCATTTTACGGCTGTTATGTTCTACGCCCCTCGGGCCTTTCAGATTTTGACGATCCAGACGATCCACACGGAATGGAAGATATTTTCGCGGCACTTGGCGCGGAACCGATTTATTACCCCAGTCGCGTTAAATGCTGTGGTTTCCCGATCATTATGATGAACAAAACGGCATCACAAGATATGTCTGGCAACGCCCTTCTCGATGCGATCGAAAGTGGTGCCGACTGTGTTGTGACCGGTTGTCCCCTTTGTCACCTCAGCCTGGACTCCTATCAGCCTGAGATTGAAAAATTGAAGAAGAAGGGACACTCCATTCCCATTCTCCACTTGTCCCAACTCGTCGCATTGGCCTTGGGTTACACGCCAAAAGAATTGGACATGGACCACCACATTGTTTCAACATTGAAAATTGAAGAGATACTGGCCCGGGGTTGAATGACCCCGGTTTTACTCGAGAGCCGCGTCTCCTGGAGGCCCTCTGACTTCTTCGAACACAGTCTCATCATCTCCATCCTTCGGGCGGCAACGATTCGTTTTAATCCTCGGTGTCGTCGCTTTTCTGATCATTCTATTTTTACCCGCTCCCGAGGGGATGAGTCCCTCAGCAAAGCGTCTGGTCGCCGTAGCCGTCCTCATGGCTACTTGGTGGGTAGGAGAAGCCACATCCCTTGCTGTAACGGCCATGTTGCCTATTGTCCTGTTTCCCCTGCTCGGCATCATGCCCAGCAAAGCCGTCGCCTACAATTACGCCAATCACCTCGTTTTCCTTTTCCTCGGCGGCTTTATGATTGCCCTCGCCATGGAACGATGGAATTTACACAAACGCATCGCCCTGCACATCATCAATAAAGTAGGGACCAGTCCTCAACGTATCGTGCTTGGCTTCATGGCATCCTGCGGATTTCTGTCCATGTGGATATCCAATACCGCCGCAACCATGATGATGCTACCCGTCGGGATGGCAGTGGTTCACCAATTCGCCAGTCAAGCCCTCTTTAACGGGGAACGCGACCAGGAAACCGAAACAAAAGTTTATCAAAGTCTGGGCCTCGTCCTCATGCTCGGCCTCGCCTATTCTGCCAGCATTGGCGGAGTGGGTACGCTGATCGGTACACCACCCAATATTATCCTTGCCGGACTCTACAAAGAACTCTATCCCAAAAATGAGGGGATTTCATTTTTCAAATGGATGCTTGCAGCCCTTCCCCTTGTATTTATTTTTTTGCCACTGGTCTGGGTTTATCTCTGTAAATTCATATCGCCCTTCCCTCTCGCCCAAATTGAAATGAAAAACGGCGGCGGCGACATAATCCGTCGGGAACTCGATGCACTAGGCCCAATGAACTCCGCGGAGAAGATCATCGCCATCGTATTCGCAAGCACTGCTTTTTTGTGGATTTTCAGGAAACCCATCCCTATCGGCATTTTTGAGATCCCGGGATGGTCGAGCTTATTTGCCAATCCCAAATGGATTCACGACGCCACCGTTGCCATGAGCATGGGAATCCTTCTAATGGTCCTTCCCAGCGACCGCGCAAATGGAATCGAATTGAAGGGGAAACGAGAATTTTTCATACTCAACTGGCAGACCGTCCAGACCAAAACCCCTTGGGGTATCCTGATACTTTTTGGAGGTGGATTTGCCCTCGCAAGCGGATTCGAAAAAACCGGACTCAACCAATGGCTTGGTACTCAGTTTGGGGCACTAGAGGGATTCCCCATAGGTCTGGCAATACTTATCCTCTGCCTAGGTGTCACCTTCCTGACCGAGCTGACCTCCAACACAGCAACCACAACCATGCTCTTGCCCATCGTTGGCGCAGTAGCAATATCGGCACATTTTCACCCACTCGAATTAATGATCCCCGTCGCGCTATCGGCTTCTTGCGCGTTCATGTTGCCTGTGGCGACACCGCCAAACGCCATCGTTTTTGGAAGCGGATGGGTGAAAATCCCTCAAATGACACGCGCAGGTTTGGCCTTAAACATCATCGGCGCAATACTCATCACCACCTTGATGCTGACTCTCGTACGCAGTCTGTTGATCAATTGACCGGGCTTGTTGCGGTGAATCTTAAAAAACCATCCCCTTTAAATAGATCGTTTCAAAAGATCCTTTCATCTAAAGCCCATAACGGAAGTTTCACTCAGGCAAGAAATACTAAAAGCAACGCAAACAGCTAACCTAACTATTAAGGACGAAGCAAACAAAGTGAAAATAAAATTAGCAGAGGAAATTGGAGAGCAACTGGCCTCCATAGATGACGGCAAAAAACTATTTGATCTATTGATGCCAGTGATGAAGAACAAACAAACCGCAGTGCTCGATTTGAGCGGAGTGAGTGCCCTGCTGACCCCTTTTCTGCATGGTGGGATAGGACCTCTCTTTGACTTTTACGACAAAGGCATGATCATGGAGCGATTGAGCATCGCCAACGCAAGCGCAGAGCAACTGAAAAAAATCAACGAATACATCGACAACACCGACCGCAGAGACACACAAAGCTCACACCGCGAAATCATGGAAGACCTCTTCGACGAAGACGACCTCGGCGATCTTGGACTATAGTATTTGCGATTAGAGCAACGGAAGAAATTATTAGAATCTCCCTTTTCCTCAGGTGCTATTCGGAGGCTAATTCACGGCCCAAACAATTTCCAATTGCAAATCAGGCGATCAGGTTTTGACGATATAGCTGATGAGAGGATCCCAATAAAAACGCTCTATCTTGTAATTGGATAATCCGAGGGTTTCATACGTCGCAACGGTTTCTCCTGCGGTGCCTTTGTAATAAAGGTGGTCAAAGGCTACGATCCCGCCTTTGGGTATCCGGTCAAAAAACAGTTCCAGAGCGGCTTTAGTCGGCTCGTAGACATCAAAATCCAAAAAGAGGAGAGCTATGACCAAGTGTGGGTTGTCTTCGAGATATTGTTTGGAGGTTTTCAGAAAATCACCCTTAACCAGCTCGATTTTTTGCACATGATTTTTGAACCGCAACATATCAAAAATCTTTGCACACTCCTGAAGGTCTTCATAAGCATGGGATGCAAAATCGCCCTTTTCACCCAAATCTCCAACAGAGTCTTTCTCGTGCGCTCCTGTAAACCCTTCAAAGGTATCAAAGCCAATAATTTTACGCGTCAAATTAATGGGCTCGTATATTGAGCTGAAGTGAGCCCATGACATGAGCCCGCCTCCAAATAGAACACCACATTCCACAACCGCTCCATGCACATCTAAAATTTTCCTGAAAATTTCATTTCTGGCAAGAAAGGAAATCATGTTTTTTTCAGGAACATACTTGGGAAAATTTTGAAGCTTCTCAATGGTAGATTCGTTGTCATGCCCAAAGTATTTTTCGAGAGCGTTCAAGTACTCAAGATCAATAGACGTTCTTGTATTGGAGCACTGGAACCGGACGTTGGTGTCGGGTTTTTTATCTTTATCATCTTTATTTGTCATGCAATGCTCCTTGGGTAAAATTCCCACCAGAAATCCAGGCGGGGGGTCCTTCTCTATGGTGTGAAGGATCACTGGCGGGTTGAAAAGTAAAAATCAAAGTGTAACGGTCATCGCCCGTTTTATTGGCACCTGAGCAATGCATAACCTGAGAATCAAAAATAACAACATCTCCAATGCCTGCTTCTAATACCACTTCTTCTGACAGATCAACATATTTATCCGGTATCACCAGTGAAAATACTTCATTCTGTCGTTCAACATCCTCTATCATTTTATTATGGGATTTCGGTATAAAGCGCATGGCACCATTGTCCCGTGTAACATTATCCAAAGAAATCCAGATAGAAATTTTGTCTTTGTTCCCCGCCCAGTAACTCATGTCTTGATGCCAACCGACGGGAGACTTATAATCCTTAGGCTTAAAAACGGAAAGCGAACGATACATCACCAGGTCCGGCCCTAAAATAGGGGAAACGCAATCAACCAGCCTCTTGTCTCTGGCCACATCCATAAAAACACTGTTCCGGTGAGCGATGTCCTGCAACATTCCCTTATGGACAGCTCTTGGAATATCAGCCAGTTTTTCCCTGTTTAAAATAGTGCCCCCTCCTTCACTCTGCTCACGAAGCAGGGCCGCCTTGCCTTTTTCAATCTCTTCCAGAACATACTTTTTTAAACGCGCACATTCCTGAGTTGAAAAAACATTTTTGAACAAGGAAAAACCATTTTCCCTAAAACTGCTCTCTTCCGCCTTATCCATTTCTATCCTTTGTCCTTTTAATAATCAATGCGTCTGCAATTACCAAACAACTACTTTTCAGATTCATTGCATTGCTGTTTCCTGAATAATAATCGCAGTCTCAGGAAACAACACAGTGCCAGCATATTGTTAAAAAGTAGAATAATACAACTTTGGAGAAAGTTCCATTACTGATACATAGGTGATTGAATTCAGGTGATTAAAACAGCAGGGATGAGGGAAAACATACTGACAAAATCCACAACTTTATTCAATTTCCAACTACTCAATACGCTTGAACATAAACAGTCTTATATATGGTGCTTTTCTACCAATGACGCTGACAACTTTTCTCGCCAGGTTACTTCTTTTTAACAAAGCTCCCAAAATGGGGCTTCTTCGAAACTCGCTGATAAAATCATCGTACTTAGTGCCCACTAATACAAAACCTGCCGCTTTGGCCGCAGTAACTATTTCATCATCTGACCTTCTAAATCCATGATGTTTTTCAACTGCCGCACAGGGCTTATTCAAACAAAACAAAATGATTCTCTGTAAACATGCTTCGTATTTCAACAAAAAATTATCAATCAACAAGGTTATCCAACTGTCTGAAGCACCCCCGGGGTCGATGATCAAGCCACCTCCGGGATTCAAAGCGACAGAAACATTCTCAAAGAAAATTCTCAATTCATAATCATCAAAAAGATAAAGCACGCTGAGAGCAGTGACAGCATCATACTTTTCCGACAAGGAAGACCTTAAAATGTCTAGAGGGAAAAATTTGAATTCAGGAAACAATAGTTTTGCGTTGCGATGAATGCTCAATTCTTCCAGATCGGAGCAGGTAATATCATATCCTTTCTCCGTGAGGTAAAGCTCTGCAGAAGACCTCCCACTCGCCAGTGAAAGTATTTTATCTTTTTTATCAAGATTGCCTTGGATAAATTGATTGTAGACCTCCAGCCGACCATCGTTCTGATTCAAATACCAGGTTTCAAAAAAGTCGGTCTTGTTCTTATAGGTCTCATCCAAATGATACCCACCCATATCCCTGGCATGTTCCTCAGGCGCACTTGATTTTCCCTGAAAAACTTTTCCCTTGATACTTCTATCATTAAAATATTTTATCCACTTTCTCATTTTATAATTCCACTTGAGCCAAACGCTTTTGGAAAATCACTTCGAGTCTAAATTTAATTGATGCGAGGCTAGAGAAAATCCACTCCCTCAATAAAAATCCAACTTTTATTTACCATCTTCCCTGAGTTGGGATTTAACGATTTTCCCAGCCGCATTTTTGGGCAATTCTTCGTAAAAACAGATGCGGTCTGGAACCATGAATGCTGACAAGTGTTCACGGCAAAATGCCTTTATTTCACTTTCGGAAATTTCGGCATCCGGTTTTTTAACGACGCAAGCTTTCACACGTTCGCCCGCCCGCTCGTCGGCGACACCAACCACCGCGACCTCCAACAGGCCGGGATGGTTGAGGAGGGTGTTTTCAATCGCGAGTGGAGAAATATTTTCTCCGGCACGGATGATGAGGTCTTTCTTCCTTCCGGCTGAAATATAGAGTCGTCCTTTTTCATCTTGATGACCTAAATCACCCGTCTTTAGCCAGCCATCGGGGTCGATAGTTTCTGCTGTCTCTTTTGGATGATTCCAATACCCCTTCATAACGGTCTCGCCTTTGACCTGGATTTCTCCCACACCTCCTTGCGCTACGGGCTTGCCTGTATCGTCGGTAATTTTGATTTGGAGATTTGGCAAAATGGGACCCACGGAGCCGGGAATACTCCCATCGGCCGGGGTGTTGACGGCTATGACAGGTGAGGTTTCTGTCAAACCATAGCCTTCGAGGACGGAAACGCCCATGACTTGTTTGACTCGATCCAACAAGGATGTCGGTAATGCCGCGCCTCCGGAAATACAAAAGCGTAAACTCGAAACATCCCAGCCCCCACGTCCATACAATTCCACCATAAAGGAATACAAAGTGGGTGCGAGTGGCAAAATCGTCGCCTTGCATTCGGACACTTTCGCCAACAGAGTTTTTGGAGCAAACTGACGTACGAGGATGAGTGTACCCCCAGCTTTCAGCACGACCCAGGCCATCATATTGCCAAAGGAATGAAACAATGGCAGAGCAACAATCACTCTATCGCTTGCTTTAAAATCCAATTGACCTATCACCTGATCTGCATTGCTCTCAAACTGAGTCTCGTTGAGCATCACACCCTTGGGAAGCGCAGTGGTTCCGGAGGTATAAAGAATGGTGTCCGGTATACCTTCGGCCCGTTGATGCATTTGGAAATCAGCAGGATTCGATCCTGCTTGTTCGAGAAACGTGTCAAACCGAAAAGCACCTGTTCCCAGAGATTCAATGTCTCCATCTCCGACCAATATTTTATGCGGGAAGGTTTTAAAAAAGGGTGCTGTTTCTGGCTTCAAGAAAACAGAGTCCAGGAGAATTACGTCGATTCCGGCATCCTTCGCTATGTAGCCCAGAGTTTCCGGGGCCAGCATACAATTCATGGGGATTGCAGGTAGCCCTATTGTCAACGCGGCAATGTAGGCCACCAGATATTCCTTTTGATTGACGCATAAAATCCCGATTTTACTGTTGGGTTGAAGATTCAAACGGTTCAGCGCACTGGCAAAATGCTCTATATTTTCCAGTAGCTCCCTATAGGAAAGGCAGGTATCGCCATCAATGACCGCAGGATGATCGGGATTTTTCTTGCTCGCATCTAGTATGTGTCGGTATAAAAATTGGCTCATTGGAAGTTACCCTAAAAAAAATATTTTTTGGTGATTATATAGGAAAATCAAACACAAAAGACGAGTTTATCGTATGCCATAGCTTCAAAAAACATCCGGGCTCATTTTTTTTACTAAGGGAATTTTTGCTCATTGCCGATAAGTAGTGAAGGTAATTTTATGCATTTAGAAATGGGGAGGTGGAATTTTGAGACAACAAACCAAAATTATTTTAAACAAATTCAATCGTTCAAAACGGAGCGTGCTTCTGGGACTTAGCTTTTTGGTTGCATCTGGAGGAAGCGTTGCATTTGCCAATGATCTTTCAAATATTTCTTATGATACAGAAAACACTCCCGCTATTGAATTCGTACAATCGAACCATATCAGCGGCTCGGTTGCACGCAATACAGAACCTCATATAAGTGGTGCTATCGGCCAAGCTCGTCCAGCGACAAAGAATGAGCCTCTCTTTGGAGCAAGCGAAGAGACGAACAACGCCCCTACTAAGACAACAAAAAAAGAATCTCAAAATCAAACCGCACTTGCCATCGAAAAACCCTTGTCTCGTCGCGATCGTATTTCAATGCGGAAAACCTGTTGGGCGCAATGCGAGGCAGAGTTTCGTTCCAGCATCAAGAGCCATTGCGCAGACAAACCATTGCTGGCGCGAAAGCATTGCCGAAGTGAGTTTTTCGGAAAACGTATGATGTGTGTACGCAAGACTTGCCAATGATTCTGAGCTTTATTGACGGCTAGAGCCATCGGGAAAATCTGCTTTCATAAAATCACTGTTTCACCCATCTTGCGAAAAAACCGTTTGGCAAATGCAGTCCCGCGGACGATGGGATTTCCATTTCTCCACATTCAAACACACCCTCCTTATTTTTTACTAAATATCTGGAGATGATGTTCCTCAAGGTCAGCCCTGTGAAACCGGGTGTGTGACTCGACAGCAGGAGCAATGATGGATTTTCCACCAACACATCTTTGCAAGCCTGCATCAATTCAGACAAGGCTTCCTCGATCTTCCACACTTCCCCTTTGGGGCCACGACCAAATGACGGTGGGTCCATTATGATTCCATCGTAAAAAGTACCTCTCTTTTTCTCACGTCGCAAAAATTTCAAGGCATCATCCACAATCCAGCGCAGAGGTTTCTCTGTCAATCCAGAAGCATCACAATTGGATCGAGCCCAGGTAACCGTGGCCTTGGAAGCATCCAGATGCGTGACATTCGCTCCATCAGCCGCTGACACAATGGATGAGGCACCGGTGTAACCAAATATATTAATGATCTTCAATTCGCGATCAGAGCCATTGGACAAGCCCTTTACTTGCTCTCCCAGCCAATCCCATTGCATCTTCTGCTCCGGAAACAGACCAAAATGTCCAAAAGGAGTGGGTTTGACGATGAAGGTCAACTCTCGGTAACGAATCGGCCAACCTTCTTGGGGAAGTGAAGCATTGAATTTCCACTCTCCGCTGGCTGATTTTTTGCTTCCTTTTTGATGTCGAAACTCACCCACGCAATCCTTCCAGACCTTCTCGTTCAAGCTTTTGCTCCATACCGCTTGCGGTGCCGGGCGAACGAATCTATAAGGTCCCCAGCGTTCCAGTTTTTTAAAATCACCACAATCGAGCAATTCATAATCCAAGTCAGATTTCATAATTCGTTTAATTTTTTCGGGGGAAAAGACAGGACATTTCAATTAGGTTCGCAAAGCCATGGATCGTCACGCCGTTATGCGGTTCACGAAGACTTTTTACACGATTCGGAGACCATTTTCATGTCAAAAACAGATACAAGTTTCTAACCGGACATTGATTTCAGAGTTTAGATTAAAGGCGCACCGAATCTTGTCAGTTTCCGCCAAATCTATCCAAATACCTCCCCAATCTACTATATTTTGAAAGAATTCCTCTATAATTTCTACCCACAATCAGATAAGAACCAAATCCTCTTAATCAATACCTGTTTTTTCGCCGCATAGGCCTCATGAAACTGTTTGAAATAGCCGATGGGGTTAGGATAAGATGGCTTATGCACAATAAATTCAATCAATCAGGGGGAATATATCAAAACCTGTAATCGTTGGACAATTTCGGCTCAAATTTGTATCGGTATTTTATTTACCGCATTCCTCTCCGGTTGCGAAAATCCTGAAGAAGAAAAAGGACATGCTGAGAAAAGAGCTTTTGCTCTACCCGTACAACTTGGGTCGGTAGTCTATAAAAATGTAGCAGATGAGGTGCGTGCAGTAGGTAATTTGCAAGCGCGACAGAGGGTGACCCTTTCTGCGGAAGTGGCAGGCTCTGTCAAAAGTATAACCGTCGAGGAAGGACAAAAAGTTTCCGCAGGGGAACTCTTGGCCAGCGTCGACCCCAGGGGTTATTCGCTTGAAGTACGTCGTTTGGAAGCTGATCTTTCAGCCGCCCAAAAAAGCATCGAAAAGGCCAAGAAGGGTCTGCGCAACGAAGAAAAAGATCAGTTGAAGGCCAGCGTTGCCAGCGCGCAAAGTGATCTGGATTTAGCGCAGAAAAATCTAGCGCGGATAACGGATCTGGTCCAACAAAAGGTATTGGCGCAGTCGGAGCTGGACCGGGAAACGAACAATCTGCGGCAAGCACAGGAAAATCTGCGTTCGCAACAAGCCGCCCTTTCTGCAAGCACACAATCGCGAGACGAAGACATTGAGACTCTGCAACTACAGGCAGAAGCCATCCTCCAGCAACTTGAGACAGCCCGTTTGCAGTTGGCGAAAGCCGATGTCAAAGCTCCTTTCGATGGGGTAGTCGTTCTCAAATCAGTTGAAAAAGGCACCTATGTTAAATCGGGTGACCCCATTCTGGAAATGATCGGATCTGACACTCTAAAAGCGGTGTTGGAGCTTCCTCAGGCTTACCGGAACCGATTGGGGAAATTACGCTCTGCAGATTTTTTCGTCAAAGAACTGGGCATACAATTCAAGCGTTCAAAAATCACTCCCGAATGGGTACGAACCATTCCAGATGCTGATATTTTTTCTGGTGGCGTACAGCTTCAAATCGATCTGCCTTCTGCTCCAGAATCATTATTTCCTGGTCTCACCCTGGAAAGCCAATTGAACTTTGGAGTTCGTAGAAATGTCATGCACGTCCCTGCTGTAGCCTTGGTCATAACCGAAAAAGGCACGGTGGTTTATATCCGAAAAGATGGACACGCTCACCTGGTCCCTGTGAAAGCGGGTAAGGAGAAAGACGGTCTCGTAGAAATTTCAGATTTCACTCGTCAACTGAATCCCAAGGTGGAATTGATCTTACGAGGCTCGGGCGCAGTTTTTCCGGGCGCGAATGTTTTTCCCGTCAATCCCAATCCTAAATCTCATGTTGAAAAAGATTCTTCCAAAGCACTCAAAGACAAAAAGATGGATAGCAAACAACCTTCCAAACCGAAGTCCTGATGAAACTGATAGACCAATCCATCCGCAATTACCATACGGTAACCGTCATGCTCATTCTGTCGACCATAATCGGTTACATCTGCTTTGAAAGCCTGCCACGACAGCTCGCACCAACGGTAGACAAACCCTTGATTGAGGTGAAAACGGAATATCGGGGACTCTCGCCCAATGAGGTGGAACGCAATATCACTCGACGTCTTGAGGATCAGTTAGAATCGGTCGAAGGACTAAAAAAGATGACCTCCAGTAGCCAGCATGGCTTGAGCACGATCAATCTGGAGTTCGAGTGGGGGATCGACAAAAATATCGCAACCATTGATGTGAACAACAAGTTGCAACAGGTCAAGGATTTGCCCATTCTCTCAGACAAGCCAACTATGAAATCGGTTTCGTCTGACAATTCCAATCCCATCATGTGGATCATTTTCGACAAACCTGATCCGAAAATGCCAAACCTCGATCAAAATTATATGTACGAGATAGGTGAGGACATTGTGAGACAGGCACTTCTACGCATCCAGGGCGTTGCCGATGTCTGGCACTTTGGTGGCGAGGAGAGGGAGATGCGGATAGAGTTTGACCCTTTCGATATGGCGCGTCTTCACTTGACCTATGCTGAAGTTATCCAAAAATTGTCACGCGAAAATCAGAACACTCGCGCCGGTTTTCACGATGAAGATGGACGCGCCTACACAGTGCGCGCACTGGGAGAGTTTGTTACAGCAGAAGAAATCCTGAACACTGTCGTAAAACGGAATGGTGAGAAAACCATCCGCGTGCGTGATTTTGCAACGGTTGCAAATTCATACAAACGCACAAGTTCGCTGGTGCGTATCAATGGAAAACTATCCAATGCATTTGGAATCATCCGCAAAGCAGGTGCTAATGTCGTAGAAACTTGTAACCTCACCTCCGCGGCAGTCGAGCAATTGAATAAAGAATTATTGAATCGCGGCATTCCCCTAGAACTGGTGGTTGTATACAAAGACGTCGATTATATCGACGAAGCCATGCGCCTGGTCAAATCCAACCTGGCTCTTGGAGCCTTACTTGCCGTGGTGGCACTGCTTTTATTTTTAGGCTCCATTCGCTCTGTGTTGATTGTCGCACTCAGCATTCCCGTCAGCCTGATTTCTGTTTTTATCATTTTGAAATTACTCGATCGAACCATCAATATCATTTCCCTTGCGGGTATGGCCTTCGCTGTGGGGATGGTGGTGGATAATTCTATCGTGGTGGTGGAAAATATTTATCGTCACCTGACCTTTAAGAAAGGTGTTTTCAAGGCCGCCTACGACGGCGCATCGGAAGTATGGGGAGCGGTTTTAGCTTCCACGTTGACGACTCTGGCTGTTTTCATACCCATTATTTTCATTCAGGAAGAAGCCGGGCAAATGTTCAAAGACATCGCCATCACCATCAGCGCGAGTATCGCATTGTCTCTGCTGGTTTCTATCACGGTCATTCCCATGCTGACCACCCTGCTCATTAAATTGAAGCCGGGGGAGGAATATCAGGAAGGTTTGTTACACCGCACTCTCCTAAGACCGCTGGTGATCATTGGTGGCTGGGTCGCCTCAATCTATTCCAGTTTTATGCATCGCCTTTTAGCGCGTTCGTTTTTCGCTGTGCTTGGCAAGTTAACGATCATTTCTTGTATCGGCGCGGTGATGTGGTGGAGTATTAAAATTCTCCCAGAAAGAGATTATCTGCCTTACGGAAACTCCAATATGGTTTTCATGATGGTCGATCCCGTTGCGGGAGTCCCGGCACAGGAAAATATGCGTTATTTTGCTCCCTACGAAGAGGAAATAACACATATGAAAGACATCAAACATAATTTCCTCGTGTTCTCTTCCCGCTTCAACGGTGGAGGTGCCATCGTAGATCCAGACTTAGCCTCCGGCCAGCGCGGAGAAGTCAAGATGGCTCTAAAATCACAAGAAATGGGAGGACGCATCTTTCAAATCCCCGGCTTTCGTTTTGCTTTCGCAATGCAAAGGCCCATATTCCAATCTGCCAACAAAACCTTTCAGGTTGAAATCACGGGACCAGATATTCTTCATCTAAAAAAGTCTGCACTGGAAATGATGCCGAAGCTTTCGGATTTGCCTGGAGTTCACTCCGTTCGCCCCGAATTCAAGTTTGGAAATCCTGAGTTACGATTCATCCCCAAACGCGAATTATCTGCACGCCTCAATATGGACATGCAGGAAATAGGCGACATTTTAGAATCGCTGAATGCGGGGAAATATCTGGGTGAGTTCAACGATCAAGGTGAGCCCATCGACTTTGTCTTGGTCCAGAAAAAGACCAGTGCCAAGTTGGATCTCGATGAATACAAAAGCCTCCCTGTCTGGACTGCAAGCGGCAAAATGACTCATCTGGGTCATCTTGCGGATGTAGAAATTCAGGCAGGCCCTGCCCGCATCGACCATATTGAAAAGGAGCGAGCCATCACCCTGTTGGTTCAAGTGAAAAAAGATTTCCCCATGCAAACGGTGATCGACAGGATAGAAAACACCATCCTCACCCCGGCCCGCCAATCGCTGGACCGGGAATACGGATTGAGAGTCGGGGGCTCTGCGGATGAACTGGCTTCCACACAACGCTCTTTGACGAATAGTTTTATGTATGCCGTCGGCTTTGTTTACCTCTTGCTGGTCTCTCTGTTTGCTTCATTTTTTAGACCTTTGATCGTTATGCTGACAGTGGTCCTTGCTGTGACGGGATCATTTTTGGGGATTGTCGGCAACAATTTATTGCAAAGAGGGTATATCACAGACATCCTTCGCGACTGGAAAGTCCCAAATCCATCTGCGATGTCGCAAGAATGGAACTGGATCACCTTCGATATTCTGACTCAGTTGGGAATTGTTATTCTCGCGGGTATCGTGGTAAACAACGCCATTCTCATCGTCCATCAAATGCTGAACAATATCAAAGATGGGATGGAAGAACGTGAAGCCCTGCACGAATCCTGCCGCACTCGTTTGCGTCCGATCATGATGACCGTCGTATCAAGCGTCTTTGGAATGATTCCTTTGGCTTTTGGTGAAGGGGCGGGTGCTGAATTGTATCGGGGAATGGGAACCGCATTGATTGGTGGCTTGAGCGTCTCTGCTTTATTCACGCTCTTTCTCGTACCAGCATTGCTTTCCCTACAAATGGATATCGGACTGCATACGCGCAAAAAAGATCTGGTGAAAGAATCTCTGGCAGAACAAACAACGGTAGCAGGCTAATCCTTTGCAATATGAATGCTAACAAGAGTAGAGACTTTTCGCTGGCACTCGAAACGACGCACCCGCGGGTTCTTCAACAAAGTCCTGTCTCTATAATTTTAGCCAGAGGACCTCACCACGCACTCATATTTACAAACTTAAAAAGTTTCCAGAGTTTTACTGCGCGCGAGGAGTAAAGCATTTCTTTGGAATTTCGCCTTTGCCAACGCCACTGCATTCAACACAGGTTTTGTCCAATGCCACACTTCCAATATTCGCACAAATTGACGCATCCTGTTTCACAATGGCACTGCAAAAATTCATCATATCTCGATCCTTTTGATACTCCATCAAGGAACAGTAATAGAGGCTATGATCTTTATGTCGATACCGATTCTTTGGATTTTTTATTGG
>JAJDBG010000093.1 GCA_029261475.1 Nitrospinaceae bacterium
AAATCTGCATGGGCACTTGTTCGTCTACCAAGTAACTGGTGAAACCCATGGCCGTCCCCAGAATGATGACGATGGATCCGACCAATACCATGCTATCGCGCATGATTTTGGGCAGGTCCTTGAGTGACAGTTCTCGATAAATCAACGTTTCTACCGCGACGACATATACGGCTGTCAAGGATGCCGCTTCGGTCAGGGTGAGCCACCCACCGTAGATTCCAAATAGAACCAAAAATGGCAGAGGGATTTCCCAGATAGATTCTCGAATTGCCGCTTTTGCATCGGTGAGAGAAAAAGGTTTTTTGTGCTTTGATGCGATAGGGCTTTTGGCGCGACAGTAAATACCCACGATAAGGATCATCAAAATTCCAGGTGCTAGCCCTGCAAGAAATAGCTTGTCCACACTGACTTGAGCAACGATTCCAAAGAGTATGAGTGGAAGCGATGGTGGAAAAAGGATTCCTATGCTTCCCGATGAGGTCAACAATCCGAGTGAAAAGTTTTTGGAATATTCTTCTTTCAAGAGCAATGGGTATAACAGGCCACCGAGGGCGATGATGGTGATACCGGAGGCACCTGTGAATGCGGTGAAGAAGGCGCAGGACCCCAGTGCGACCCATGCGACCCCTCCTTGAACACGCCCCAAAAATGCACGCGAAAGCCGGGTCAAACGTTCGGGCATTTTACTGCGAGAAAGAACGAACCCTGCAAAGGTAAATAGAGGAATGGCAGTTAGAGTGGGAGCGGATGCGACGCGATACAGTTCAATGAAAAGGGCGGTGGGCTCAATATCGGCTGAATAAAAGGACAGGATGGCAGAAAGTCCTATCACAACAAACAAAGGGGCACCAAGGAGAGCGAGTAGCACGATCCCTGTAATGATGAGGGTCGTCATGAATCTTTTTTCAAGGCTGAAGGTGCCGGCAGAGTGGCGTTTAGAAGGAAGCGGAAACATATCACTGCAAAACTATAAGGAATCACAATTTGAAATAACCAGGTAGGTATTTCAAATATTAGAATGGCCCCGCCTTCTTGCTCGTAGTTTACAAAATCGTAGGCATAATAAGTGAGGACAGCACAAACGGTGCTGGCGAAAATTTTAATGAAAGTGGCGAGAGAACGCGCCCAGTGCTGAGGAATGAGGTGAGATGCAAATTCGATGGAAAGGTGCCGTGCTTCTTTGGTTGCAAGCGAGGCTCCAAGCAAACCTATCCATAAGGCACCATGTCTCATCAGTACATCCCCCCAATTCAAACCGGAATGGAAAAAATTCCGCATCACAATCTGGGTGAAAGATAAAACGATTAGCCCACTCAAAAGCACAACAATGAGCCGCGCTTCCATGCGCCCGAGCCAGTCATCAATTTTTTTTAGTCGGTGCATTTATTTGAACGCAAATTTGTGGGCTTGCAAAATCGTAATCAACTATTTCAACTTGCGGAAAAAGTTGTGTGGAAATGACATTCTAACAAATAGTCTTGCTATGTCTGTAGTGTAAAAATAAATGGAAATTTAAAACAGTTTTCCGATTGTTTTCATTGGCAGAAAAAGCCGTTTCCCACCTGATAATTTTATGAAACCGAAGTTTTCATAAAAAGACGCGGCTTTCTTATTCAAGGCATTGACGACTACGGCTATCGAGCCAATTTGCTCTGACAAACGATAGCTTCGATATAGAGCGTCAATCAATAATATTTCGCCGGAGCCTTGTCTTTGATGGGATTTTGAAACTGCAAGACGACCTAGAAGGGTTGCGGGTTGAAAGGGATGATTGGGAAGTTTCTTTAATATCTTTTCAGGCAGTATTTCCGAGGGGAGGTGGGTGGATGAAAGGGTATAATATCCTTTGATTGATTTTTGCTCGCCGGGGAGTAAAAAAACAGCGGCGACGCGTCGCGTTTGATCTTGCTTCGCATACTGTCGTATGTAAACGTTGAGGACTTCTTCTCCGCAATTGAATTCCTTGCGCTCGTGTTTTTTACTCAGTGTTTCGGTGATGAAGCTTCTGGTCACTATTGAGTTTTCATGTGCTTAAAACGCTCCGCCGCACTTTTCAATTTTTTGTTCGGCGCAGGTGGTTTGAGGAGAGCGTCTATGAAAATACGTTTGTCTTTTGCGGTGAGATTCAAAATTTCGTGATCGCGTATGAGCGCATCAGCCTTTTCCTGTGCGCTTTGAATGATGAACTCCGTCAGCGAACGATGCCCACCCAGAACTGCGGCCTTCTGAAAGATCGCTTTCTGGTCTTCTGTGATTCGTGCTTCAAACCTTGCAGATTTGGATGATTCCAGGTCCTGTTGCATAATTGACTCCTTTATCTTCTTCTAGTGTACGGTAAACAGACGTACGTGTAAAGCCTTCTTGAGTTTTTTTGATTTTTTAAGATTCAATGATTTACCCGTTATACATTTTGTCTATATGTTTAATGGTGTGTGTTTTTTGCATGATCTTTTGAGGCTCTTAACGTATATTTTAAGCTTTTCATAGTGCGAGTGGTTTTTTAAAGAAGGTTTGAAATGTTGCAAACAGGAGTGTTGGAATGAAAAGGATTAATTGTATGGGAATAATGAAATTTAATGTGATTCTGTTCCTTTTTATTCTACCTCTTCAGGCCGTGGCAGAGCCGGTTGAAAAGGAGATGGTGTTTTTCCCTGCGGGCGAGTTTGTTATGGGAAGCCCGGAAGGAGTTGGGCGAGTTGATGAGGGACCTCGTCACAAGGTTTGGCTCGATGGATTTTATATGGACCGTTATGAGGTCAGCGGCAAGGATTTTGAAATCTATATGGAAAAATTTCCTAAAGTGCACCCTACTATCACAGGTTGGTATGGAAAGAAGGTCAAGCCGGATATGGCAGATCGTCCCGTGTTTGGTCTGACGTGGAAGCGATGCCAGAACTATTGTTTGCGAAATGGCAAGCGTTTGCCGACGGAAGCGGAGTGGGAGCGTTCTGCGGCAGGTGTGGAACAACGAAATTATCCTTGGGGTTCGGAGGAACCGAATCCTGAATTGTCTAATTTTGGGAAATGTTGTTTCATCATGCGCGGAATGGCTCTCGAACCTGTAAAAGCATACGCGAAAGGACAAACTCCAGACGGAGTCTTTAACATGGCGGGAAATATTGCTGAATGGGTTTATGATTGGTATGATAAAAATTATTATAAAGTCAGTCCTTATAAAAATCCGCGCGGTCCGGAAAAAGGGAAGTATCATGTGATTCGCGGGGGTGCCTGGAACAGCCTTCCTGTATATTTAAGAAATTCCGCACGTTATGGTTGGGACGATGCAAAAGATTACTATGGCATTGGGTGTCGTTGCGCTAAGTCGGCCGCTTCTGTACCTGCTCAAAAATAAAATTTTTCCCCGGTAGCTCAATAAATGGAAAATATCGAAAAGAAAATTGACACGATGTCACGAGATAAAGTTGGTTATCTCTTGGCAGAAAATTCTGTTCGCATCAAAAAAATCAATACGCGGTTTACAAGTAGTAATAAATTTAATTCGATGGAACGGCTGGAGGCGAGTTTTGCTTCTTACGATCGTTTGATTCGGTCGATATGCAAGGAGAGGTTTAATATAGAGAAGTCCGTGCGCTTGCGTTATATCATTGGTTTGTCGGCAGAGCGTTTGTTGGAGATCAAGAAAGAAAATTTGAATGATGTTGAATCGATTTTAAAAGATATGAGTGATGAGTATCGAATTCTATATGCTCCTTTTGGTAAGGCTGAAGAATATGATGAACAGGTCAAATTTCTTCTTGAGAAGGCGAGAGATAGTATTGAAAAACTTGCTGAGAAGACGGCGGAGAGTATTAATGGCGAGGTGAATGAAACCGCCCGGCTTTCTCCTCAAGGTTTGCAAGACCTTTACTTGATAGATCAGTCTTCTTTGGTGGACCTTGGCTTGATCAAACCATTGCAAAATATTCATCTTGTTTTTGATTCGTTAAAAGATTCGGCCGGGTTTGAAAGTATTGCTTCGGATTTTGGTGAGGCTATCAGGGAATATGTAACAATAGGTCGTGCTCAAGAGGCAAGTGCCTGGTCCATTCCTTCTGTTCGTGGACGGAAAGAAAAGAAGATGGAAATAGCGGGTCACGACCTTTTGCTAAAAGAAATTGTATATGGTTTTTATACCTTTGCGCAAAATGCGGGAAAACCAGCAGAAGCTAGAAATATAGATATGATCGATAAGGTCTGGAAAAATCTGGAAATTGAGATGGGTAAAATACCTAGCCTTGAAAACGTTAAAGAGAAGTTGAGAAGTTTTTATGATTGGCTCAAAATCTGACTCTCCAAATGCCTGTATCCAAACAGCACTTTTAAAACCTTTGTTAATGGTGCTGGTTGCAATCCTTTTTTTCTGTTCATGCGCTACAATTCAGTTGAGCCCTCAGCTTGGGCCCTTCGAGGAAAAAACGCTTTCTGGCGAGGGACCGAATAAGATTCTCCTCGTAGATATCAGCGGAGCTATAGGCAATCATTCCCAGCGGTCGTTGACAGGATTTCCTTTGTCTCTTGGTATGGTTGAGACAGTGAGAGAAATTCTCAAACAGGCAGAAGGAGACGATGCTATCAAGGCACTTCTGATTCGGATCAATTCGCCGGGGGGGACGGTCACTTCAAGTGATATCATTTATCATGAATTGAAGAAGTTCAAAGAGCGCAAGAAAATTAAAGTTTATGTTGCGGTTGTTGACCTTGCTGCTTCTGGTGGGTATTACGTTGCACAGGCCGGAGATTATATTTTTGCGCACCCCACTTCTCTGATTGGTAGCATCGGTGTGATCGCCTTGAAATTGAATTTGCAGGAACTTATGGGGAAAGTGGGCGTTGATTGGGAGGTTATTAAATCGGCGGATAAAAAAGATTTTCTTTCCCCTTTTCGCCCCTTGAGTGATGAAGAACGAAAATTGTTTCAGGGGACTATCGATCAGTTTCATGACCGCTTTGTAAATATCATTTCAATCAATCGCCCTGATTTGGATAGCGAATCAGTCCGTTCCCTTGCGGACGGTCGAGTGTTCACAGCAGATCAAGCTTTTAAGGCTAAATTGATTGATGGCGTTGGGTATTTGGATGACTTGACGGAAAAAATGAAATCTGATTTGAATGACTCAAGCTTGGAAATCATCACCTATCAACGTCCCGGCGAGTATAAAACCAACCTGTATTCCTCCCTCCAAAAAATGGAAACATATAAATTAGTCGATTTGAATTTTGGCATGGATTTGAGTGATATCTCGCCGAAATTTCTTTATATGTGGATGCCGTAAATTATCTTGATTATAAAATTAAGATAACCTTCGATGTAAAAATGGTGTTGTTTTTTCTACACTTTTGGGGATTCTAGTTCTTTACTGTTTTGCGTGTATCGCCTAGTATGAGGCAATACAGTAATTATTTCCCTGAACTTCCTACGACTAATGACAAACCTGAAAATACTTGTTGCCGATGATGATGTGGAGGATTTAGATATCATCAAACGCTTCATTGAAGGCGGACTGGGCAAGAGGGCTTGTACGATTGATTTGGCCTCTAGCTACGAGGATGTCTTGAAATTTTTAGCTAAGGAAAATTATGATGTGGGTTTGTTCGACCTTAATTTTGGCCTGGAAAACGGGGTTGAGATGTTAGGGAAGGTTCGCAAGAAGGGACACGCTTTGCCCGTTATTTTGCTGACAGGAAGCGGTAGTCAAGAGGTCGTTGTCAATGCATTCAAGGGAGGAGTTACTGATTTTCTGGATAAGTCCAAATTGAATGAGCGTGACTTGCTGAAAGCGATTGAGTATACCGTTGCTTTAGATAAAGAGAAACGACTCAAAGATGACGCTGCAGAAAAAAATAAAAAGACGAGCAAGCTGTTGGAAGGTGCGGCGAAGGCGAATCACACATTGTTAACGCGCTCAGGTTTTCTGGAGTCTTTGGAGTCTGCATTGGCTACTTTGGGAAAAGCCGCAGAGGCTGACATTGCTTGTATTTTTTGCCATGGCGAAAACGGGGAAGAAAGCGAAAAGATAAAAGAAGCTTTTTGGTGGGAGCGTGGTGGGAAAAGTAGTTCCGCCGATGCCGACTTATTATTTTCTTACAAGGAACTTGGGGTTGAAGAGGGAGCCTTATCCAAGGCGTTTAGTTCTCATCTTGCCCGATATCAAGATGTTACCTTGCCTCAAAAATTGAGGGAATGGTGTGGCATTGAAAAATTAACCGAGTTTTTGATATTCCCAATTATAGTAGAAGGGAAAAGGCAAGGTTTTCTGGGTGTAGGAAGCAAGAGAGATTGCTTTGATTGGTCGTCTAATGAAATCGCAATAATGGAAATGACCGCGGGTGGTATCGGTGGAAAAATGAAATTATACTCCGATGAAATATCCTTCCGTTCGATTGTGGAAGGCACGTCTACTGGAATCGGAGAAGAATTTTTCAGTTCCCTTGTCTATAATTTGGCATTGTCGATGCCTGTGTATTCTGCCAGTTTTGTTGAAGTGATGGGCTATCAAAATGACCAATGCAAAATAGTTGCGGGATGGGAAGGCGATCATTTTGTCAGTTCTTATTCTTTCTCCGTTAGAGACACTCCTTGTGAGGAAATTGTCGCAGGAATGCTCACTTATTATCCGGACAATGTGGCTGAAAGCTTCCCCCATGCAAAGATTTTTTCGCGATTGAAAATCAGAGGATTTGCGGGTGTTCCTTGTTTCGATGCTGAAATGAAAATCATCGGTTGCCTTTGCATTGCGGATCGTTTTCCGCTGATGGAGCGAGAAAGAACTCTGGCAATTTTGAAAATGTTTGCGTCCAGGGCGGGTGCCGAACTGGAAAGAAAACGTTCCGAAGATGTTATCAAGAACATGGCCTATCACGATGCTCTAACGGGTCTTCCAAATCGTATGCTACTCGGTGATCGCTTGAAGATGGGGTTGGCTCACGCTCATCGTAATAAAAGGATCATGGCTGTTTTGTTTGTTGATTTGGACGGATTCAAAGAAATAAACGATAATTTTGGGCATGCTATTGGCGATTTGGTTTTACAGGAAGTCGCGAATAGGTTGACTCAATGCATACGTGAAGAAGATACCTTGTCTCGTTTGGGTGGCGATGAATTCATCGTCTTCTTACCAAGGATTGTTTCAAAAAAGGATGCTGAAAATTTAGCTAAAAAATTATTGGCTGTTGCTCAAAAGCCATTTCACTTTGAAGGTGAAAATATGTCCCTTTCATTGAGCATAGGTATCAGCTTTTTTCCGGAAGATGGGAGGAGTGCGAAAGACCTTCTTAAGAAAGCAGACGATGCTTTGTACAAAGCTAAAAACAGTGGGAAGAATACCTATCGTTTGGTTAAGTGAAGGCCAAATTTTTGACTTGGCAGAATGTTTTATTTTATTTGGTGCTCAATCGTTCGTTAAAGTGAAGTATTGAGGTCGATATGATGTGCAGGTTTGGATATCTGATAGTTTATGGCAATCATTGAATCAATCAACATAGGTTCCCGAGAAAAATTGTCTGTTGATGGTAGGAAAACTCATGAAACGGGTATTTTTAAAAAACCAGTTTCAGGGCCACAATCAGTGGGTATGAGGGGACTTCCCGGCGATGCTGTTGTCGATAGACGCTATCATGGTGGATCAGACAAGGCATTGTGTGCTTATTTTTCAGATAATTTTTCTTATCTAAAAACAGAACTGGGTTTGGATTGCTCGGCAGGATCTTTTGGCGAAAATCTGACGATATCTGGATTGGATGAAATGCAGGTGCATATTGGTGATAGTTTTCGAATCGGTACAGCGGAAATCCAATGCACGGAGCCACGTCAACCTTGCTTCAAACTCGCCTCTATACACCAGTGTCCCGAGTTGATAAAATTTTTGCGTGATTCTGGTTTCACAGGTGCTTATTTTAGAGTTCTCAAGCCAGGTGAAATTGCTCCTGGCGATGTGCTTGAATTACTCAAAGGTCAAGCAAACGAGTTTTCAATAGCTAAAACCAACCGTCTTCTTTATAAAGATAAGAAGGATAAAGAACTCCTTGAGAAAATTTTATCGATCAAAGAATTATCCTCAACTTTGCGCAAGTATTTTCAGAAACGCATGGAAAAAACATTCCCCTGTAAATTTTAAATGACGGATGAAACTCAGAAGTTCCCTAGTGAAGAAACAAACCGTCAAGCCGATAGTGCGCAGTCGATTTGTTTGAGACTTTATGCACTTGATTCTCATATAGATGACAAGACTGCTAGTGCTCTTGTGAATCATTTGATTGATCTCGATATACTCTCTATTGCATCGAATGTTGATAGTTTCAAATGGTCTGATGACGAGATGGAACGGTACTCTATAAAAATTATCGAGGCATCTTCTCGCAAACGTTATCTGAATTTTTTTCTGCGCGAACCGGCTGAAATAAGCACCGATGATTTGCTTGGCTTTTCCAGTGGCCTGGTTGAAAAGAAGAAAGCGCGGACGCATTTATTCTCTCGAAAGAAAAATATTTCTGACGGAAAACAAACATCGGATTTAAGCAATGTGCAGATCGTAAAGAAAATGGAGAGTCAGTTGAAGCCTTTCCTTGATATGGAAAAAATACTGATTCCGCAATTATTGGGTGAGCGAGTTAACAAGGAAGATGCGCAATGCTTGTTCAATTTTATAATGAGTAAACTCAGAGAAAAAGTTCCCTCCCGAGAGTGGGAGCAACTCAGCCGCAGGCGACATCAAAAATGAACTCTACGTCGAATAAGAAAATTGATCTACTGGTGATAGGTGCTGGCCCCGGCGGTTACTCTTCCGCTTTCAAAGCTTCGGATCAAGGCTTGGAGGTTGCGCTGATAGATGAAAATCCCGATTTAGGTGGAGTGTGCCTCAATCGCGGGTGTATTCCGTCAAAAGCACTTTTGCACATTGCTAAAGTGGTGTCTGAAAGCAGGGAAGTTTCAAATTGTGGTGTTGCGTTCGATGCGCCATCAATAGACCTGCAAAAATTGCGACAATGGAAAAATGAAGTTGTTGAGAAAATGGGCGGTGGCTTGGTTCAATTGGCACGCCAAAGAAAGGTGCAAGTGCACTCAGGCAGAGCGCGTTTTCTGGATTCTCATTCTGTCGAAGTACAAAATGTCGGCACTATTTCGTTCGATAAATGCATTATTTCTACCGGATCTCGTCCTATCCTGCCGGCTTTATTTGATGGAGCGGGTACTGCTTTGTGGGATTCCACTTCGGCATTGGATTTGTCGGAGGTTCCTCAACGTTTGCTCGTTGTTGGGGGTGGGTACATAGGATTGGAGTTGGGGACGGTGTATTCTGCCTTAGGCAGTCGAGTGACTGTGGTTGAAAAGGAAGCGACTTTATTGCCTGGAGTGGATGGCGACCTCATGCGTCCTCTACAAAGAAGGTTGAATGAAATATTCGATTCTATAAAGCTGAATACTTCTGTAACCAAGGTGGAAAGTCTGAAAGATGGCGTGACCGCTACATTCAAAGCCTGCGATGGAGATGAAGAGGAGGAAGAGAGCTTCGATAAGATTCTTGTCTCTGTAGGACGTTCTCCCAATTCTCAAGATATGGGGTTGGAAAACACCGGTATAAAGCTGGACGGAAATGGATTCATCGTCGTAAATGGAGCCATGCAAACAGATGAGGCCCATATTTATGCGATTGGCGATATTGCAGGGGGTCCCTTGCTGGCGCATAAAGCAAGTCATGAAGCACAAACAGCCGTTGACGCTATTTTGAATAATGGTGTTTTAAACGAAGGTGTAAGAAAAAGTCCTATTCCTGCTGTCATTTTTACTGATCCTGAAATTGCATTTTGTGGATTGACGGAAGCGCAGGCAAAAACAGATAAAATTGAACACAGAATTGCAAGATTTCCTTGGTCGGCATCTGGGAAAGCGCAAATAACAGGGCGCGGCGAAGGCCTCAGTAAGCTGATCATCGAACCGAAGTCTGGAAAAATTCTCGGAATGGGAATCGTGGGTTCCAGCGCGGGAGAGCTCATCGGCGAAGGTGTTCTTGCCATACGCCTGGGAGCCACTGCAGAAGATCTTGCCCATAGCATTCACCCACACCCCACCCTGTCAGAAACTCTTTCTGAAGCCGCACAAACCGACCTTGGAGAAGCCGTCCATATCTACAAAAGAACACGCCGATAAAACCTCTTGTCGTTTAAACGCATCTAATATTTTAGTCGTATGATGTGTAGCGTGTTTTTTTAGAGTTTTCAAAAAAACGGGCTCTTATTTTCCAATTTCGGGTGTTCTTCAGCCCCTTTCAGTTTTCATATTCCTCTTATGCTGGTATTTGATCCTATTATGCAGGGCCTTTCCCTATTGGCCGAACGGGAACTCCATAAGGCAGAACAGGTATTTCTGCGTGTTATCAATGACCCCTATGCTCAAAAAAGCGAATTAAATCAGGTTAGAAAGTATTTAACCGACATTCGCGACTGTCAGGCAGGTCGAAAGTCCCTGGACTTCTCAGTTTATGAAGGTTTGGCAAAGAAAAGTGTTTTTTCTTTGGAGGAGGCACTTCATTTTCTGGCCGGAGTTTATTTTTCACCCGCCAAATCGTTTGAGGAATTTGATGCTTACCTGGATGATAATATTTTTCAGGGGATCAACCGACTGAAGAGGGTGAAAATTTGCGAATTGATGGGCCGAGACAAACTCTTTGAAAGTATAGATACTGACGGAAGTGATTTTGTTCAAAGGGAAATTAAAAAAAGGGGTTTAGAGGAAGAGTTCGACGTTTATAGGTGGAAGACGGTAAGCCGAAAATTTATTGAGCGTATCAATCCCGTATTGCTGGAGTGTCATCTTGATTTGCTGGAATACATTCTTGAGAATAATGATATTTCTGTTTTGGATGACCCCAAGCTAACAGTTTTAACCTCCAAGTACCGGTGGATCATTGAATCGACCCTCAAAAAAAGATGGTATTTGCTGAGAAGTTATTTTTTTAAAGCACGGTCAGATGTCGAAAAACAATTCAATAAGAAGGACGGAAACCGGAAATACTGGGATGATGTCAAATACAAGAAAATAAGGATTTTTGAGGCCTGTGGTTTTTCTGAAAAGAATATTCAGAAATTTCTTTTCATTGATAAGCTGAATTACAAAACCTTGGAGAAAATATATCTATTTGCACAGGATTTGGGGCTTGATTTGAATCCAAGGGATGTGAGCCTGGCCTTACGCGGTGAAGAAAAGGCGAAGGATCACATAAAAGAACGCGCTGGTTTTTTGATGGGCGAGCGTGGCAGGTTCCAGAAAAGTTTAATGGAAATGGGGTTTTCGGAAAAAGGTTCCTACAAGATCGCCAATCAAGCTAAAGGGGCGCATAGCCGACAGATCACCGAGGCTTATCACTTGGCTTTAAAAGTTGCGAGCGACGAGATTTTTTGGTACCGAATTCCCAGTGGGATGGCTGAACTGTCGAAAAACCTGGAGCTGCAGTGTCAAAAACATTTGAGCACGGTTCGAATCCATCTTTTTGAGCGAGGACGTTTGAATAAAATTTTATTGAAAATGGGGAAGCCCATTATTCAGAAATTTCTTGTTGAAAAGTACGGGGCCGAAGTCATGTCTTTGCAATGTTATTTCCGACTGGAAACGGTCCATCAATATTACAAGTTGAAGTTCTTTCATTACCATAGAGATCAAATTCCCAGCGTCTCCGAATTGATAAAAATCAGTCGAAAAGAATTCAAACCGATTCTTCTTCAAGGTTATCAGGAGTTTATCAAGAAACGAAATTTGAAGATCGATAAATCTATTTTTTCTCAATTAGAGAAAACTGATTCAATCACGCAATGGGAAGACCCCTGCACAACAGTAGAAGAAAAAATATTACTTAGATGTTGGTTCCTGATGGATCATGGGGTGAGCATCACTCAATCCCGTGTGGACAATGGAATATTCGCACCGGGCTTCGATTTGTGGTCTTTTCTTAAACGACAGGAGACGGAATGCAATCCTTAGCTCATGCTTTACTCTGAGCGTTATTTTTTACTTTATTCCTTTTTTTAAACGTTAAATTGATAAAGCGCGTGATCTTTAACTCTCACCTAGAATCAAAGTTTTCAAACCAGACCCGCTTGCTACTTCGTTAAGAAATATGTTGCCCCCCTTGACTCCTGAAAATATCCTCATTATATTTCTAGATCTAGTATTCCAGTAAAGAAACTAATAAATCGGTTGCATCTTACAAAACCCGGTCATTGAATTATGTTCATAGACAAGTTTTAGACTTCTTCTATTGAGTAAAAAGTGAGAGACTTGTAGTTGCGTACAGGTAATTTTGCGATGAATTGAAAGTTTCCTTTTCTATAAAATGGCTTTAATTACATTTATTGGGAACAGGATTTATGAGCTTTGACGGTAGTTTATCCTATGAGATCTAAAATTTTAATCGTGAATGAAAATTCAGAAGAAGCCGATCTTCTGCGGATCATTCTCGAAGATGAAAACCATATTCTTGATATTGCCGCCAGTGGGGAATGTGCGCTTGATATTGCTGGCAAATCTATGCCCGATTTGATTCTTTTGGGTAGCACTTTTCCCGATATGGATGGAATCGAAGTTCAGCGAAGGTTGAAGAAAGAGGCGAGCACACAAGGCATCCCTGTGATCTTACTGGCGGGAAAAAACGAAATGGAGAATATCGTAAAGAGTTTTCCTGCGGTGGGTGTTGATTGCCTCACAAAACCATTCCTCGGCGAAGAAGTTTTAGCAAGAACTCGTAGCCATCTTCACTTTAAGTCACTGGTAAATCAATATGCGGAAGAGTCCGAGGCTTTAAAGAAAAGAAACGCAGAATTAGAAAAAGAGATTGCTGATAAAAACCGTGCCGTGACCGTTGCTGAAATTCAAAATCGGGCTTTAGAGGCATTTGCCCAAGATAATAGTTTGTCTGACATAATAGACATTTTAACAAAGGGTCTGGAAAGTCAGTTTGATGGATGCATGTGTTCGGTGCTTGTATTTAATCCAGAAAGTCAAAGCTTACACCATTGCTCAGCCCCCAGCTTGCCAGCCAAGTTCAGTCAGGCGATTGAAGGCATGCAGATCGGGCCTTCGGTGGGTTCCTGTGGGACAGCCGCGTACACGAAGAAACTGGTGGTCGTAGAAGATATCGAAACGGATCCTTTGTGGAAAAGAGCTCAAAAATTTGCTCTATCGCATAATTTGAGGGCATGCTGGTCTCTACCAATTTTGGCGGCCGATGATCGAGTGTTAGGAACCTTTGCTGTTTATTACAGCTCACCTCGACGGCCCAGCAAAGAAGAACTTGATTTGATCGGGTCTTTTGCTTATGTGGCAGGGGTGACCATCGAAAGCAAGGAATTGGAAAAATCCAGCAGGGCAAAATCAGATTTTTTAGCTAGAATGAGTCATGAACTCCGTACACCCATGAATTCAATATTGGGTTTTACACAATTACTGGAAATGGATGTTCAAAACCCTTTGACCTCCTATCAAAAGGATAATTTGAGGACAATTTCTTCGGCGGGGCAACATCTACTCGAGCTAATCAACGAAGTGCTGGATCTTTCCAAGATTGAGACAGGGCATCTTGAGTTATCCATCGAAGTCATCAATTTAAATGAACTTGTCGATAATGTGGTGTCTTTTTCAAAGCCATTGGCTGAAAATAAAGGGGTGACTCTTAAACTCCAGAATTCACAATCTCAAGAATATTTCGCTGAAACCGATTCCTTGCGTCTAAAAGAAGTTTTATTGAACCTTCTTTCTAATGCGATCAAATACAATAAACTCAATGGTTCGGTAACTGTTTCCTTTGAGGAACAGGCGGAGGGCAAAATTCGGATAGGTGTTCGAGATACAGGACACGGCATTTCTGCAGAAAATAAACTTAAGGTATTCAAGCCCTTTGAACGATTCGATGTTGATTCTGATTTCATTGAAGGTACGGGCATAGGATTGAGTATCTCTAAACGACTTGTTGAAATGATGAACGGGTCAATTAATTTTGAAAGTGAGCTTAGAGAAGGAAGCTTTTTTTATATTGATTTGCCAATTTCAGATAAAACTCCCACTCTCCCTCATATTAAGGAAAAACTCAACATGCCAAATGTTTCTACTGAAAAGCGTGGCAATTGTAAAATTGTTTATATTGAAGATATTCTGGAAAATATTGAATTAGTGAGGCAGATTTTAAGTCATAGGAAAGACATTGAATTATTTTATGCCACTAACGCTTTGGATGGAATTGAATTGGCCCGTGCGGAAATGCCTGATTTGATATTGATGGATATTCACTTGCCGGAAATAGATGGGCTGACAGCTTTCAAAAGATTACAAGCCATAGATGAAATGCGTAGTATCCCCGTTGTCGCTTTGACCTCAGATGCGATGGATACAAATGCAAAAAAGGCCCTGGAAATGGGGTTTCACTCCTACATCACCAAGCCCATTGATATCCCCAAATTTATGTCTTTAATCAAAAGTATTCTATATTGAATTCTCTGAATTCAATTCGATAGTGCATCAGGTGAGGGGTTGAAATCTTCCAAAGGCAGTTCTTTTGGGTTAAAGAAATAAGCCCTAAACCTTATATTGTAGGGATGGCCATCCGGTATCGTTCTACGGCTGATGTGACGATTGAATCAACAAGAATTTCAAAGTTTTTTTCAACAGATAAAGATTGATTCTGCATGCTTTGAATGCGCAGACTCCGGCTTTTTGATGGGTTCAATCCAGGGATGCCATTGACCTCTATTACTTTTTGAATTCCATTTTTATCTTCGCGAATATCAATTCGCACATGATCTTTGCAATGCAATGCCAATGCGGCTTTGCGTGCCAGTTCAATAACGGCTTCTGCTTGTTGTTCTGGAATTTGCAGACGTATTGCATTGGCATTTTTCAGGTCTTCTCGTATGACGGGGTAGCGTTGGTACTGACTAGTATCTATGTGATTGATTACGGGATAAAAACGGCGGGACTTGCCATTGCCCAAAACAGAGACAGTCCATTCTTTCCCCGGTAGATATTCTTCTGCCAAGGCAGATTGACCAAATCGGTCATGAATCCATTTCGCACGAATATTTAACTCATCGTTGTCGTGGACAATGCTGTCTTCGGAAATGCCCGCACTCTCAGATTCAAATTGTGGTTTTATGAGGAGTGGAAATTCTTTTAGACTCAAAGATTCTCCAGATTTTATGACCCATTGTTTTGGTGTCGGAATTCCCTCTGCATTCAAAATCCTATGAGTTTCGGCCTTATCAATCATGGCTTTCATGTCGGATGCCGAGGCTCCCACAAAAGGGATTTCCCTTTCTGTCAAGATGTCTGCGACCCAGGGAACATTTTTACCTAAGCCAACCTGAAGCTTGCTTTGATTGAAGTGATACAAAGCACTCCAGATCATATCAAAAGACCGTTCTTCCAAGGCGGAAATAAATTCTTCCAGGCGAGTGATGTAGAGAGCTTCCGATTCCCACCCAGATACTTCGAGTGCTTTTTCTACCAGCCTTGTGGTTGCCCAATCGCCCCACCCTTGAGTGGGACCCGCAGGCCCAGTGATCAAAAGTATTTTCATTTTCTAACCCGGGGTTCATTGTTTGGAGTCAGTTTTTAATCATTCGTAGTAACTTCCGTTTGCCCAGCCCGTCGATTTGAGGTGGCGATGTGCCCAACTCGTTTTCCCAAAAATCCTTGTCTTGAAACACATCTAGTACCAGAGGCAGGTGGCCGTCTTGCGTATAAAGCAACCCGCCTTTTTCAAGCAAGGGGTATAGATATTTGAGGCAGGTGCGTGTCGATTGCGCTAAATCGACATCCAGATAAATTGCAGAAATTGGTTGTTTGAAACTTGGAAGCGTATCTTCCAGCCAACCGGGGACGAGGTAGCAGGAATCTCTATGACCAAATTGCTCGAGTGTGCTTTGCACTTCTTCAAGTGTGCCCCTGTATTCTCCTTGAGTGAATGAAACGGGCTTTTTATAGATATTAAAGGTATGGGGTTCAGAATGAGCAGGGATTCCTTCGAAGGAATCAAACATGTAAAGCGGACGTCCCAGCATTTTCGCTGCCAAGCTGAACTTGGAAGAACTTCCTCCTTTGTAGCATCCCGCCTCAACGAGGCATCCCTGAGTTGTATCTGCTACCTCAAATGTTCCGTTGATGAATTGCAGTATTTCGTCCTGTGTGTGTGGGCAGTCAATATGCCAACTGATAGCGTAGATCTTGCGTATGATGCCCCGTCGCTCCGTACGGGATAGCGGTAGCGCAGGGTTGTGATAAAACTGCGCTACCGCATTCCAGTCTGTCCACCTCAGGAGATCAGCTATTCTTTTTTTCAAGCCAGGCCGCATTGCAACCCTCCTTTATCTGAATAGATTAAACACTTGCCTTTGCTGTGCCTTCCACAATGGGGCGCTGGTTGGGGTCGACTCGGGTGATGCCTTCAAATTGATCCTTGAAACGCTTGTAGCGGTAAACCTTTTCTTCTTCTGAAATTTGATCTGCCATGTCTGCGGCCTTGGTATCCGGTCGCCCCGAAAACATATGACAGGCCACCGTGTCGAAACTTAAATCTTTGCAGTACTGGATGGTTTCTTCCAGTTCTTCCCGTGTTTCAGAAGGGAAGCCAACGATGACTGCCGAGGATAAAGTTACGTCAGGAGATGCCTCGCGAATTTCTTTGAACTGTTTCTTAAATACGTCCATGTCGCATAGTCGTCCCATTAATTTAAGGATTCTTGGTGAGGACGATTGAATAGGGGAATGCAAGGACTCGATTTTGTTTCTTCTTGCGAGTTCCTTGAGTTGCTCAAAACATTTTGGAATGTACCAGGGTGAAATATCTTCAAGGACCAACTGGAAATCGGCATCGACTTTCAAAATTTCATCAAAGAGAGTCCCAATATTTGCTCCAAAATCCAGTCCATAAGAGCCAGCAGACTCACCAAGGATATAGATCTTTTTGTGGCCTTCGCGGATGCCTCTGTGAAAATCTGCCATCACCTGCTCCATCGGCTTGCTCACGCTGTCTCCAGCTTTCCATATTGAACAAAAGGTGCATCGGTGTGAACATCCATCCTGAATCTGTATGAAAAACCGTTCCGTATTCATCATATGGTTTGTTTCAGGGATTTCCTCATAGCGAACAGTTGGTTCGATAAATTCGTTAAATTGCTCGTAATTGTCCATGTTGAAAGTTGGCCCTCCAAACTCTTTTTCCATACGTTCTGGATTCATATTGGTCAGGCAACCTCCCATGATGACACGAGCTGATGGCTTCTTTTTTTGATTGATCACTTCCAGAGCATTAAAATCTCCATCCTCTATAGCCGTTGTAAAACCGCAAGTGGTCAAGACGATGATGTCTGCTGTTGGGTCTACGTTCAGGTTTTGTAAGGGGAATGCGTATTTATCGGTGGGGTCGAGATCGTGATCGTCACTGATTACTTCGTAACCATTTGCTTCAAAAAAATGTCTCAAGCGTTGAACCTTTAATCCTTCGCGATGACAACTCTTCTCAACAATTTGAACTTTTTTCATGATATTAGGACTCCATTTTTGTATGTAAGCTTGAGAAAACACACCTTCACACTCTAATTTACTATTACTGTATAGCAGTGTATGATAGTAAGGTCAACCAAATTATATCCGATTTGCAATTTAAATTTATTGGAACTGGTGATTTGTTTGAATTAGCGATGTTTAAACAGCTAGGGAGGCAAAATACTGGTAAAATCTGTGTTTGTTAAATCATATTCATATATTGTATTTTCTTTTCAAGCTTGAGTTTTTCTTTGAAAATTTGTTCGAGCATGTGTGGAGCTGATTTTGTAATTTCTAAATCAGATGAGGTGTGATGAATTTAAAAATCATTGATTTTTTGATCAGTTTTGGAGCGGGAGCATTGATTGCTTTTGGAACGAGCCAAATTCTTCCCGATAGCTGGTCTCCTCTGGTTCTTATGGTTGCAGGAGGGATTACGGGGATGTTTTTGAGTCTTCCTTTAATGATCATCCTGGTGCCACCCTTTGGAGCCTTTGAAGTTATGATTGCCTTGCATTTGATTGCGATGCCCGCAGGGATGATAGGGGCTATGTTGATAGGAGTGGCTCCAGATTATTGTGTCGCGGTTTCGGGTGCTAGCTGGGGAGTCGTTGTGTGGGGGATTATTGTCTATTTCAATCGACGCTATGGTGTGGGGCGTGTTGAGCAGGTGATCGAATGAGTGATTCTACAACGAGGAAAGGCAACTATGACGGTGCCGCTAAATTTTTTGATATTTTGAGAAGCGGTGATTCCCGTCGCTGGAGTGACGTTCAAAAACAGTTTTTTAGTCAACTGAAGGGCAGGGTTTTGTATGTGGGGATTGGCACCGGACAGGAAATTGTAAATTTCCCTCCAGGGCTGGATATCGTTGCGATCGATATCAGTGAGGAAATGCTCAAGCGAGCTCAAGACCGAATATCCTCTTATCCAGGCACAATCAAGCCGATCCTCATGGATGCGCATGCCACGTCTTTTGAAGACAATTCTTTCGATATGGTGCTAACGGTTTGTGTGTTATGCACTGTGGAAAAGCCAGTGCAGGTGCTTGAAGAATTGAAGCGAGTGTTGAAACCAGGGGGAACACTGGTTTCTTTTGAGCATGTGCAAAGTCGCAATCCTCTATTTGCATGGCCTTTGCTATTAATGAATCCTTTTTCTCTCAAACTGGCAGGAACTTCGTTGATTCGTGATACGGCGAAAAATATCCGCTCAGCAGGTTACGACTTACTTGTCGATTCAAATGTCTACCTGGACATTGTGAAAATGTTCACAAGTAAAAAACCGGAAAGATGATTTAGAGAAGAAGTCTTCAGAGTGATTTACTTGCTTGAGTGCTTTTTAGGGGATGAATTTCTTTTGAAATTTTTTCGTTCAGGATTTTATTCAACACGCACTCATTTGCTCTATACAGAAATGACTCGACTCGTTTTATCTCTGAATTTTTTCAAAATAAAAAGAAAGCGTCATTTTTTTATTTGAGAGATGATGAAATAACTTTTGATACTTTTTTTAGCGATAAGGTTTTTTGCGAATCGTCGAGCATCTTCTTGCTTAGAAAACTCTCCCACACGCACTTTATACCAGGTGCCACCAGATTTTCTTGGAGTGGTTACCAGGTAAACACCTTCCAGTCCTTTTTTCTTTAAAGATTTTATGAGCCGATTGGCTTGCTTTTTGGAGGTTCCCGCAGCGACTTGAATGGTGTGAACTTTATTGCTGCGGTTTTCTTTGCGGGGTGTTTTTTCAGCTGTTTTTTTGCTTTCCAGACCTGATTTTATTTGTTCTTTTTGCGTTGATAATTCGTTGAAACTCACTCCAAAGACAATACCAATCAAAACGATGAGCAGGGTTGCGAGTTTGAAACGTAAATTCTGGCGGCCAAAAACGATTAACATATCTGCTGATTTTAAAATCAGGAAGTTTGCCAGCCTGGAGATTTGTCGAAATGGGAATGCTATGGCTTTCTTGATCCAATCGATCGGAGAGCGAGTGATTCCCAATTTCTTCTTGAGTTTTTCTAATTGCTTGAGGTCCTCGCGGGTGAATAATTTTATCTTTCGCAATTTGCCTGCAAGACGTCCGTCTTCGACTTCTTCGCTGATTTTTTTCTGACTTTCAGGGGAGAGATGAAGAAATACTTCGCCACAAAGTTGATGGAAGTTGGGGTCCATTCCAGCCCAAATCCCCTCGCAATATTTTTTTGCCAATGCGTTTCTGATTTCTTCTTCGTCGTCCTGAACGTAGGGTAGAGATGCGGCATAAAATTTTATCGCCGCCTCGTCGAAGCGCTTCAAGGCCATCAATTGAGGTAAGGCAAAGCGGACGATTTCCTCGGTAAGTTTTGATTTGTTCTGCAGGGCTTTCAGGAAAAGGGGTTCAGTTTTTTCGCTGAATTGTTTTTGCTGAAGAAATATTTCAGCCAAATATTGAACGAGATATTCGTCGTTAAAATTTTCGGCTTTGAGCATCACCAAAAGGAGATCTAGCTCTTTGGAGCTCAATTCACTCTTTTGAGAAAAAAGTGCTAGTAGGGGGGCACGGAATTTTGATCGCTCTGGAGCCTGCAAGAAAGCTTTCAGGTAGATTTGAACGGCTCTGGAGTCATCGTGCCCAATGGACAATAAATACTCCGCATAGCTCCATATGGCTTGATCTCGCAGTTGTTTGCCTTTCCCCGGTAAAAAACAGGCAGAGCGAGAGGATCTGATGAGGTCTTCGTACTGCGTGATCGCTGAGCTTGGCTCGGCAGATCGCTGTTTTGTTTTTAAAAGGTGCAAGGCATTTTGAAATTTTTGTTCGCCGATCAATCCAAAAGCAAAGAACCCAAAAAATACCGAGACGCTAAACAAGGCCCATTGGATAGTGGTGTCGTCAAACTGGGCACTTGGCAAAGCTGCTTCGTGCAAAACATATAGCACGGCGTAGCCAAGGCTCAATAAAAGAATTGATGAGGCCCATAGACGCGCTGTGAAGTATTTAAGGATTTGAAACATTATTGCAATTTATGATCAGGGCGAAATGGTTTCCGGCAAGGCATTGAGTTCATCTAATAATTCGCTTGCCGACAATTTTTTTATTTTGTCATCTTCCGTTGGAGTTGACGAAGTTTTATTTTTAATTTGGCTTTCGACATTTTCTGGCGTTTCATTTTTGGGAGCAGGTGCTAGATCGGGTTCCTGAAATGTTTCTGTGTCTTCTTCTTGAGGTTGTGCTCCTTGCGGTCCTGCAACAAATTCATCAGGCGTTTCTACTAGCTCGGTAGGGATAATGGTTTCTTCTTTTACTGCAACGCGCAGAAATTCTTCAGGTCCTGCTTTATGCAAAATACCTGTTTTAATATCGACATTTTCAATGCGTATTCCTTCCGGTTTCGGGAAGTGAACTTTATCTTTACCTTCCAGAGCTTTTTTCATGAAGTAAGTCCAGATTGGAGCGGCCGCTCCTGCGCCGGTCAAGCCTTTTCCATTTTTCCCCAGCATCGGTTCGTTGTCGTCATAACCCACCCATACAGAAGCAGATAGGTCTTTCGTGAAACCATTGAACCAGGCATCTTTGAAGCTATTGGTGGTCCCGGTTTTGCCTGCAGCAGGATGGCGAAATTTCATGCGTCGCAGGACACGCCCGGTTCCTCCATCGACCACGCCTTGCATCATATCTAAAAGCGGGTAGATTGATTTTTGTGGAAAGCGTTGCACGCCTTCGTAAAAATGTTCGTAAAGGCGGTTGCCATCATAATCTTCAATGCGTCGAATGAGATAAGGCTCGTTGTAGATACCGAGATTGGCTATTACGCTATAGGCTCCGGCAAGTTCTAATGGTGATACGGCGGAAGTGCCCAACGCGAGGGATAAATTATTTCCCAACGGACTTTTAATGCCGAACTGGCGGGCGGTTTTTATTACTTCTTTAGGGCCTACTGCGTCAATCAATTGGGCGGCGACGGCATTTATGGAACGCATCAATGCCTTTTTTAAAATCAGTTTTCCTGCATAGGCGTTGGAAAAATTTTGCGGTTGCCAAGGTTCGCCACCTTGAATCGGAAAGGTCCTGGGTTCATCGACCACGACCGTTGCAGGGGAGTATCCCAACTGCTCCATTGCGGTAAAGTAGACGAAGGGTTTGAATGAAGAGCCTGGAAGTCTGTTATTTGAAACGGCACGATTGAATTGACTGCTTGAGTAGTCGCGCCCGCCTAATAGCACACGGACGGCACCGCCTTTATTCTCGATAGCAGTCAGAGCTACTTGAAGGGAGTCTTGCCCGGAGCGTGCTGGCAATTGTTTGTCCAGATAGTCGAGGTGTACTCGCGCAGATTTTTCTGCCGCTTTCTGGAGACGAACGTCCAATGTTGTGAAAACTTTCAAGCCGCCAAAATAAACGAATTCTTTCCCATAATCGGCCTCTAGCTGACTCATGACATGATTGACAAAGTAGAGATTGGAGTCCGTTTTTCTTTCAGGCGTCGCCAGTTTCAGATCGCTTGCAAGAGCACTTTGTTTTTGTGCTTCGGAGATCATCGCCACTTGAACCATTCGCGACAGTATATGATGCGTGCGTTTCATCGCACGATCCAGATTACTGAAGGGATTGGCATTGTTAGGGGAGTTTGGTAAACCAGCTAGAAGTGCGGCTTGAAGCAAGGTCAAATCTTTGGATCTAATATCAAAATAAGTTCTTGAGGCTTCTTCGACTCCATAGGCCCCATTCCCAAAATAAATTTGGTTGCTGTAAGCTTCAAGAATTTTATCTTTTGAAAATGTTGCTTCCAATTGCAGTGCAATGAATAGCTCTTTGATTTTTCTAACCCAGTTTCTCTCAAATGAAAAAAACAGATTTTTAGACAATTGCTGGGTGATTCCACTTCCGCCCTGTCGTACACGCCCTTCTTTGATGTTTGAAATAAGAGCGCGTAGTAAACCAAGATGATCCAGACCGCGATGTTTGTAAAAATTACGATCTTCAACCGCTACGATTGCTTTTAGAAACCAGGGTGATATTTCTTTAAGAGGTACTGGTCGTCGTTGACCAACTATATGAATGCGTTCGCCATCAACCGAATACAGTTCGGTTGGCAAATTCAGATTGATGGTCTCCAGTTTTTCTGGGAGTTGTGGCAAATCATCGCGCAAGCCAAGGTAGACTCCGGCTAAAACCAATACCCCTGTCAGGGTAATAGCGTAAATGAAGTTTAAAATGATTTGGGAAAGTCTGCGGATCAAGGAGTATTTCTTTCAAGGAGTCGCAATGGGATATCTTGTTCGTCACCTGTTGTTCCAGCGGGTTCTAGTTGAGACAAGAGGTTATTTGCGGTTTCCCGTGGTGTCGGTATTAATAGATATTCGGTAAAGTAATCGGTTTTGAATTCGATTCCCAATTTGATGGGTTGGTCTTCTGGTTCGTTTTCGCGAGGTTCTGATATTCCAACACGGGTGATTTGATATTGTTTTTCAAGGAACCATCGTGGCGGTGGTGATATTTGGGACCGAGCCTCGGGATCCATATTTTTTAACAGGATCAAAAAGTCGTTGTATAAAATGATCTGTTCGGGTAGAAATCCTGCGTCTTCTAAATGACCGCGTTTTTGAATTCGAGAGGCCTCGAGTGTCTCTAACTGGTTTAGAGATAAGAATACTTCTCGTAATGGAATATTATCATGATCGATAAGATCAAGGGAAATCCAGGGGCCCATGCGTTTGATTAAAACGCGTTCCCATTGAAGACTGGCGTCGATACCCAGTAAGTCATAGGGTGAAATGAGAGAGCTTGCCCATTGGCCTGGAAAATCGAAATAAAGGTTTAAAAATCTTTCTTTGGACAACACTCGGGAGTAACCCGGTTCAAGACGGTCAAGCAATTGCCTGAATGAGGTGATGGATTCTGTGGTCTGTCGGGCATTGTCCATTGATGAACGAATGGATTGCACCTTGGATTGGGCGACCAGAGATAAACGATCGCGATCCCAGATTCTTCCCAATTGGGGTCTTTGAAAGTTTTGCCATTTCAAATAGTTCCCGATACTTGTTTCGAGAAAATGGGTTGTCAACTCAAGGAGGACAAGACCTATAACTAAAGCCCATTGGATGAATATACTTTGTGGCCCGAGGATGGAAACAGATTTCACCTGGTTTATCTCACCGTAGTTTTATTAGCGGATTGCGCGATTGTCTTCAATTTTTCAATTTTCTTTTGAAGGGCTTTTGGGTCCAACTTTTTTCTGCCGCGTTTTTTGGGAGCAGAGGAGGGCTTTTCAGAACGAAGCTTTGATATTTTGTTTTTATCTGCTTTACCCGAGTGTTTGTTTTGTAGATTCGATATCCAATCTGCTGTTCCCAGGTTTTTACTGAACAGGTCTTGAAGATTGGGGTTCAGCCTCCTGAAAAGTGAGAGAAATTTTTTTTCTGTGATATCGAAGGCAATGGAAACAGGCATCGGATAATTTTTTAAATAGAGAAGATTTGTTTGAAAATCGACGCAGTCAATTTGAGCACCTTCGTAAGGGGCGATTACTGCGAGGGGACAAAAATCCTGCAGAGTAATTTTTTCGGTCAAAAGTTTTTGAAGAGACAGGTTTCCTAGCATGGCAATTTTCACCAGAGTCGAAATGGGTGCATCCCGCTCACCAACTTCGTAACGAACGTAGGTACGAAACCCGATACCAAGGATTTCGGCAAATTGGGATTGCGTGCAATCCCGCTCCTTACGAATGGTTCTCAAGTTCTCTGCCAGGATAGACATGCAAAAGTAACCTCAAGTATTGACAGGTCTCCTACCTACATAATATATACCTACTCTCCAATTACCTGCAATCGGTTCTTTAAATTTATTTGTTACAATAGGAAGCGAGGTTCTCATTCCATAAGAACTTTTGCCGCATCTCGGGCAGAATAGGTCAATATCATTTTAGCTCCTGCGCGTTTGATGCTCAGCAATATTTCCATCATCACTCGCTGACCGTCGATCCAGTCATTTTGCTCGGCGGCTTTCACCATAGCGTATTCGCCGCTCACATTGTATGCGGCCACGGGTACTTGCACCGCTTCTCTGACCCTGTGGATAATGTCTAAGAATGCCAGGGCTGGCTTGACCATTACGATGTCGGCTCCTTCTTCAATATCCTGAAATACTTCTCGCAGGCTTTCGTCGCTGTTTCCAGGGTCCATTTGATAAGATCTGCGATCACCAAATTTCGGGCATGAGTCGGCGGCCTCTCGAAAAGGGCCATAAAATGCTGAGGCATATTTTGCGGCATAGGACATGATGATGGTGTCAGAAAAACTGGCAGCATCCAAGGCTCCGCGAATGGCCTGCACACGACCGTCCATCATATCAGAGGGTGCGACGATGTCCGCGCCTGCTTCTGCATGGGTCAGTGCCATTTTAGCCAATAGTTTCAAAGTGGGGTCGTTCAGTATCTGGTCGCCTTTGACAACGCCGCAATGCCCATGATCGGTGTATTCGTCGATGCAAACGTCGGTTATCAACATCAATTCTGGAGTGGTTTCCTTTATTTCCCGAATGGCGCGCTGGATGATGCCGTCTGGATTGTAGGCTTCGGAACCGGCGGCATCTTTTTTGTCTGGAATGCCAAATAGAATGATCCCCGGTATCCCGAGACGCTGGGTCTCCAGAACTTCCTTCTTCACTTGATCGATGGAGAAACGATACACGCCGGGCATGGAGCTGATTTCTTCGCGCACACCCTTGCCCTCGCAAATAAAGTAAGGCTCGATCAGGTCGTCTACACTAAGGGTCGTTTCACGGACCATTCTTAATATTTGTTGATTTTTTCTCAATCTTCGATAGCGGTGGATAGGGAAGGGCATGGGAATCTCTTTGCTTGATAAGGTAAATTTAAAAAATATTGTAGGGAATTGTCTTGGTTTTTAAAAATGGCACGGCTCTTGCTTTTAAACAGTCATATAACGAAATTGATAATTTTTTGACGTTTAACACTACTGCCGGAGACTTTGTCATGAGCAAATCAGAATCCAACGAGGATCGACACTACGAGATTTTAAACGAAGCGATTTTAAATGCAATCACCTCATCAGAAGAGGTCAAAGACATTCTCGTTGATTTTAAATCGAAAAAGCTGATCAATAACCTTGCTGTACTCAACCTGATTTTAAGTCTGGAAGAGTTGTCTGAATTGATTTTTAAGCCAGAAGGCAGTCATATGTACAAACTGGAACCGACAGAGCCTGGAAAAAAAGAACTGAAAACCAAGTCTGGGCAATCTTTTTCTGTAGAAAAAGGCAAGTACTCAGTTGATGGCAGACCTTTGACGGACAAAGAAATTCAATTCGAAGCTTTTTGTCAGGAATCCTTCGATATGAACAAATGGCTAAAAAAGAATCGAATCAAATTGGGTTAGTGCCTGCGCTGGTCAAACAGCTTGGTAATTTCGATCCCACTCTGGCATTAGTTCGAGCCGGCTGTAAGTAGAATCATCCGCTATTGTGCACAATAGCCTCGATGAACCGAGGGTTAGGATTTGAAAATTTTTGAGTCGCAGGAAATGTACTTGATTTGTTTCAAGGGAATGACAAACACTTCTTCTGAAGTGGTCAGTTCAAACAGTTCGAGATCATCACTGAAACCGTGCTTTTCTGTGTTTTCCAAAACCAGCTCTTCGTTATCTACAAATACGACTTTCAGTCGGTAAATCATAAAAACTCCTTAAATGCCTCTGCTACTTTCGGATTAATTAGAAAGGGAGATGGCTTCGAATTTCTTGTGTAGGGGATTTCCCAGATAATCTTCTACGTAGTTTTTGATGTAACCTTTTTCGTACAGCTTTCGGTTGGACATGCCAGAATTGACTTTATGTAGCACCTTGAACCGTATGCGTGGAAAGCGTTCCTGAAAGTCTTCAAACAGATTCCCCGAAATATCCTTCTCCTGGTTTCCCGAACCCTCCATAATCACCTTAGGCAGATATACGACTCGTTCGTTGGTCAATCGTTTTGCCACGTCATCAAAGGTCAACAGAGTTGTGCAATCTGAATCGCCGCCAAGAGTCGCGTTGGGAACATAAAGGTATCGCGCCCGGTTGGGACGGAACAGTTTAAGAATCCGATAAACATTGCCTGCCATTACCACGGTATCTTTTTTTTCAAGTTCGCAAGCATCCAGCGTTTTAATGATTTTCTTCCGATTCAAAAATGCAGTGATGGACGATTCGGTGTGAATCATTGTGATGTTGGGATAGTTGGCATCGTAAATTCTTCTTGCCTCATTTGGAAGATGATCTTTTCCTATGCGAGTGATGCGCGTTGTTTCATCGTCCAGTGTTTTTAGAGGCGTCAAACATCCCATCCATAAAAGGCATTTGGAATTAACTTTTGAAATGATTCGAGCGTCTTCGGACATGGTATTGGGTCCGAAAGAATAAAAGTTTGCAGAGCTAACGGCAGGACCATCCAAAACTTTCAACACATGCTCTGCAGTGGGTCCGTTGGGCATCAACTGTTTTCGATATTTACCGAGTGTGATAACAGATAGCTCAAAGTTGATGCGACCGGGGTATTTTTCAGAGAGACGGTTGATTTGGTCTGGGTCGACATAGCCCACGGTGAACATGATGATATTCTTATCAGTGGTCTCCAGAAATTCCTCTATCCAGGTCATTGTTCGAGGGTGCAAGAACAAGTCGGTCCATTCCATATATTCGTTGCCGCCGATAACCCAGGATTCTGAAGGTTTTGTGGGAAGACTTTGAATGTTTTTCAGGATGAAACGCCAGTTTTCTTCCGTAGTGAGGGGGATGTCGTAAGTCTTGCGGAAGTAGGAGTGGTCTTTCTCGTAGCAAAAAGTACACTTTACAGGGCATGTTTTGCCCAAGCTAAGAGGAATTTTTCTTTCTCGGATTTCTTTTAGTAGTATCTGATTTATAAATTCCTGGTCCAAAATTAACCCTCCGGTGTAAAGGGAATCTGGAAAAAGTTCTTTTGGCCATGAGCGACCTTCTGTGAAAAGGCTCGCCGCCTGAAAAAATATCAGATTTTTAAAGACCTTCTAAAACTATTTCAGAGCATGAAGTGTGAGCTGGTGTTTACCAACCCTTGAATGCTTCTGTCAATTGTGTATCTACAGGGACTTGTTCCTTTTGATCATCATCAAGCGCATTGATGAGATTACTCAGGTGTACAGCCGCGCATCCCATATATGCGATGCTTTCTTGCTGTAACTTGTATTTCCCGGTTTTTAATTTTTTCTGAAATTCTTTTAAATGCTCTTCATCAGCAAGGACACTTGCGGAGGTCTTAAAGCTTTGTACCGCTTCCTGGTATTCCTTGCCCTCGTGTTGAGACACGCCCGCTTTAAAATTATCCTGAGCTTCGCGAACATCTTCAACCGTGACTGCGTGCTGTTGCATAAACCCTTAACCTCAATTTAAAAACTTTCGCAGTAGCCCCATTCAGCCAAAAACTAGAGCCGGGGAGGAATTCATTTGATTTGAACAACCAATTTCCTAACCAGCTAAGCTTGTGGTGTTATTCTAGCTCTAAATGGGGGGAGATTGTCAAGCCGGAGTGCCAAAGTAAATACCCCCTGCTAAAAGCAGGTAAATGCCTTTAGAACAGGGGGAATTGGACATGTTTTTTTGGCACCGGATCAGGAGAGAATCAGAATTGTAAAATGATCTCTACTCAGGCTTGGGGGAATATTCCTCTTTGCAATGTCCCTCCCAGCATTTTTGTTCCGAACAACCCGAAGCAAACACTGAAACTAATACCAATAACACTATATATACAGCCACTTTTTTCATCCAAAACTCTCCTTATTTAAAATTCCATAACCGGATCAGCCCGAGGCCCACTTTTATTTTTGGACAATGCGTTTTATCAGTATTTGGCTAATATTTCAATCTTTTTTTGTGTTAATTTCAATTGTAGCAAGCATTTTACACATTGAATCTAAGTAAGTCCCTCTATATCAACCTTAAAATTATTATGACATATTCTGCGATTGATCTCTCATTTATTAGTAGTAAACGACATCAGGCTGACCTTGGAACGGAGATTCATTTTTTTGAAACCGTTGATTCGACCAATTTATGCGCCCGCCGAGCTTTAGCTGACGGAGCGAAACATGGATCGGTATTCATTGCCAATGCTCAAAGCCAAGGACGTGGGCGTTTGGGACGATCTTGGTTGTCCGTGCCCTCTGCTGGTATTTATTTATCTATCATCTTACGGCCTGCCTTGGCTAAGGAGGACTGCTCGAAAGTTTCTCTTGTCGCAGGTTTAGCGGCCGTTTTGGCAATCAACAGGGTTTGTGGGGTTCAAGCGACATTGAAGTGGCCCAATGACATTTTATTGATGGGGAAAAAAATCTGCGGCATTTTGAGCGAATTTTATTCTCCTGCCCCGGATAATTACGGCATTGTCGTGGGGGTGGGTATCAATGTGCATCACAATCGCGAGCATTTTCAGGGGGATTTGGAAGGTTTGGCATCCTCTTTGGAGATTGAAACGGGTCGCTCTCAAAATAGAAACGATTTGATCGTTGCTTTTTTGGAGGAACTGGAATCTCAATTGTCTCTGTTGGTAGCAGGTAGTTTTGAGCAGGTGCTCAATCGGTGGTCGGATCATTGCGCTATGCTCGGAAAGGAGATCACCATTTCGCAAGGCACCTCTTCGTTTCGTGGAAAAGCTTTGAGGCTCGATGAAGCGGGAAATCTTTTGCTTCAAACGGAAGATAATGAAATTCTCACATTCTCGTCGGGCGAAGCGTCATTGAAGTGACTCAAAGGGCAGTCTCAATGACCACTGTTCTGTAAAATCACCAATAGCGGGCAGAGTAGGGGGAACCCCTGAATGTGTGATAAAACGGGTCCCAGTATGGCGGGAAGGAGTAGTAGGAAAAGGGATAGGCGGTTGTATCGGTGGTTTCCCATAAATGTTGTTCTTCCAACTCAAGGACGGGGAAAAGGTACTCCATTTCTCCCACACGACCGTTACGTACTTCTCGTAAAATGCCAACGCCAACAATGTATCGGCCCTGAGCGTAGACTGTGGGCTCCAGATACTCGCTGGTGAAAAAAATAAAACGTCCGCTGGTTTTGTCTCCTCGGTCAGGGTAGCCCATGCCGTCCACTTCTTTTTGAACCACCTCTATTTCAGTTCTGTCTTTCAAGTTACGTGTTTCGGCGATGACGCCTCCCCACAAGAAATGAGTTCCTAAGTATTGTTCGGGGGATTCAAGCACTTGTTCAAAAGTCAGGTTGCTGTCGATTTCCGAGCGCAGTTTTTCAGATATGGGGTGCGTGCAGGCAGACAATAGAATTAAAAATATCGCAGATAAAATCCCTTTCCAATTTGAGGTAATTGGAATTTTATTTTTCCAGGATTTTGCAGTATTTGAAAGTGTCATATCCAAACTATGAGATTGAGGTTATTTTTTGATTTGTGGAACGGTTCTCAAAAAGTCTTGAAAATCGTCCCTGCAATCTTCAACAAAACCTTCGAATTCTTCATCCTTCATATCGCCTTTATTATAAACCTTGGGAGGTATTTTTATTTTCTCAGAATTATTAAGAAATTTGAAAAAATTTTCCCTGCATTCGGTCACAAAACGGCTGTAGTCGTGATCGCTGTGAGAGCGTTGTGAGTAAAAACGTTTGGAAGATTTTCTTCGTTGTCGTAAGAACTCTTTGCTTTCAAACGAGACACCAGCTCCTCGTTTAGAAGGCAAGGTCCGGTTATAAAGTCGCCTTTTTTGCGGATCGATCAAAACTTTGTAGGCAAGAGCAATCATGATGAATCTCTGCTCCAACTCTGGGGAATCGGGGCAGCGGTCGGGATGGTACTTCAATGCCATTTCGCAAAAACCACGCTTGATTTCTTTGATATCTGCAAAATTTTCCAAGCCCAATAAACGATACAGATTTTGCTTTTTAAGAACTTCTGGAATCTTGAAATCCAAAAACTAACCTCTTAATTATTAAGGGCTTTTGTGTATGATAAGAGTCTAAATTATACACGAATTGCAGAGCAATGGGAATCGTCCAAGTGTCGTATTCATAACGGGACCGTGTTCGCGAAAAAGCCTGCAAGAACTGTTTGTTGTATGAGTGAATGGCATTTGAAAATTTAAACAAGCTTTCTCGCAACCTGTTTGGCTTTTACGCCGAGGCAAATAATATTTCTGCATTCTTGGAACGGTAGTGAGAAAATCGTAAAATGCCCTATGCTTGAGACTCTATTCATTCTGCTTGTATTGTGCTTTTTCATGATACCCCGAGCAACTTTAGCGTTTGTTCTGGGAATTTGGACTGTATATTGTGTTTTTCGAGCGGCTCAGCTTTGGTCTTATCAGCCGCATCCAGGGAAATTACTCTTGAAAATTCGTGCGGTCTCGGCACTCTTCAATCTATTGCTCAGCGCGGCAATGGCGTTCGCTTTGTCTTCGATGGTGAATATTTTGATTTTGGAGAACGGCTATCTTTTTATTTTCAATCTTGTGTTTTGCTTTTTTATTTCGTTACGATGGTTTGATTATTCTCAGGCTTTTTATCAATTTGCAGTTTTGAAGTTTTATAATTTGGAAGTGCCCGCTGTTTCTTCTTCTGCATTTGTAGTTTGCGAGGGGAGAAAAAGGGATTATGGATTTGGCTCTGTCTATTTGCCCATTTTTTTCGATGCTGGTTTTTTATACATTGAAGATAACCAATTTATTTTCAAAGGGGTATTGGGTGAATATTGTTGCCGATCGTGTGACTTGTTGGAAATTATCAAGCGAAGTTCAGACTGCATTCGCCTTATCCCTCAGGCTGGGAAATGTCCTTTAGGCTCAGAAATACTGGACTTCAAGTTCAAAGATCAGTTTTATCCATTTAAAAGCAGGCGAGACCGAGATAGAATAATAGACTTGTTAACAGACAATGCAGTTTCCCAATCATCAGCGTCCTTAAAATAGACTTTCCTCTTCTATGGCTAGAAATTATTATAAAATACTTGGTGTTCAACCGGATGCTGGCAACGACGAAATCAAAAAAAAGTACAGAGCTCTGGCACTGAAGTACCACCCCGATACCAACAACAATAGTAAAAAAGCAGAAAATCAATTCAAGATAATCGCAGAAGCTTATGAAACACTGAGTAACAAAAAGAAACGGGCTGAATACGAACGGCAACGTGCCTATTCGTCTTCTTCTGGCAGGGCAAGTAGCAGTGAAGGTCCTTCGGGATTCAATGGCTACGGGTTTGGTGGGAACCCACGATCTCGTTCGAATCATCGTGAAGGTCCTTTTCGGGCAGATGGAACACCTCCACCGAGAGAGGAAGAGTTCCGTCCCGACCCGAACGCTCCCATGTCTGGTTTCGATCTACAGTTCATGGTTGACGTTCCTTTGCCTGTGATGGCACTTGGCGGCAAAATCCCCTACAGCTATGAGAAATACGTCACATGCCCGCGATGCGAAGGCGAGGGGCGAGATGAGGGGAAAGATTGCTCCCGATGCGGTGGAAAAAAGCAGATCGTCAAATCCGTTTCCATTGAAATCAAGATTCCGCCAGGTGTGGCAGACCAGTACACGATACGTGTTGAACATAAGGGTGGTGAGGGGAAAAATGGCGGCCCTCCCGGAAACTTGTTGATCAAAGTATGCGCTATGCCGCACCCACGGTTCAAACGCTCCAAAAGTGATATTTACGCAGACGTTGAAATCCCCTTTGAATTGGCCGAAAAAGGGGGGGAGCTGGAAGTCGAAACTCTCAACTCAAAACGTACCATCCATGTAGAAGAGGGGACGCTGACGGGAGAGGAGTACCGCATCCCAGGGCAAGGTGCCGCCATCTTGTGGGGGAAAAAACGAGGTGATTTTGTTGTGCGTTTCCGAGTCGATACGCCGTGAAGGATTACATCCCTTTTTTGCTATTGCTGGGTGCTTTTGTGTCCGCAATGTTGTTTTACCTTTCCTCTAGAAAATCGCCGCCCAAAAAAATACGCAAGCTTCCTTCCAAAGTTCAGCCGAAAGCTTTGGCAAAGGCAAATAAACCGTCCATTGAAGAACTACTCAAAAGCAAAAAGAAACCAGAGCCTTCCATTCTGGGGATGGTGCTTAGAGAAAACATTATACGAACGACTCGAAAGAATCCGGACCAAATAGCAGATGCCCTTCGGGTTTGGTTGAAGGAAGAGGGTGCTAAATCTTCCACTCAAGTAGCGAAGAACACGGTTAAAAAAAATACACCGATTACCAGTAAAACGAAAAAACGTTGAAAATTTTCAATTCTGACGACTGAAAGGATTAACTTTATGACCGATGCCATTGTAAAGAATCTGGGACCACTGCGACTTTTGGCGGGAACCTGGGAGGGTGATAAGGGGACGGATGTTGCACCTTCAAAAAGCAGGGAAACAGAGACCACTGGATTTCGAGAACGCATTGTTTTTTCTCCAATGGGACCCGTCAATAATCACGAACAAGTCTTGTATGGCCTGCGGTATTCGACTACGGTGTGGCCATCAGGAGGCAGTGAGCCTTTCCACGAAGAGTTGGGCTATTGGCTTTGGGATGGGGCTGAAAAACAAGTTTTGCGATGCTTTATAGTCCCGCGTGGCGTGACGGTTCTTGCTGGTGGAACGGTGGAACCCTCTGCTACCACTTTTGAACTTTCGGCCGATGTGGGATCTGAAACTTACGGTATTTGTTCCAATACTTTTTTGGATCGAGAGTTCAAAACGGTTCGTTATGAACTGAAAGTCACGGTGCATGATGCCGAAAGTTTTTCGTACGAAGAAGACACTCAGCTTCAAATAAAAGGAAAGGCCGAAATTTTCCATCATCGAGACGGGAACACTTTAAGGCGTGTTGAATAAAGCCTAGAACGGAGAAATTCCAAAAAAATTACCTTTAAAAATCAATGGTATTTATTTTTTCGAATTTCAAATACTCGCATTTTTCAATAGTCCCTTTAAAGCGAGTAGAGTGATTAAAGATTCGTATCTGACTGAGAAAAATGGTGACTAGAATTTGAGGCTCTCGATCTTGAAAATTATTAAGATGAGGCCACTAAAAAAAGGGCTTATGTCTGAATAGACATAAGCCCTTTTCTTGTAAAACGTATTCAACGGCTCTCGACGACTAGCCTCTTAAGCTTTACGAACTAATCGCATCGAGGAAAAGACATCATTACCTGGATAGGGAGTGTCGACTCCGCATACAAGGTCAAAACGTATGGTTTGCTCATCAGAGCATTCTGTGATCCAGGTACTGGCCGCACCACCCTCTGTAAAAAGAGGATCGATGTGGTAAAAATTTCCATTTTTATCGGCGCACTTCTTCTTTTTGGCCTTATCAAAAAGGGTCAATGCCTGTGCTTTACTGGGAATGGCCCAGTCGTCATAGCCAGCAAACTTTTCCGCATTGACAAAATCTACATATTCCTTGTGGTCTTTCCAGAGGTAGAATTTGTGCATATCCACCCACGCGTCAGACTGCTTCCACATCCATCCAGAATTGGGATCGGTAACCGTTCCATCGCCATTATCAACCCAAGGCTTTGCCTCTACTTTCGGAGCGGCCTTTGGAGCGGCTTTGGGAGCCGCCTTTGGAGCTACTTTTGGGGCTGCCGCTTCAGGTTTTGCATCAGATTTCGCCTCAGCCTTTTCAGCTGTTTCAGCCGGAGCGGCTTTTGGTGCTGCTTTGGGGGCTACTTCGGGCGTTGACTCAGCCTTTTCAGCCGGAACGGTTTCTTTTTTTTCAGGAGTGTCACCCATCGTTCTATATCCACTTTATCAACAAAAAAGTTCTTAAAATTAGAGTTTTGTTTCAACTCTGTCCAATTTAAAGTTCAATAGTTCTTCCAAATGCTGAGTTGAAGAGGAAAGTGACCTCAACATTGCACTCAACTCAGTTGTGGGGTAGTTTTCCAACTTGGCTGTCCAGCCTTCCCGGTAGCTTCTGCCGTTCTCTTGAATCCACGCAACTATGGCATCATCACCCAAATCGTTACCATAATGGGCTCGCTTGCGATTCAGAAAATTAGTTTGAGAAACGCGTATCACTTCCGAGATCAAATCAGTTTTGATCTGGCTCACCAGAACACCCCTTATTCAACAGCATCTTTATAAAAGACGGTAAATTTATACCGAAATGGAGCTTATGTCAATCCGCGATTCCATGAAAGACCGTGAAGCATTACCTGAAAGATAAGCGAATCGCCCCATTCAAGGCAGATCGACTGTAACGTATATATTTTAACCGATTTAAAAACAATGGGCAAACCTTTCACTAGTCGATTTGTCAGTATTTGCTATTGACGCAAACGACTTTTGGGGTCCAAGTAATCTCTGAGGCCTTCGCCAAGGAAATTGAAAGCTAAAATGGTTAAGAAAATCGCCAGTGATGGGAAGAAAATCAGATGTGGGTAAAACTTGATCGCTTTCCAACCGTCGTTTGCCAAAGTGCCCCAACTGCTATCGGGAGGTGAAATTCCCAGCCCAATGAAACTGATCGTCGATTCTGCAAGGATGGCGGAAGGGATGCGGAAACTCAAGGTCACCATCAGTAAGCCAATCATATTGGGAAGGATTTCACGAAAAACGATTCTAAAATGACTCGCTCCAAGAGCTCTGGCCGCTTCGATAAATGGAAATTCTTTGATACGAAGCACCTCTCCTCGCACCAGACGTGCCACAGAAACCCAACTGACCAAAGTGAGAGCCAGAAAAATTCCCATCATTCCCCTTCCCATCACGACAGTGATGAGGATGATCATCAGCAGATCGGGAAGTGAAAAAACAACGTCCACGATACGCATCATCGCTTGGTCGACTCGACCGCCGATGTAACCGGACACCGCGCCGTAAATGGTCCCGATCAACAATGCCAATGCGGTGGTGAAAATACCGATGGACAGGGAGACCCGCGCACCGTATAAAATTCTGGAGTACAAGTCGCGGCCTAACCGGTCCGACCCCATCCAATGCTCGGCTCCCGGAGAGGCCAAAACGTTAGACGTGTTCTGTGTCTCGTAGGAGTAGGGCGCAATCCACGGGGCCAGAATAGCGGCGAACGAAATGAGTAGAATGAATACGGCTCCCCATTTTGCAGGTTGCGATATATTTCCCAGCCATGCAAGCATAGCGTCGTTCTCCTAAAGAATGATAAAATTTATATTCTGGTACTTCACAGGCTTTCTACTATCATTTTAAGCGATATGAAAACCATTCGTTTCATCATACTACTAATCTGTATCTGGGCAACCACAGTCGCAAGCCGTCAAATGCCAGAGATGATAAAGATCCCCGGCGGAGAATTTATCATGGGAGACAAGGCAGAGGGCAAGCCCCGGCAGACGCAAACGATCAAGCCCTTTTACATTGATCCCTTCGAGACAAGCAATGCCGAATACACCCGCATCGTTCCCGATTATCAATACCCTAAAGGTGCAGAACAACATCCCGTGAGTTTTGTGACATGGGGTGAGGCGCAAAGCTATTGCAATAAAATTGGCAAACGGCTACCGACTTCTGCCGAATGGGAAAAATCAGCTCGTGGAAACGATGGTCGGGATTACCCCTGGGGCAATAAAACTTTCAGAAAAAAAGCACACCCTTATTTTTCAGGACTCATCAAACGGAAAGTGGGCCTCAACAAAAAAGACCGCTCGCCATACGGTGTGCGCGATATGGCAGGATCTGTTTGGGAGTGGACCTCTGACATCGTAGAAGGAAAAGCCGTGACCCGGGGCGGGCTGTGGAATTTTCATCTCGAATATGAATTCAGCAAAACCTACGAATCCAGTTCCGCCGAGATCGAGAAGAAATTCCCTTTTCTTGGTTTCCGGTGCGCCAGATAAATATCAATGTCCAAAAATTTGGGGGTCAAATCTTGATTTTTTTTAAATTGAAGGTTACTATTTGAATCAGGAACACTCGAAACAGATATTCACCCTACTCGCAGAAAACAAATCATGTCCAGACCCCTCAGAATTGATTACCCCGGAGCTTGGCATCACGTCATGGGCCGAGGCGCAGGAAAAAAAGCGATTTTTAGAAACGACAATCAACGCGAGATTTTCATCAAATTATTGGGCGAAGTCCGTGTGATATTTGACATCGAAATACACGCCTATTGCTTGATGAACAACCATTACCATCTGCTCATCCGTTCTCCTCAAGCCAGCCTTGCGCGCGCTTTGCGTCACTTGAACGGAGTTTACACGCAACGTTTCAATCGAATCGTAGGAACCGACGGGCCACTGTTTCGAGGCAGATACAAATCCATCCTCGTGGACAGTGATAACTACCTGCTCCAAGTCAGCCGCTACATTCACAGAATTTTGCTCGACTCGAACCTATCCAAAAAAATGCAGAGTCTCCTTTGGTCCAGTTTTCCGGCCTATATCGGGAAAGCTTCGACAGGAAACGAATTGGAGACAAAACACATTTTAGGGATGATTGGGAAATCAAATACCAAGGCCCGTTACAAAAAATACGTCGAGGAAGGATTGGATGCCGAAACCGCCGATTTTTACTCTAAGAGCAGGCAGAGCCCCTTATTGGGGGATGAAGCGTTCATTGAAAAAATATCCGATTTTATAGAGTCCGAAAAATTAAGCCCTGAAATCGCAGGGGCAAAGCGTCTCAAAAAGCCACCAAGCATCAAACGAATCATCCAGTTTTGCGCCGAGTACTTTGAAGTATCGCCCAAAGACCTGCGTCACAGCGTGCGTGGAATCCGTAATCAGGAACGCGCCATAGCCATCGGCCTATGCCGCGCCCCCGGCGGACATCGTCTGGAAGACATCGCCAGACAATTTGGTGACATAAGCTATTCGGGTGTCTCAGCCGCAATCAGTCGCTTGAACCGGGAATTGGACGAAGACGCGAAGTTGAGAAAAATGATGGAAAAAATGAAATCAGAACTTTAGCTTGCGTTAGATTTATATGAAAACAAGATTTGACCCTAAATTTCAGGAAGGGAAAGGTTTGCGAAGTCGAAGGTCTTTTCTGGTCAATGCTTTTTTCAAGTCAATGGGCGTGTTGACAGCTCTCTTCATCGCTCCCCGCCAATCCTCAGCGCAGACCGATTTTTTCACAGGAACGGAGTTTGTGGGGAAGACTCGCAAGGGGATTCATGAAAAATTTTACATCAATTTCTTCGAACCCATGCGCCGAATCAAGGCGGATAGATGGCAACTGAAGGTGTCTGGTCTGTGTGAACAGCCGACTCTGTTCAGCTTGCAGGAATTGATGGACTTGCCCGCCGACTCGCAAGTTTCTCGACTCAAATGTGTTGAGTGCTGGTCGGCAAAAGCGCAGTGGAGCGGATTCCGATTGCCTGAACTGGAGAAACGGGTGCGCCCTTTGCCCTCTGCAAAGGCCGTCGTCTTTCACTGTGGTGACACTTATCTGGAATCTCTCGACCTTGTAAGTCTGCGCGACTCTCGCTCTCTATTGGCCTACGCAATGAATGGTGAAAAATTGAGCGACGAGCACGGCTTCCCGCTCCGCTTGATCGTTCCTGCAAAATACGGATACAAAAATCCAAAAGCCATCCTGGAAATGGAATACGTTGCGGAATCTCAATACGGTACCTGGAGCAAAATCGGACCCTACTCGACAGACGGAACCATCCTGCCGGGCTACGATCACCCCCTCGACCAAAACAAAATACGCCGCAAAATCCACGGCGGCGAAATCCCCTAGCAGGCAACGCCTGCTGGATATAGAACCATTCAAAATAAAGTTTCAATAAGTGCGGATCGACTCAGGAGGACCCCGCTCCGGCGGGCGTGTGCAGTCCAAGTATAACAGGGCAATTAGTTTGGGCTTTTGTTGCAGTTACTTAGGGGAGTGTCTGGAGGGGTTTTGTGAGGGGGTGCAGTGATTGCCATGAACATTCAAAAAAGGGATTACCTTACAAACTATGCATTGTTAGATTCAATCATGGCTTTAGCAAAAATTGAATACTCACGGTCTTTTTCAGCTTCAGCTTCTAGGGTTGTTAAAGCGGCATTACGTAGTTGCAAGTTTTTTGTTCTGTAACAGGCTTTAATAGCACTTTCTAATTCATTTAATCGTTCTGCTCGCTTTTCTAGCAAATCAGGCCTGTTCAAACCAATTTCTTGGATTGTAATCTCTCCTCTTTCGCTACCTTTTTTGGGGCGTAATATAGCTCCAAAAGCATAAAGATTATCTTCAGGTGGTTCTTCATAGGGATTTACAAATGGCGTATCATCGAAATATTTATTACTTTTTTTATTGTTACATTTGTTGCAAGCATACCCAAGGTTATCCCAATTAAATTCAAGGTCTGTGAATTTATCTTTGGGTTTGATGTGTTCTACATGAGCAAAATCAATATGCGAGATCTTACTTTCACAATACATACATTTATCGTATGAAGATTTCTTCAAAGCGTTTTTATTATCAGGGTGTTTGTAATTACCGCCTTTAAGGGCGGATTGGTTCGGACAATTTTGGCGATCTAGTTTAATCATTTTTCTCCTCTAAAATCTTTGTGATTGCAGACGGTATTAATCTTTCTAGACCTAGATCTTCTAAATCTTTCTTCATTCTCAAAAATTCATCTTCCGTCATTGTTTTTCTGGAATAGTTACTTACTATTTCTTCCAACTTTCTTTCAGCCCATATTGGCATTGTAAATGATACCCCTAACACTTCGTCTAATACCTCAGTTGCAGTTTTTGCTTTGTTTTTAAAATCAAGAACCTTACTTACGACTTTCTTATTTTCATTATAAATCAGGGCATAAACTTTAGCGTCTCTGACAGAGCCAACTATTAAAGGACTGTGAGTGGATACTATAAACCGTATAGAGGGAAATGCTTCCAACAAGTCACCTAAGATTTGCCTTTGCATGGATGGATGAAGGTGGTTTTCTATTTCGTCTATAATAACTGTAAAGATTTCCCCTTTCTCTTCTGTGCTGTACATATAAATTTGCCAAGCTATATCAATAAGAGCTGCAATTCCTCCTGAAACCGTCTCAAGAATAAATTCATCTTGTCCACCATTACAGATAAATACGACTTCAGCATTTCTAATCTCAAGTTTTTCAAAGCCAAGTGATTGTGGGAGCACTTTTTTCAAAACTAAAGGAAAGCCTTCAAAATACTGAAGTTGATTCGCATCGGGAGGCATAACTTTTGACCCATAACCTTGTACTGCCCAGCCTATTAATGCCGATTTCATCATAAAAGAACTGGATTGATTACCTTCTCCCATATAGCGCTGTCTATTACTAGTATAAACCTCATCAAAAGCTTGTCTTTTTGGTTTCTTAGCCATGGGAATAGTTGTGACCTGTTTATACTTCGGAGCAGAGCGATGCGATGGTACAAAAAAGCAATTTACTCCTTGTTGCCCATTGATTTGCAGATGGTATTCGGCGGATGCTGTGTCTTGAGTTTGTATTTTTGCTGTTTGGCCATTGCTGTAAGATAATTGGCCTATTTGAGGTAAATCACTCTTGTCTTTCCCGTTAAAATAGCGCGTAAAAAACTTAATGATCCCAGACTCTTTTTCCTTTTGTGGTGTTGAAAAAGACGGATTTTGCCAATTGGAGTGTTTAGCTAATATACTTAATATTGATGTTTTCCCACTTCCGTTCGCACCAGTAAGAATTGTCAACCTGTTGTCCAGATCAATATCTATGTTTTCAAATTGTTGCCAGTGATCAATTTTAATAATATTAAAATGCATTCTTTCCTTTCTTTATTACCTAGGTAGTAGGGACCAAAAGTAAGGTATGTAGCAACGTCCGCTTTGGGTCGATAATCGTCTGATTTTTCAACATTAAAAATTCCTTATGAGGAGTTCTTATTTTTTGTGAGACTTGGTGCGCTTGTTGTTCATGGTGTAGCGCACCTAGTCGGTTTGGGTGATTGTGAAACCTTTACAGAGGTTTCGGATTTCCATAATTGTAGCTTGTAGTGAATTTTTCGTCAATCCAGGATGATAGTGTCCACCAAGCGGGTTCGCCCAGCCTATTGCCTGCACA
>JAJDBG010000094.1 GCA_029261475.1 Nitrospinaceae bacterium
CCACCCATGCGTTCAGAAGGGCCGCACACATGGACTTATCATCGCCCACTGGAAAGCTATTTTTCTGCGCTGAAAAATGCCGGGCTGGCAGTCGTGGACATGGAAGAGTGGACATCGAATAAATCAAGTCAACCGGGAAAACGCGCCAAAGCTGAAAATCGAGCCCGACGCGAGTTCCCTTTATTTTTGACTCTTGTTTCCACCCCTTTATAGGAGGAACGATTCCTGTGCCAAGCTACACTTATGAATTGCCCGAGCCTTCGCGATTATTGTCTCAGGCGAAAAGAAATGTCACCGGTTTGGGGGAAGGGTGGGACGAAATTGCAGAATCTCTCCTGCAAGGACATGTCGAATACCTTCCCTTTCGAAACAATCCTATGCGGTCTGGTTACTCATTTGTTTACCAGAAAGCCAAGCTCAACCTGACCCTTTACTTCCCCGAAGAAGAATTCAACAGATGGCATGAATTCCTCGACGGAGAAAAACTGGAATTGCTACGAGGTGCTATTCAAACCGCACTTCCTCCACGGTCGGGTTACGAGTTACATGAATTCAAGATCAAAGGCATTCTGGAATCACCGAAATAAAAACGAGTGTAGGTGATTGAGGGGCAGCGTTGAATCGACCCTTAATACCCCTCGTTTCCCACAAGACTGAATTCCGTGTAAGCCCGTTCGATATTCATGTCAATCCATTCGTGTTTTTTCCAGTCAGCGTATTTTTCTTTGATCTTTGGGCGAACGATTTCTTGAGTCTCTTCGAGAGTTTTCCCGTTTTTAATTTGCTCGGTGACCCATGTTTTGAGGTTGATGAGGTAATGCTTCATTGCAATAACAATGGGCTTGCCGCCGACTGCACCGTGACCGGGAATATAGGTTTCAGCCCGGAGCAATTCCAGGTCATCGACCGCTTTGATCCAGTCCTCGACGTAGCCATCAGCCATGTAGGGAATTTTTTTGTTGAAGACGAGATCACCCGTGAGCACCGTTTGCAGTTCTGGCATGAAAATGTAGGAATCCCCATCTGTATGCCCTCTGCTATGACCGATCTTCAGATGATAGCCGCCCAGAAAAATTTCGAGATTCCCATCGTAAATTAGATTTGGCGGTGTGATTTTTGTCTCATTCAATCCCGGCAATTTAAAACTTTTGAAAACCTCAAGATGTTCCTTACCACGAACGCCAGCTAAAATTTTATGCACGTTTTTGTGTGCGATAATGGTTTTGCCCTCTAGAAAATATTGATTTCCAAAAGTATGATCGCCGTGGTAATGCGTGTTGATTGTGTAAACGATGGGTAGGTCGGTGCGCTTTTTGATCTCTTTCAAGATATATTCAGCATCGGAAGGAGTGGTGCGTGTGTCGACAACAATTACCCCTTCGTCTGTGATTATAAAGGTGCTGTTTGAGTCTATTCCAGGACCACCAACGACAGTAAAAACCTTTGCCAGGGGATTAACGGTTTTTCGCTCCGTCGTGGGAGCATCGGCGAAGGAGAGTGAAGCTGATAACAGTAGCGCAAAGCAGATGCACGCGCCCTTGAAAATGCTTGAGACCATGAATAAAATACCTCGAAAAAAAGATTATTTAACGCTAAATTAGTAAAGAAAAACAAATTGGGAACGCATTCCCATTTGGATGATCCATTTTTTATGTTATTTTAACCTTATGACTGCTGAAAAGAAAAACAAATATGACTTCCTGAACTATCTTCTTGGTCAAGGCGACGCTATGGTTTGCATAGACGCTCGACGAGAGGATGTGGACGTGCCGAAGTTGCATAAAAACAACCCGTCGCTCAATTTGATATTCAACCTGAACTTCCGACGTACTTTGGAAGTTCTCCCCGAAGGTATCCATGCTACCTTGGCCTTCAATGGGAAACCCCATCAATGTGTGATTCCTTTTGAGGCGATATGGGCAATATACGATCCTAGCATGAAACAGGGGCAAGTTTGGGAAGAAGATTTTCCCAAGGATATTGATCCTCTCGAGTTTTCAGCTACAGGAGGACAAGCTCCTACTCCTGAACTGAAAAAAAAGACTTCCGCTAAAAAGAATTTGCCCAACCCAGATCGACCCAAGCGAGACCGAAGCCATCTTAGAGTCATCAAGTAAAAACAAACTGTATAATGGTTTTGTGTTTTGATTGGTGAATTCGATATCCCAATTTCAGCGAGGGGAATTAGAGGGGCTTGGAAGCTTATGTAGTGCCGTTCAGGCTTGGGCACTGAGGTTATTTGAGATTTGCCTTGATGAAATTAGCAATGATCTCAAAATTTTTGAGAAATTCTTCTTCGGGGTGAGTGTGAAGGCGGAATGAAACGGCACCTTGGTGTCCGCCGCCGCCCATATAATGTTTTCCGAAAGTGCTGGTTATCAAATCCTCTGTTTGGCGTAGATCAAAACCGTCATATCCTACTGCACGCCTTAATTTGATAAAGATACAGTTTTCACCTTCCGCATTTTTCCCTTCAAAAAATAACGCTCCAATTTTTTCAGATTTTTCAGGCACCAGATTCACCAGATTGACCGTCAGTTCTGAAAACCAGTTGGTGTCAAAGGGACGGCAATAGTCTTTGACCTTGTCGTATGTTGAACTCAATAAATTGAGCGTGCCCAAGCCCTTTTCGATAACGATGAGTTCCTCCAGTTGCTCAATGCCTTTTTCCTGTTCGGCAGAAAGCTGATCGAGGGCTTGAAGTATCTCCGCAGGATTCTGGAATTTTTTAGAGCTAGAGTTTTTTTGTTTCGGATCAGTCGATGCTGTCAATCGCGTGTTTTTCCCGAGAGCATCGCTCCAGCACTGAAACCACTTGTCATAGTCTTCCCTGAAGTGTACGACCTTTCCTCCGACGGTATCGCTTAGCAAACCGGTGATCAAGGCTAGAAGAATATTACGACGCTCAAAAGGGTTGGGTAGTTCAGGATTCTCTTTTTTTAGAAGAGTGAGAAGTTCGCCAATGATCTCTGTGTTTGCATTGGCTTCTCGAAAAAGATGAACACTATGGTCCAGAATTTGTTCGCTATCGGCACCAAAGTGGTGGTCGATTTCGATCACTTTGTCAGCGGTGGGCAGGATATGTTCTGATAGCTCGGAGTAAAAGGGAACCAGCTTGGTGTTGGCGGTGTCACAAAAAATTAAAACCTCAAAGTCGCCACTCAATTCTTTAATGTGATCGGCACTTCGAATGACTTCTATCTGATTGTATTCAATAATTTTCCTGAAGTGGTCGAGATTGTCGCCTAACGTATCTGAAATGAGCAGTCCTACTCTTTTCCCAATGCTGGCCAGATAAAGAGATAAGGACAGCATGGAACCTACGGAGTCGGGGTCAATGTCTCCACCGAAAAGGAAACTGTTACTTTCTTTAAGGATCTTTGCTGCGGTTTCTAGGCTTTTTTCCCAGGCCGCCCCCTTTATAGGTGTCTTAATTGTCATCTCAATAGTTAGCGATCTTAACTGTTAGCGTTTTACGTTTCAAAAGGTGCTAATGAATGTCTAGAGCGGCATTGCAAGATCCTCGCTCACTCTACTCCCAGATCCTGGTCAAAAATTTGATTGTAATCGGAGTCTACTTTGTTTGAATCGTCCGGTTTAACCCAGGAAAAACCATCATTTTCTGATGGCTTTTCGTCATCAAAGTCGAAGGCACCTGCCTTTTGTGCTTCTGCCGCGATGGTGGAAGAAGCCAGCAAAGTCAGATTTTGGCTTTCGCAACGACAGCTAGACTCACCTTTCTTAAATTCCGTCTTTTTAAGAAGCAATAAACTCATGTTGCAAGCCTCGCAGACAATCTCATTGTGAGTCTCGTTGAGATTGGGCGCAATGAGTCCTTCTCTGCATTGATTGCAGACGGGAAACATGCCTGGAGAATATTCTGGGACCAGGTTTTCAATATGACATTCCTGGCATATGACCATCAGGTCGCGAGGATAATCCAAGCTCATTTTTTACTCGTAGTTAAAGTGTGGTGAATCAGGATTCAGTTGGCTTGGTAAAATCGCCGCCCATTTTTTCCATCATTTCAGCTCTTTTTTCTGGATCGTCCATCATCTCACCCATTTTTGACATGTCGATTCCCATTGCCGCGAACTGACCTGTGAAAGGGCATTTCCCTTTTGCTGGCTCTTCTGCCGCTGTTTCGGTAGTGGTTTCCACTTCCCCAGACTCGGCTACGATCATCCAGTGGAGGGTATCGATTTGTTGATTTTTATCGCTAACGATTTTTTCCATCGTTTCGCGCATTTCCTTATTTTCTATACTTGGGATTGCTTCTTTGTACTTCTCGAGTGCTTGTTTTTCCAGCTCTATTCCTGCTTGTAATGCTTTGATCATATTAGTCATGCCCGCTCCTGCAATTCAGGTTAAAATTTTATTGGAATTTGACAACTTAGGGTAGCAAAAAAAAAATCTATACACAAGATATTCTAAGGTTCAATTTAACCTTTATTTTTGCGCAGGGCTATTTAAAATCGGCCCAGATAAATGATATGGGGGGCGGGGGTTGATGGAAGGCTCTCTGCAAATCTTTTTCCCGGTAACCAATTTTTCTTAATTTTGCGATGGAATTCTGTGCTTCCGCCTCGGTTATATAAGCAACGGTGTCTGGAACACCACGGGGTTTTAGAGCTTGGGCCAACTTTATGACGCGTTTTTTTTGCTTTTTAGGGGCACCTGCCATGGGTGGGTATTTGAGCTTGTCGGGGTAAGGATTGTTGTAACCAGGTCCCAATGCATGAAGTGTTTCAAGCATTAGCACATCCCTGTCCCAAGCTTCCATGTCCATGGCCTGGGGATGCTCTTGAATGATTTCTAAAACGCTGGCCACGGGGGCACCTATATTTTTTGCAACACGTCGATGTTGGTGCTCAACTTGGGTTTTTTGAAAACCCAGTTTTTTTCCTACATCGACCAGAAGTGGAAAGTTCACCATATTGGTGTATTGCCCACCGTATAGATTGAAGTAAGAGCGACCTTCTGTATTGACCTCTTTCATTGAAAACATCCCGTAGTCCATCCCCGTGTAGCCTAGGCTATTGGTCTTCAAAACGGTCTGTGCCCTGCCCAAGGCGAGAAAAGCACCTGTGTTGACGGGAATGGGGATTTCGTCCTCAGCGAGATCAAGGTGAGATTTTAGGACATCGCTATGCGGCCAATCGCTAATCTCTGTTCGAGGAAAGCTTCTCTCCCAATAAATATAGGGGAGAAATGAGGGCTGTTCTGACAGGGCCGTCAGGTTTTTATTGTTGAAGCTTTCGCGTAACAGATCAAAATCAATATTTGTACAGGCAGGATCAAGTAATGGCTGTAGATGCTCTTCGTAAAATGTTCCTTGGTGCTTGAGGATGACTTTGGTTGCCAGATCATCCCAGATTTCATTGGAGATGATTTTATCAACGCTACCAGGCTCGAATTCGTCGGATTGGCCTGCCGTGATTTGAACGGTGTCGAAGCGTTCCTTATGTTCCTGGAGTCTGGGATGCGCGCGGGCACCTTTCAGAATTTCCAGGGAATAATCGCATAGCAGATAGCGCAATCTTGGATAAACACGGCCTTCGACATCGTTTTGTTTGAGTCGGCTCAAAAAACAAGCGGCGAGGTTGCCATTGCCGACTCCCCATTCGTGAAGCACAATCGGGGTGTCTTCGAGATTGAGAGCCTGCTCAAAAAACTCGTCGGCAAGAGCATGCGCCAGCCGGTGATCCCGACTGACGTAAGTTTGGAAATGGTTGTGTATGCCTGGGCCCTGAATTCCGTAGAAAATGGCGTTGACATGTGTCTGCCAATGATCGGCGGGAAGGGAGTCCCCTAAGGGCAATAAATTATTAGACGGCGGCATGAATTAAAAGACTTTCTAATAATCAGGATATTGCGCTTTCGGTTCCGGGTTGACTTTCTCCCATAGAACCTCCACCTGCATAGCCTCCCGATTGCGATACTCCACCCGGTATGTTGTTGTGGTTAACAGCATCGCCGCTGTCTCCGCCCCCTTGAGGTTGGCCTTTCATGATTTCTTCATAACGTCGATACGCATCGTTTCCGTCTTCGGTTCGGCCTACTTCTTTGTAGCAATTGTAGAGATTGAACCAGGCCAGTGCATCGTGATCATTCAAGGAAACAGCTTGTTTGAATTCTTTAATGGCTTTTTCGATTCGACCGACGGTTGCATACAGACTGCCAAGATTGGTGTGTGGCAGAGAATAATCAGGTGAAAGTTCGCTGGCTTTTTTGAATGCTCCAATAGCCTCGTCAATCATATCCTTGGTGGAATAACAACTGCCCAGATTACAGTAGGCTTGTGGATCTTTGTCATCCAGATCGACCACGCACAAAGCACTGTTCAAGGCTTCGTCGTAATTTCCCGAATTGAAGTAAGCTGTTGAAAGCGCAGAACGTAATTCCCTGTCTTCGGGGTTGAACATCAAAACCTTTTTCAGAGTATTGATTTCTTCATCAAGCTGACCGTATTGATCGTAAGCCGCCGCAAGGTTCGCGTAGGCCAAGGTATCACCGGGGTCGATTTCGATAGCTTTTGAAAAACTTCTGACTGCATTTTCGAAAAAATCCTTCAACATATAGACACCGCCCAAGTTGAAAAATATTTCGGCGTCATCGGGGCACAGTTCGGCCGCTTTGTTGAGAGCTATGATGGCCTCATCTTCCTGATTGTTCATGGCGTAGGCCGTCCCAAGCAGTTTTTGTGCGCGTGCATTATTCTTGTTCTTGCTGACAACTGCTGTCAATTCCTTGATGGCATCGTCAGCATTGCCGCCATCCATATATAGAGAACCAAGCTCTATAAGCAAATCGGCGTTCTCGGGATCTTTTTTCAATTCCTTTTTGACCTCGCGAAAACGCTTGGTAATGGCCAACTCCCGTTTTGCTTCTTCGGGGTCTTTTACTCCAAGTTCTTCAAAGATCTCAGGATCGATCTTCATTTTGATCCAGTCGGTTGGTTTTGCGGATGAGTCAGACATATATAGGCTTCAGCTCCTTTTACAAAGGGGAAATCGATTGTGTGGTGAAATGATTCTAGGGGATATACCCATTACTGTCAACCCGCTCAATGAGTGGGGGTGAGCGAACTGACTTTCTTATATTGTAACATTAAATCCCTATTGTTTTGGGATGGTATTTTTTCAGAAAAAACGCTTGTTGAAATCGAGAACTATTTTCCTCAAAGGTTCATCTAGAAGGGGCAGAACCTGCTTTTCGATAAAGGCTGGAATTTCTCCATAAAAGGCTTGGGCGATACCACCGCTGATACAGGCAATGGTGTCACTGTCTCCACCGATGGAAATGGCCTTGCGCACAGTGTCTTCGTAGTTGTCTGATTCTAAAAATGCACGAATGGCTTGAGGGACAGAGCCTTGAGAGCTGACGTCGAATTGATAGTGAGGGCGTATTTTATCTAGGCTTTGATCCAGGTCGTATTGGAAGTTTTTTTGAATACATTTTTTGATAGAGTGTTTGCTTTCACCTTGACGTGCAAGAAAAATGGCTGCCGCAACGGCTTGAGCACCTTTGATGCCTTCGGGGTGATTGTGCGTGGCTTCTGCACTTTTTTGGGCGATACGTAGGACTTCTTCCCATTGGTTGTAGGCGAACCCGACAGGAGCGACACGCATGGCTGATCCATTGCCAAAGCTGTTGTAAGGAGTTGAGGAGTCAGAGCCCGCCCACTGTTCAAATCTTCGACCGTAGCCAGCGTTGGGGTAAAGGGTATAATAGTATTTGTATTTTTCGGCAAAAGATCCGCCATTTAAAATACAATCCGCAACGGCTATACTTAATACGCTGTCGTCCGTAAACTTGGATTGTTTTTGAAACAGGGGGAACTCGGTTGTTTTAATATTGTTCCATTCGTAAACCGAACCGATGATGTCTCCTGCAATGGCTCCCAACATTAGTCTGTCCTTTTCATTTTGGTCATAACACTTACCTGATTATCGCAAATGAATTCTAATATAGAACCTCAAAACAAACCGCATTTGATTTACGATGGAGATTGCGGTTTTTGTACGAGCTTCGTTGAACGTTGGCAAGGGGCGACTGGCGATCGAGTGGAATATCTTCCATCTCAGGAGGTCGGTGAAAGGTTTCCTCAAATACCCCGCGAAGGGTTTGAAGAATCGGTTCAATTGGCAGAGGTCGATGGCTCTGTTTATCAAGGGGCAGAAGCGGTATTTAGAACATTGGCTTATGGGCCAGGGCGTTTCTCACGTTTGCCATTGGCCTTGTATCAAAATGTTCCCGGGGCACCGTTTTTGACAGAGCGGGCTTATTACTTTGTTGCACAACGAAGGCCATTGTTTAATCAGATTTTCTCAGTATTGAATCGATTGGAAAGAGAACGCTCGGAATATTTCCTTATCCGTCGTTTGTTTCTTTTTTTAATGGGTCTGATTTATTTGGTGGCTTTCCTCTCTCTTGCTGTTCAGGTTGAAGGCTTGATAGGAAGTCAGGGCATCACTCCTGTTAGCGAAACATTGAGCCAGTTAGAAAGTCGTGCGGGCGGTGATTCTTTGTGGAAGTATCCGACCTTGTTTTGGCTCGATTCGGGAGACTCCTTTCTAAAGGCAGTTTGTTATGGCGGGAGTTTTTTATCGCTACTGGTAGTGATGGGGGTAGGGCGCGCACCTCTGCTGTTTGTTTTATGGTTCATGTACCTTTCGTTGCTTCAGGTCGGCGGAAAATTTTTGGGTTATCAGTGGGATATTTTGCTTTTGGAGATGGGATTTCTGGCGGTATTTTTCGCTCCGTTCCGGTTTTTTTCTTCAAATCAACCACCGCCTTCAAGGGCGATCATCTTCCTGTTACGATTGTTATTATTCAAACTGATATTTTTCTCTGGTTGGGTGAAAGCTTTTGGTGGAGATCCCAATTGGAAAGAATTGCGGGCTCTTAATTTTCATTACGAAACGCAACCGTTACCTACATGGATAGGGTGGTACGCACATCAATTGCCACACTCCCTCCATCAATTTTCAGTGTTTATGGTTTTTGTGATCCAGTTGGCGATTCCGTTTTTGATATTTGGAACGCGTAAGCTCAGAATTTATGCTTTCTTTGCGTTTGCAGTTTTTCAAATTTTGATTTTGTTGACCGGGAATTATGGGTTCTTCAACTGGATTACCATCGTTCTGTGCTTGGTTTTACTGGACGATCAGTTTCTCAAGAAGATGATGCAAACAAAAGTCTTGAGAACTCTTCCCTGGAGTTCTTCAACGTCAGTGGATCAACCGACTCTTGTGAGCGAACCAAAATTCAAACAATGGCTCATTGTTTTCCTGCTTGTAATATCTATCGCGTCGAATTTTTTCATGAAGATGATTCCCCTGATCGATCGTAGCTACAAACCTCCGCAAGTGATGTCTGCTATTTACGATCTCATTCGTCCCTATCACATCATCAATGGTTACGGTTTGTTTGCGTGGATGACCACGGCTCGCCCTGAAATATCTATTGAAGGTAGTTTGGATGGGAAAGAATGGCGGGAGTATGGATTCAAATGGAAACCGGGTGATCTGAAAAAAGCACCTTCTTTTATCGCGCCACATCAACCTCGGTTGGATTGGCAAATGTGGTTTGCGGCTTTAGGGAACTATCAACGCAATCCCTGGCTCGTTCGTATGATGACCCAACTGCTGAAAGGTTCGCAACCGGTATTGGATCTTCTTGCCAGCAATCCCTTTCCAGACACGCCACCTAAATACATCAGGGCTGTGCTTTACGACTACCGTTTCACAGATGGGGAGACAAGGGAAAAAGAGGGAACCTGGTGGCGGAAAGAACTGAAGGGAATGTACACGCCTGTATTGCAACTTCCCGATCTAGCAAATGAATAAATAAACTCAATTAGAAAGTTTGTTGTTTGTGCAGAGTCGGAGGTTCTACAAATGCAGAGGATCATTATCCCCTGCACCTGCTCCATTCTGTTTCTAAAATGAAAACCCTGTTTTTTAACTGCTTAGTCTTGCCGCATAAGAGGCGATACCTTCTTCTACCTGTTTTATGAAATTATCCACCAGAATTGGTTTGGCTGAGAAGCCGTCAATTTCACCTTGACGGACCATTTCCTTAAGTGAATCTCTGTCTATGCCACCTGTCATTAATATTCGAATCGTTCGGGGATGGTGTTCGCGAATGAATTTTAGAAATTCGCCACCCGTCATCCCATTTCCCATATTATGATTTGAAATAATGACTGCAAATTCTTCGGGGGAAGTTGTTACTATTTCAATCGCTTCCTCGGCCGTCAGGGCATTCGTTATTTTTACAGAACATTCTTTCAGAATGCTTCCAAGCAAATCATGCAGTTGTGGTTCATCCTCTACAATTAATATCTTATTCATCACTAGTCCCCCTTGTAAGGTCGCAAGCGTTATCGATGAGGGTGATGGTGAGCTGTTAAACAGACACACCAGCATTCTAGTTTTTGTTTCAAATTATATATATTTGGTGATTGCCCCTTTCTTTTGTTCTGGACTGTATATATAAATAAAAAAACCAACTGCGCTACTATCTATGGTCGAAAAAATGACCCTTTTATTCCCTTGAATCAGTTTTTAAAATTTGATCTCCGGTTTTTAAAATCGCAAATTTATCAGGAGCCAGGCTCGAAAGTTAAGCCATCTATCTTTCGGCGTTTTTATCCTATCGGGCAACGAGTCTTAGTTTTTGGGGATATTGTATCAACTCAATTTCGTATTTGTCTGGATCTTCGGTGAACATGAATTGCATTCCACCGTCGCCCTTAATGGGGCCTTCTGTTATGGGGATGCCTGCTTGTTTCAGACGTTCACTGCAAGCTTGCAAATCATCCACTTCGAAGGCAAGGTGAACGAGGTCTTCGGGCACTTGCACTCCGCCGCTTGATGGGAAGGAGCAAAGTTCCAATTCCCCTTCAGAATCCGGGAACTGCAGGAAGACCAATTGTGATCCACGTGGGGAGGTTTTTTGTTCGGTGACTTCCATGCCGAGAGCATCACGATAAAATTTTAACGATTGGTCCATGTCGGAAACCCGAAAGCGTGTGTGCAAATATTTTATCAGCATAGGTCCTCTGGAAATTTTATGAATGAATGATAGGGTTGCATTTCTTCTTGTACGATTCGAACCAACTCTTTCAATCGTTCGTCATTGCTGGCTTCAAATCTCAGTGTGAGAGCGGGTTGGGTGTTGGATGCGCGTACCAATGCCCAGCCGTCGCCAAAGTCCACGCGAACCCCGTCAATGTCGATCACTTCGTAGCGTTTGCGAAAATTTTCTGTCAGCTCTCGTACGATATCGAATTTTTTTTCATCGGGACAGTCGATGCGTAGCTCGGGAGTCGTTGCTGTTTTGGGAAGATCGGCGAGCAATTCGGACAAGGGGCAGTCGGCGTTTGCTACGATTTCGAGAACGCGACAGGCGGCATAGGTGGCATCGTCGAATCCATAATAACGATCTGAAAAACAGACATGACCACTCATTTCACCAGCGAGCAGTGCCTTTGTTTCGCGCATTTTATTTTTGATGAGGGAATGCCCTGCTGGAGACATGACGGCTTTGCCGCCGCGTTGTTCAATGTCTTTGAACAGGTTTTGGGAGCATTTCACTTCTCCGACAATGGTCGCTCCAGGATGCTTGCGCAAGATGTCGCGGGCAAACAGAGTCATCAGTTGATCGCCCCAAATGATGCCGCCCTTTTCATCGACAACGCCAATGCGGTCTGCGTCGCCGTCGAATCCGATCCCTAGCTCTGCTTTTTCTTTTTTCACAAGAGCGATCAGGTCTTGAAGGTTTTCCTCAACCGTGGGGTCGGGGTGGTGATTGGGAAAGGTTCCATCGGGTTCGCAATACAATTCGATAGGTTCTTGTCCGCATTTTTGAAACAGGTCGAGTCCGACAAGACCAAAGCACCCATTACCGCCATCGGCGACGAAGCGAACTTTGCGTGGGATGTTGATATCGTCCGCAATTTTTTGCATATAAGCAGATCGAACATCTTTAGTTTCCGCCGTGCCTTGTCCCGATTCGAAATCCCCCGCCTCAATCAGTCCGATCAATTTTTGAATTTGCTCTCCGTACATACTGTGTTTGCCGAGGCTGATTTTCAATCCATTGAACTCAGGTGGATTGTGGCTCCCCGTGATCATGATTCCGCCATCTGGCTCTAGATGATAGAGCGAAAAATAGGCGACGGGGGTAGGGACCTGACCGATGTCCCAAACATTGCAACCGGTGGAAAGAAGACCCTTGCGGACAGCGTCCCGGATTTGTGGGGAACTGCTTCTCATGTCGCGTCCCAGTGTTACATTTTGACCGCCGTGTCTGCGGATAACGGTTCCTATCGCGCGCCCAATCAATTCGACGGCGGGAGGAGTCAGGTCGTCTTCAACAATACCGCGGATGTCATATTCGCGAAATATACGAGGATTGATTTGCATGGATTCCTTCAATAAGAAAAAGATATTAAATTGGATTGCAAGAATAAGGGATTCTTCTAATATTCGCAACTCGGCATTGCATAAAATGGCGCGCTTCTGCTATTCAATATTTTTATGATAAAATACCGCAAGCGTCGATAGGCTTCGCGAGTGAAATACTTTTTCCTGGTTTTAATGAGGTTGCATGTCCGATTCGATTGCGTCAAAAAAATTTGCATGGTTATTTAGCGACGCATTTCTTTTGTACTTTGTTTGCTTTCTCATGTTTGGCAAACGCTTATGGCTTCTGGACTACCAGATCAATCCTGAGGAAGGCAAAGAAATTCTTCAGGCACTGGATATTTTAAAAGGAAAAGTCATTTACCGCGATTTTTTCGCTCAGTACGGACCGGCGGGTCCTTATTTTACCGCCATGCTTTACAAGTTGACAGGTGATGTCAATTTGATTTTGCCGAGGCTCGCAGTTTCTGTTCTTGCGACATTCACGGCGTTTTTCTCCTATCGCATTGCACGCTATTTCGTGTGTCCCGGTTGGGCTTTCTGGGCGGCTTTGATGTCCTGCTCGGGATTGGCCAGCCGCGAAAGCACATACGGTCATGCCTTTGCATTTCTTGGTATGATCGCTTCCCTGTATTTTCTTTTATCCTATTTCAATAAAGACCGAAGTGGCTGGAAGCTTGTCATTGCTGGATTTTTTGTTTTGCTTGCTCTGTTGTCCAAGCCGGTGGTCTTTGGAATAGGTGCTGTGCTGGTGGGAGTTTTTTGTCTTGGTTTGGGGTCCGCTATTTTTAGAGAAAATGAAGATCTAAAATCTCGTCTGTGGTTATTCTTAACACCCTGCCTCCTTCCTTCCCTTGCTGTGTATGGAAGCTTGTTGGCTTTGACACCGCTTGAGACCTTTGCCTTTAGTTTTAATCCCTTGAACAGTGGCACTCAGCCTACCGAAAGCTATTACTGGAAACCCCTTCTTCCGCCCATTCCATATCTTCCACTTGGCAATTGGATAGCGGATCTGAATTTTTACCTGGTAGATCCCTTGCGATACTGGACGGTTGTTTTGACCTTTGCAGGCGGGGTGCTTTTTTTACTGTACTCTCTGGTTTTCCGGTGGAAGCTCAAAGCCGTCAATATTTCACTCGTTATCCTATTGGTCTATTCGCTTTTGATCGACGCAGAGACCTTGATTTTAATTCGTCGGTCGGTCACGCATTACGTTAATTTGCTCCCCAGTTATATCTTGCTGGCGATTTTGTTTGCGAGCATTGTCAAGTTTCAGAAAATGCGTAAACCTGTGAATATTTTGGCGGTTGTATTTTGTGTGTTTTATTTTTTCTATCCGGCGTTAAAAATCGGCTGGCATTACGGGGTGCATGGCGTTCCATTGGAACTGAAGTATGTGGAATCGATTCAAGCGACTCCTTATCAGGCAGAGTCTTACCGTAACACCGTGCAATACATTCAACAAAATACACCTGCGAATAGACCCATCGTCTTTGTGGGATTTGGGAGTTTGGTTTATTTGGCCTCTGAAAGGCCGATGATTTTCCCGGAGCAGTACTCTATTTTCATGCGTACAACGCCGTTTTTATATAGGCAGAAAAGTGAATTCTATGACGCGCCGATTCCGCGAATGGTAGATCAGCTCATTGTAGATCGAATGCGCTCCGCAGAGCCTTCTCTCCTGTTGATCCCGGCCTCTTATATGAAAGAGAATCGTTTGGCGAGTTCTGTTTTGATTCAGTACATTGAGCAAGAATGGATACGGAAAGATACTTTGAACGCGGATTCACCGCGAGGCCCTTTTGATTGGGAAGAATGGGAACTGGAGGCCTGGTTCCCACGTACGACATAATAAACAGCTGGATAAAACTTTGAGGTTTGATCGACGCAACTTATGGAAGTCCACATTATTTTAATGCTCATTTTAGGCGGACTCAGCATCGCTATCCGCAAGCCTTTCCTGAATTTTCCTATCGACGATGATTTCGCAGTCCACACCTACATTCCCCGGTTTTCCCGATGGGGTTTGCGTTGGAAAAAAGATCTGGCGTTGATCGGTATCCCCATTTGGAAGATGAAATGGATCGACCGTTTATACGGTCCACCCGAAGGAGGTACTCGGCGTGTACGGCATCTTCAAACGGCATTTCACATAGCGGCTGTTTGGGCGATTTACGGGGCAGTGTGGGGGATGACGGGGAATGTTTGGGCGGCCGCTGTTGCTGGAGGGCTTTATGCATTTTATGGAACTTCGCCCGATCTGGTTTCTGGTTCGTTCAATCACGAACAATTTTACATCCCCTTCATGCTTGCTGGAGGCGCGTTGGTTTGTACCGGGGGGTCGATGGTGTTCCTTGCGGGATTGTGTTTTGGAATCGCTACCTTCGGAAAAACCACCACGGTTCTTTTTTCGGTGATCCTCACACCTTTGTTGTGTTTTCATTATGGTTTGGTCGCGGGAATTTTGTTTCTAATCGGAGCGGCTATCCCCATTCTCGTATCACAATGGGCAGAGCGGAGAGCCGGGCATATGGATGAGCTCTCTCGCAAACAACTGGGTTGCCGTTACGCGACGACGATACGCTCCACGCTCACAAAATCGATCTACTTCAGTCATATTCCTGAAATCAAACAATTGCTTAAGCGAACGCTACCGCTATGGATAGCAGGACTTCCGGGGATCATTCTATTGATGGTAGCCGAATCGGGGATTGTTTTTGCGGGCTTGATACTGGCAACGGTGGGAATGATCATCGGACAGCGCGCATTTTCGCGCTATCATTTTCTGCCTTCGCTGGCCTGGCTTTCAGTGGCGGCGGGAGTGTCGATTCATTTCATGGTTTCCTGGCCTCCCACTTATGCCATTGCGTTCAGTGTCTTGTTTTTCTGCATCGTCGCTTTTAACGTCAAGAGCCTGTTGTTTTTTTATACGCGTCCCTGTGCTAAAGAGACACTGGCTCAATATGAAAAATTTGATCAATATATCTACGTTCCTTATTTAGGAAAGCTGTTGAAACGCTGGCGTCGTCTTAAGGGTCAAGAGCGAGAGCGGATATATGTGTGGGGCACTTTCAGTCAGCTTTATCATTATGTAGATGCACCTTCTTCTGACACCTACCTGCATTACTGTATTGGACCTTGGAACACTCCTTTTTTAGAGGTTTTTTACGATTCCTTGATTGGTGGATTGTTGCGCCACAAGCCGCCCTTGCTAGTCCGTGCTTTTCATGATTTGGACCCTTCCATTCTGGAAGATTTTACTGGCCTGCGTTATGAACGAGTGAAAACAGCATTGTGCCGCTTCCCTATTTACCGGTTGACGGCTTTTCGTTCTCAGGAGAAGGATCCATTGACCCTTCCCTGGGAAGAAAAAATGCTTTGGATGGAACTATTGACGAAGTCGGGCCCGCATATTCCCGGCATAGATCGTTCCGACTTCAACCCGGAAGGGGTGGAGTTTGCATACAAAGAATGTCGAAAGTTGATTCGGCTCAATCCTGAAGACTTGGATGGGCTGGTTTATTTGGGTGAGCTGTCACATCATTTAAAAAAATTTTCCGAAGCGGTTTCAGCGTTTTCAAAAGTCATAGAGCGCGAGCCACAGCGTTGGTATATCAGAATATTGCTTGCCACGTCGCTGATAGAATTGAATCAAATCGACGAAGCAGAACGCTTGCTAAAAGAAGAATGGCATCTATTTGAGGATAAGTTGAGCTTTGAAAATGTATCGGAGTGGAAGTACCAACAGGGGCGCATCGAACTGGCGAAAAATCAGCTGGATTCTGCAGGAAAATTATTTGAAGAAGTGCGGAAAAATCAGCCAGAAAAAATTTCTGTGTGGGAAGCTTGTCTGGATGTTTGTTTGAAAGGCAAACAAGTGGGCGGGATGAGGCAGTTGTTAGAGCAAACGAGAGACATTGAAAATCCCAGTGACCGCGAGTGGTTTGTGGCAAAGATTGGGGAATGTCTTGCCAAAGTTTCGGAAAAACCAGATTACGAAACGATTTCTTCTATCGTTAAAGAGCATCCGAACAACTGTTTTTTGAACTACGCTTTTGCATCCGCTTTTGCCAAGGGAGGAAAAGAAGAAGAGGCTCGCAAACGATTTCAGGAAATCGTCGATTCGACCGATACATATGATAACATCCGCTCTGCTTCGTTGTTTCGATTGGGACTGCTGGCAGACGGAGAATCGCGACGTGATTTATTTTTGCGATGTTTACAGATCGATCCCGACCACAGCGGCGCGAAGAAATTTCTTGCCGAGTTTGAAGAACAGAACCCACATTCATAGATTCTGAAAATGATTGAGCCAAAAGAAGATATCCCTGTAAAAGCGAGTGTTGTTGTCCCCAATTGGAATGGCTTGAAATTCGTCGGCATGTGCCTCGACTCGCTTGCCAAGACAACTATGGACGCGTGTGAAGTCATCGTCATCGACAACGGCTCCATAGATGGATCGCGAGAACTGATCGAGGAAAAGTATCCCTGGGTGCATTTGGTGAAAATGCCCGACAATATGGGATTTGCCATTGCCTGTAACGAAGGCATCAAAGTTTCACGGGGAGAGTATATTTGTTTGCTGAACAATGACATCGAAGTGGAACCCGATTGGCTGGAAGAGCTGGTCGAGGGAATGGAGAGACACCCGGAATGCGGGATGGGCACAAGCAAGATGATGTTCCTTCATGACCGCGAGGCTTTTTACAATACCGGCGATTTGTTTCATGCCTGGTCTGCTGGCGGTGGAAGAGGGCAAGGGGAAAAAGATGTGGGGCAATACGATAAAGAAGATTACGTCTTTGGAGCTTGTGCTGGAGCAGGGATCTATCGCAAAAGCTTGTTCGAAACGGCAGGTCTTTTTGATGAGGATTTTTTCATTTTTGCGGAAGATGTGGATTTGAATATGCGGTGCCAGTTACTGGGATTGCAATGCGTGTATTTACCGCAAGCCAAGGTATATCATATTGGCACTGCCACGGTTGGCTTGTACAGTGATCGCTACGCTTACCTTTGCAAGCGCAATGATATTTTTGTTTTGATCAAAAATTATTCATTGAAAATGTTCTTCAAATACTTTATTTCGATCATACGTCATCAACTTCAGGATGTGACATACTTTACTTATCGAGGCCAGGGTTGGGTTTTGTTCAAGAGTAAAATTGACGCCCTGAAAATGTTGATCCCCATGCTTTATCGAAGGTGGAAGATTCAGTCCACTCGTAGCGTTCCCGATTCAGAGATTGAAAGCCTGGTGATTAAAGATTGATGGCTGGCTTGAAAATAAAACGCAATGTTTTTTGAATATGGGGGACCTTAATGAATCTGGATAAACTTCTTTCCGCACAACTTGGATTGCCGAACTACCTCAACGCTTCCCTGAAAAAATTGGGTGGTGGTATCGCAGTGGTTGGAACAAAAACTGCGGCGCAGGTGCTTTTAAAGGCAATCAGCACCGGTGGAATATCCTTTCGAGGCGTTTATGAAAGGGAGCAGGACTATGTCCCCGGCTCAAAAGTTGAAGGGCTTGCGGTTAAACCGCTTAAAGACCTGTCGAAACTCAAGGCCTCCGATACGGTGGTCATTGCTTCAAGTCAGGAGGCTGAGGGGTTGTATGAAACAATCACGCAGATAGAAAAGATTTCAAAGGCAAAAGTCATTCACTTTAAGAGTCTCATGGATGTGTATATCATCAATGATGAATTGAAGGACTTGATGCAATTTGATTTTTTGGAATTTTTATTCTGGCGAGGACTGTTTTTAGGGGAGAACTGGCAAGATCCCCCTCCTGCAGTGAATTTTAAAAATAAAACGGTTTTAGAATTGGGGCCGTATGAAGGGAATCAAAGTGTGATGCTCACACGTCAAGGAGCAAAGAAGGTCATAGCGATTGAAGGTCGTCCTATCAATTATGCTAAAACTTCTCTCGTCAGTTCCTTATACAATTTCAAAAATTTTGAGCTTATTCTGGGCGACATGCATCTCTTTCCTCAATTGGTAACGGAACAAATTGACATTATTTATTGTGCCGGAGTCCTCTACCATTCATCAAAGCCCTGGTGGCTTCTTGAAAACTGCCTGAAGCATGCAGACACGGTTGTCCTTTGTGGGCATATCTCATCAGAATTCTCTAAAAATACTCTTGGATTCAAAAGCATTGAATTGGAGAGTGGAACTTATGAATTTGAAATCCAACCTGAATACGGTTGGGAAGATAACCGATCGGGAATTTCTGAGAACAGCTTGTGGTTTAAAGAGAAAGACCTGGTTCGTTTCGCTAAATACTATGGATTCAATTTCAAACGATACGACTCCCACGTTAATTCTACAGGACAGTGGATTTCCTCTGTTCTAAAAAAGACAAAAAAGAGACCTTAATCGCTAAGATTACGCTGAGAAATCTTTAGAGCATGTGAGAATTTAGGTTTGACGGTCTTATCCTCGGTTTTTACCCTCCAGTTTTCAAAAATTTTGCTATTTATTACCAGCGCAGATCAATTTCCCTGTTAAAATGATCCTTAAAAGAACTGGTATTTTCTCCCGGTTTCCATAGCCGGACTTTGTTATAATAGAGTATTCAATTTTTTCTAATTTATCTCTCTTGCGAGAAGTGACCCTATAATTATGGAAAAAATTCACAAGGAAATTCTCGGCTTGATGGGAAAGATAGATATCAACTGCAAGGATGTGGGCGATGTTATTGTCATAAAGCTTGCAGGGCAATTGGATATTTATAATTCGGGCGATCTTGCTCGTTTGATCGATGCCTATATTTTGAGAGGGTTTAAAAAATTTGCAGTCGATCTGGAGCAGGTGTCGTATTGGGACAGTTCGACCTTAAGCGTCTTTATAAATTGTTTGAGAAAGCTGGAGCAGGAGCAGGGAAAATTTGTATTGGCCTGTTTGCAGGGGGCTCCACGAGAGGTTTTTGAAATGGCAAAATTCGAGCAAGTATTCGAAGTCTTTGTGTCTATAGATAAAGCATTGGATGCTTTAGTTTAAAGACCGTCTTAAAAGACAGACAGAGTAGTAGCCGTACAGTTCATTTTTTAAGTTCTCCAAGTTTATAGTACAATGACATAAGGTAGCTAACCTTCTTGAACAGGAGTTCCCGCTTGTGAAACATACAGTCCTCGGGTTCGTAATATTTCTTGTTTTTGGGAACCCGCTTTTTGTTTTGGCAATGGATGGATGGGAAAGCAATACCACTGACACAGTTGGGAGCAGGATTGTTATTCCAAAGGAACCTGGCTGGAAGGCACCTTCATATAGAGGGTGGGAATTGCAGAGTGTTCCGGGTTTGATTTCAACTTATTACGATCTCGATCTGGATGGCACGCTGGATTACATGGTTATCAGGAAAATCATGCGTAAAGTATTTTCAGCAGAGACCAATATGGAGCAAGCTATAGACATAGCCCGATATGATAAGTTGGCGGTTTATTTTTCGACGCCGCTGATTTATTACACTAATAGGAACCCATTGTTTTATTGTCTAGGCGTAGATTATAGGAAGAACTGCGAGGACATTTGGGTCGATGTTGCTGAAGACGGGCTGAACGGAAACGAAGAACGCTATTCACTTTCCACCCCTCAACCTTATGTGCGTTAAAAAATATTTTTGGCTTACAGGTAGCTTATTATTTTTCTGCCTCGCTTTGTCTCCTATTACAGCGATGTCTGCTGAGAAAGCGATGTCTGCTGAGAAAAATACGCTTGGAGCTACCGTTTATAAGCATATGTGTATTTATTGCCACGGTGCTGACGGTAACGGCGGTGGCAAAGCGGTGGACTACCTTTATCCCTGGCCGCGAGATTTTCGGACGGGGATTTACAAGCGTCGTTCGACCCCGACGGGTTCTTTGCCCTTGGATATCGATATTTACAAGACCATTTCAGAAGGTATTCCCGGTACGGGGATGCCTGCATGGAAGGATTCCTTGACTCCAGACGAGATTTGGGGAACTGTTCAGTATATTAAAGGATTCTCTGATCGCTTTCTTAGTGAGAAACCTGAACCCGCTGTTCAGGTAGATTCTGTCCCTTCTGCAACGCCTGAGTCCATCGCATTGGGTAAGGAAATTTATGGAGAGACTCAATGCTCACGGTGCCACGGTTCAGACTTGAAAGGTGGTGGGGAATTAGCCTTTGATCTATTTGATATTTGGGATCATAGGGTTTTTGTTTATGACTTGAGCAATCCCAACGCATACAAATATGGCTTTGAGTTGAAGGATATTTATCTCACGCTCACCGCAGGGCTTGACGGAACGCCGATGAAAGCGTATACCCATTTAACCGATAAGGAGCGATGGAGCCTGACTCATTACGTCCATTCTCAAATACAGGGTGACAAATATGAGCCTGCAGGTTTCGAGATCAGTCTCGATGTTGCAAAAGTGGATGAAGAAATCGACTTCGACCCTGACAGCCCAATATGGGATAAGGTGCCAGCGCAGTCAGTTCATACACTGCCACTAAGTGCGCGGAATAATCCGGTCAACCGTATCAAAGTGCAAACCGTGGTCAATGATGAGGCGATTGCCTTTCGTTTGCAGTGGAGCGATCCTAGTCCAGACCGAAGTTCCACGCGTCATCAAGATTTTAAGGATGCGGTTGCCATTGAATTTGCTTTGGGCGATGCCGTGTTGCACAAACATGGTCATAGTGAACCCTTTTTTGGAATGGGAAACCGTGCAAAGGTAGTCAATATCTGGCAGTGGCGGGCTGACTGGCAGACCGAAATTGAAACGAAAAAGAAATTAGAATACGCAACAGATGGGATTGATTTGGATGTTATGATTTTTGGCGGTGAAGTCAACCCCGTTGATTCCCTGAATCCATTCAGAGATGTCCCTGTTGAAGAGATGAATGCAGAAGGTTTTGGAACCTTGACACCCCAACCCCAAACGAAGCAAAATATTTTAGGCAAAGGGGTTTGGAAAGATGGGATTTGGAAAGTGGTTTTTTACAGAACATTAGATACTTTGAATAAGTGGGATATTGTATTTCAGAATGAAAGACCCGTGCTGATCGCTTTTGCAATTTGGGACGGCTCCAATCAGGACCGTAACGGTCGCAAAGTGATTTCCATGTGGCAGAAACTTGAAATGCCGAATTGAGGTTACCTCAAGCAGGTTGCTAAATAATTGAAGTTGTTAATCACCAAATGGGGGAAACATGTCGGAAGAAGAAATAACCGAAGCCAGTGATGGCGAATCTGAAAACGAATCTACAGGCGAAGAATTTCATCCTGCACAAAAAGTCGAAAATTTTGACGAAGTTCTGGAAGAAGATGAATTCGATGAAATTGACGAGGTAGATGAGGAAGTAAGACCCGAAAAGGGTGCTTACATGGTCTTGGGGCAGGGCGATTTTTCCATGTTACAAGCCAATCGCGGGGCAGATGATCCGGGTGATAATACGCTTTCTGAGCCGCAGTATATTTGTAAATATGGAGACATGCTTTTTGTTTCCGATCGTGGTAATCACCGTGTTTTAGTATGGGATCAATTTCCAGAGGAAAATGGAGAACCTGCCAGTGTTGTTCTTGGTCAGGAAGACTTTGCCGACTGTCTCGAGAATAGAGGCATCACCACCACTCTTGATGAGATGACATCGGGCCTTGGTGACGAAAATCTCGAAGGTTTTACTATCAGCAAATGCGAAGAAGACACACTCTCTCAACCCGCGGGCTTGTCTGTGATCGACGGAAAACTGTATGTTGTGGATAGTGGAAACCATCGTGCTTTGCGATGGCAGGGACTGCCCAGTGAAGATGGCGAACCCCCACAAATGGTGCTGGGGCAGGACAATATGGACGATAACGAAGCCAATCGCCGAGACTTTACCGGTTCGGGCTCCTTATTTTTCCCCATGGGAATTGATTCTGGAGATGACCAGCATGTTTTTATTGCAGATAAGGACAATCATCGTGTTCTGATCTGGAATAAAATTCCCTTTGGTGATGGCTGGAATTCTGATGTTTGTATTGGACAGGCTGGAATGGATGAGCGAGAGCCAAACAAGGGCGAATTCGATAACGTTTCAGCCGATTCTATGAGTTTTCCAATGGGAGTTGCCTGGGATGCAGAGGCAGAGCGATTATTTGTCGTGGATCAAGGCAATAATCGTGTTCTCATTTGGAACAAGCTACCTCGAGAAAATGGGCAACCGGCAGATGTGGTTCTAGGGCAAAAAGACTTTGAAAGCCGAGATGTCAATATGGGCATGGGTGAGGATCGAGCTAGTGCCTCAAGTATGTATTGGCCGACAGATGTTGTGGTTGGAAAAACAGGATTATTTGTTTCCGACACCGCTAATAACCGGGTTTTGTATTGGAAAGAAGTCCCCACAGAAAATGGTCAGCCTGCGGATAGGGTATTTGGTCAAGTTCTATTTACTGAGAATAAACCCAACCGTTTCAGGGAGGCTTCTGCATCGACACTGAACGATCCCTACGGTTTGTTTCTTGAAGAAGATTTGACGCGCGAAGATGTGGGTCTCGATGAATTGGATGATGAAGAAATGGACGGAGTCGAAGGTGAATCTCAAGAGGTTGCAGTAAGAGATGACGAAGAGGAATCTTTTTTCCGGCTGTTTATTTGTGATCGAAGCAATGCCCGTGTCGTCATTTG
>JAJDBG010000095.1 GCA_029261475.1 Nitrospinaceae bacterium
GAGGCTCACTACGGCCTAGATACAAAATTCCATCGCGACTTAGACGAATATTTAAATTATCGGGAAGCCTGTTTTGGAATCCGCGCAACAGAGCAGCCTGTAGACTTCGAACAATTCATGTCTTATCTGGATATTGAACACTTTCTTGGTCTTCGTGGAAGCAAAACCTGGAGTAGCGAAGGGAACGAATCGCAAATCATGATGCGCAAGGCCATAGGCCAAATAATTCATGAAAGAACGCCCAATGCTGACAAGTTACCAGATGTTTATTACCGCTTCGCTGAATGCCTCTCTCTTCACGACTATGTTCTATCGACCAACTATGACATTGTGCTTGAACGAGCGTTGGACCATGTTGGCAAGCCGTATCGACTTTTTCCTCATCGCTATAAAACGGTCGGACTACAGACTAATACTGTAGATTCGGACTTAGAAGAGCTTGTCATTTTGAAACTCCATGGATCAGTTGACTGGTTCTATGATCGACACTACTTGGATCTAAAAAGCGTACTGACCGAGCAAGGATTAACGAGCAGTAATCTCAACACGGTATTTGACGATCTAGATAGATACGGTGCTGAACCTATCGTCGCGGGTCCAAGATCTCCTGACGACCCACTATTGCATATACATCGGCTTAAGAAAGTAGACGACTACTATGCGGGGGACAGGGATTTCAATGCGCCATTTATCCTGTCACCATCAGCTGTAAAATTTGTCTATGCCAGTCCTATATTGGATTTATGGAACGGATTGGGAAGAACAGGAGGATACAACTTAGGCTTCTCAGTTATCGGGTTCTCACTTCCTGAGCATGACGAGTATATAAAAATCGTACTTTATAAAATGATTTCTAACTATCATTCGTGGTGGGACGAGAAGATGCTCGGCGTGCTAAAGCACAACGTGAGACTTGTCGACTTTTGTAAAGATAGCACCGCTGTCACAGAATATAAGAAAAACTATTCCTTCGTGGATGCTGATCGTGTCGAATATATGTTTGAAGGATTTTCAGAGGAAGCTGTTCGATTCTTGTTCAAAAGTTCGCGGTAGTCTTGACACTACATCCAACTGGCACTAGTCACCCTGCATAAGATTGCGAATGACCGCTAATGGCCGAAAGCAGGCATTGATATCATCATAAATCGATTGCTTCATTCCACAAAAGGATCATAAAGCGGACTCATTCTGTCCCCAATTGTTATTAATCTAACCCCGCTTTGGGTGAATACCCAAAGATAAAGGCACTCTGCTTCGCAGGATGCCTTTTTATATTTGTAGTTTTTATGAAAAATTGAGGATCAATTATTCGTGCAGTACATTCTGAATAGCCTCGATACCCAATTCCCCTTCTCTGCCGGGTTCGGCGAAGTGCATGAGGAATTCTTTGTTGCCTTTTTGTCCGTGGATGGGGGAGGGGAGCAAGCCGTAGATGGCGTGATTTTGTGATTTTACGAAGTCAATCAGGGTTTCTAAGACTTGCTGATGTTTTTTGGGGTCTTTGATGATGCCTTTGTTTTCCATCTGGTCTTTGCCGACTTCAAACTGGGGTTTGACGAGGGCGATGCAGTCGCCGCCTTCTTTGAGGACGCGCCATGCTGTGGGCAGGATGTGTTTCAGGGAGATGAATGACACGTCGATCACGGCGAGGTCGACGCTCTCTCCGATATCTTCTACTTTGAGGTGTCGAGCGTTGACGCGGTCGAGTCTGTGGACTCGTTCGTCGGTTTGCAGTTTCCAGGCGAGTTGTCCGTATCCCACATCGACGGCATAGACTTTGGTCGCGCCATTTTGTAATAGGCAGTCGGTGAAGCCTCCTGTGGATGCGCCGATGTCTATGGCGGTTTTGCCTTTGGTTTCTATGGAGAATTTTTCCAGCGCGAGCTCGAGTTTCAGTCCGCCTCGGCTGACGTAGGGGTGGAGTTCTCCAACGGATTCTACGAGGCTGTCTACTCCGATCAATTTCCCGGGTTTGTCTACGAGTGTGCCGTCTACGCGTATTTTACCAGCAAGGATCAATCCCTGGGCGCGTTCGCGTGTGCTTGCGATTTCTTTTTGCACGAGGAGTTGATCGAGTCTCAGTTTTTCGGTTTTGCTGGTCATGCGGTGTTTCCCGCAAGGGGAAGGGGAATGGAATTAGAAGGGTACTTCTGAATCGTCTTCGTCCTTGGTTTCTGGAAATAACTGGGGGGCCAAATCGCCTTTTTTATCTTGCGTCAGTTTTTCGATCTTCGATTCTGCTTCTGCCAATTTTTGCGAACAGACGCGAGACATTTTGATGCCTTCTTCAAACATTTCCAGGGATTTGTCTATGTCCAAATCGCCTTTTTCCAAATCTTCTACGATTTGCTCCAAGCGCTTCATTGCTTTTTCAAATTTTACTTCTGCCATAAAATGAACTCCGTAATTGTTTTCTTATTCTAACTCAAAGGGCCTTCTTAGGGGCAAGCTTTTTCACTTTTGTTTCTTTTTCTTTAATAGTTTTTCCGAAACCACGGCCATGAGTACTGTGATTGTTGCGACCCAGGGCCAATCGGTGGCTTGTAATAGTGGGACTCGCAGGGGAAGGTCATAAATAGGCCATAGCACATAGTAAAATCCGGCCCCCAGGTTTGTTTGTGCGAGGTCGAAGGTTTGGTGCAAAATCCACCCGAGGGTGACTGCTTGAAAAACCCGCAATCTCTGTTTACGAATGAACAGGGAGGATATCAAAACTGTTTGCAAGAAGCAGGCTATGGGCGTGTGAAAATATTGGGCGGTGAGGGTCAATTCTGGAAGCAGGGCCATGGTGCCTCGGGAAACAATGTCGGGTAAAAATACGCCGAATAAAACCATTCCAAAGTACCGTCTGGAAAATAGCGAGGATTTTGGTTTTATATTTTTTGCAAGATAGGCCGATGCGGCGTGGCTGAGTAAGTCTGGCATTGCTTTATATATTTTTACGATGGGTCAGTTGTAATCCGCTCTTTGTGAAATTGAGAGTCTGAAATAATTTCCATAACAGGAATCCCAATGCCAATGCGGATGCACCAAACTTCAAAATGATATTGGCATGGTCTTCTCTGTGAAGAACATGAACGGTTCGGTCATCTTTCATGTAGCCTTGCAAGATAACAAGGTATCGGCCCGGTCGTGGATTTAAAGTTGTTGAAAACCTTACGATACCACCTGATAAATCCTTCAGTTCGAAATAACCTTTTGCGGGAGAGCTTTGGAGGCGTCCCCAAAAAAAAGCAGGCTTTGGGTCTGGGTTATGGTTTGCGACTTGCTCTTCAAAGAAACGTTCTTCTATTACAGATGCGTTGAAATAGAGGAGTCCCAGGAAGAGTATGGATAAAGAAATAAAGCCAGACCAAAAGGGGCGATGGATTAAAAAATGATTCAAACTAGCTGGTTTTTTCAAGGCATTCATTTCCTATTGTTTCTATACACTGGCACTGGTCAATGTCTTGCGTGATGATTTGAATTTCTTTTTGGGGTGGGGCTTTAATTTCAGTGCGCGGAGCATGTTTTCGGCGATGGCTTTAATTACGGGTACGCTGACGGAGTTTCCAGCTTGCTTACGCATTTGGCTATAGCTTCCTGAAATTTTGAAGTTTTCTGGAAAGCCCTGTAAGCGTAGCATTTCCCGCTCGGTCAGTCGCCTTTCTCCGTTGACGAGTAAATAGTTGTGCGATGCGTTGGCGCGTAGTGCGCAAGAATAGGGCAGGGCTGAGATATTCCCGCTTTTATTTTCGTGCCAGATACCGGGGCTGGGTGGCTTGGACTTCATGGCATCTTGTCTACGTTTGATGATGTGCTCCGAGGCCTGGTAGCGTTTTTCGGTGAGACGTTCCAGTATCGAGGAGAGTTCTTGATAAGTCTGGGAACCTTTGGGAAACTCGAAGGCAGTGGGTTCGCGAAACCCGACGATATAAGTTCTCTCTCGCTTTTGAGGCAGGCCAAAATCGAGCGAATTCAAAACGTTTGAGTGGATATGGTAACCAAGGTCTATCAGTTTTTGCTGAATGATCTGAAAAGTCCGTCCTTCATCGTGGGAGCGCAATCGTTTGACGTTTTCTAAAAGGAATGCGGCAGGTTTTTTCTCACGCAATATATTTTCAATATAAAAAAATAAAACACCCCGCGAATCGGAAAACCCATTTTGTCGTCCGATGATACTGAAGGCCTGACAGGGAAACCCTGCTAGCAGAATATCGTGATCGGGGATTGATTCTGGAGCAATGCAGGTGATGTCTCCCTCAGGTTTTTCACCGTAATTGAGATCGTATATTTTTTGACAGGAGGGGTCAATCTCCGAAGAAAATACGCATTCGCCGCCCATATATTTAAAGGGAATTCGCATGCCACCGATACCGGCAAAGAGATCTATGAATTTGAATTCAGATCTGGGCTGAGTATGGTTTTGCATAGGGGCGAGACTATTTGATAAAGGTTTTTATGAAGTGGACCAGTTCCCAAATTTCTGTGCTCTTCAGCGTGTTTCTATGTGCGGGCATGGCTGTGTTTTTCGAACCGCTTTGAATGATCCAGAATAGTTGCCCGTCGGAAAGGGGCTTCATGGTTTTAGTGCAGGTAAAATTTCGAGGTGGCGGTGTCAAGCCAGGAGCCAAACGACCGTTGCCGTTGCCTTTCATCCCATGGCACATTTTGCAGGTAGTGGGCTTGGCCTTTTGGTAATAAAGAAGCTTTCCCCTTGCTAAGGTTTTTTCATCATTTGGAAGCGGATTCTTTTTTTCAATAAGGGCATTGGGTGCGCTTGAAGTGGAACGTTTTTGAGGGCAGATGCCACTTGCATCTGCGAGAATGGGTGCTCCAAGGAGTCCTGACAATAATAGCGCGAAGATTGCGAGTTTACTGTGTGTTTGGCCTTTCATACTTCTACGGGATGATGAGGCTGAGCCGAGACATTAATTATTTTTTGCAAAATTCCGAATGTATAAAATAATTTTCCAGATATCTTCGTCCTTCAAGTTCTGTTTAAAGGGTGGCATGCCGGTTTCAGGCGATCCGTTTTTGATGATCCAGAACAATTGCCCGTCGGAAATATACTTCATGGTCTCGTTGCAACTGAAATTGCGCGGAGGCGGATTCAGTCCGCGTGCCATCATGCCCAGTCCATTGCCGCCGGGACCGTGGCACACTTTGCATGCGGTCGGTTGAGCGTCTGTATGAAAGAAAGATCGACCCGCCTCAAGGTTTTTGTGATTTGCTTCAACAGGATTGGTTTGTTCTCGAATCTCTCTGGGTGCGGTTGCCGTGAATCGTTGTTGCGGGCAGACACCAGGACCTTCTGACCCTAGTCCGTGATGTTCTTGTGTCGAAAGTCTATGCCGCATACGAGGGTTCAATCCCGCCGCCTCGGAAATAGCATCGAGCAAGGGACAGAGTAGGAGGCCACATAAGAGTGCCCCACGGAATACAGATTGTAGTTTTGAGGTATTTTTTTTCATTGTTAATTATAAAGTAAAAGGCTTCCTGACGTTTTATACGAACCTAATTTACTTGCTAAAGTGGCGAATGTACAGAATCAATTGCCATATTTGTTCATCGTATAAATCTTCGTAGCTGGGCATGGCGGTGTGGGGTGAGCCATTTTGTATGACCCAGAACATTTGTCCATCAGAAACTTCCTTCATTGTATAGCTACAGCTGAAGTTGCGGGGAGCAGGGCTCATTCCTTTACTTTCGGAACCCATGCCGTTTCCGCGTACGCCATGACAGGATTTGCATGAGGGACGAGTGTCGAGGTGATAGAGCGCCTCGCCGAGACGTAAATTAATCGGGGTATCCTCAAGCGGGCTTCCCATACGCAAAAAGTTTTTGGGTGCGAGGGGAGTTTTTCGCGTTTCTGGGCAGGAGCCAATTTTTACTGCTGGAGTGAGATCATTTACAGGGTTATCTGTGTTTGCAAAGCTTCGATTTCCCTGTAAGGCGATGAACAGACTGAAAATAATAATGGAAAGGGCGACTTTATTTTTGAGCAAGGGATTTATTTACCTTTAAGGGTGCGAATGAAATGAATGACGCTCCAGCCTTCCTCTTCGTTGATGACCTTGCCGACGCGGATGGGCATTCCCGTCCCGGGACTGCCATTTTTCAAAACCCACATCAATTCACCGTCCTCGCGCATGTCCTGCCATTTGGGATCAGTGAAATCGCGTGGCGAATGACCAGGCAAGCGAACGCCTTTGCCGTTGTTGCTGTGGCAAGTCACACATAATCCTTTGCCAAAAAATATTTCTCGACCTAATTCAATGCGCTCGGCAGTGGCCGGATAAGGGTTGTCTTGATCCTGTAATTTCTCCAGTAATTCGAGAGGAACTCTAGGCTGATATGGATCTTTATGAAAAGCAAAAAGGACACTGGCGTTACTGATGAACAAGTAAAGGACAATGAATAGAACTTTTAGCATAGTCATAAATATCGTTTAGGAAAGAGAGGCATTTTACTCGCCTTGTGAAAAAGAGCATGCGCCAACAGGAAATACTATAAGCTGAAAACCTTTTTCTTTTTGATTGCTGAGCAAATGTCAAAAACACTGCTCTGTTTTTCAAGGAGTCGATTTCCGAACCAGTCGGATAAAGGCATCGGTGCCGTTGACTTTATCCTGGTAACTGCTACCACCTTCATCTTTATAAGATACCACGATAGCTTTATTTTTCTTTTCCTCATTAGTCCATGTACTCCAACCAGGCCCCTTTGGAAATATCCGGTCTATAAAAATTTTGTCACCGTCTTTGTCTAAATTGCGTTTGCGCCTATTGTAAAGTGTTTTAGCTTCATCGACTGTAGGGAGGCGCCAGTCGGAATAACCCGCAAATCTTTTATTATTCATTCGTTGGGAAAATTCGCTGGCAGTGTACCAGTTCACCCACTTTTTATTCATTTGCCAATAATCTTGTCGCATCCACATCAACCCGCTTTTTTTATCCAAAATAGTGGCATTTTCAAATTCAACAAATTGTCCGTCAGCAGACCGGGCGATAGGGGTGCTAGATTCTTCTCCAATGGCTGAAAGGGTTCCGAAAGAACTGAACCATGCGCAGACTAGTAAGATGCTCCAGGCAAACTTTAATCTAAAACTTAAAATCATAAGCTCGATTCTCCAGATGAGTGTATGCTCTCTCAATAAAATCCTGAAAGTTCTGCAAAGGACAATATGATATGTTTGGCAGAGAAACCACTTTATAATAGTCTCTAATTGTCCTTTGAGGCAGGTGAGTTTGTCAATATTATATCGCAGAGACAAAACTGCCCTCAAGGAAGTTTTATTTTTTAGTGAGGAGAGATTTTCATGAAGACCCTACAATTAAAACGATTGATTTCATTTTCGGTGATTTTATTAGTGTTGGTTGTTTTTGTTTGCCAAGTGCAAGCGAAACCCAGGGATAAGGACCGCTGGAATAAAAAGTATGATACGGAAACATTTATTTTTGGAGAGAAACCAACGCGCTTCATCGCAGAAAACTTTAGCCTATTGCGAAAAGGGAAAGTGCTGGATTTGGCTATGGGCGAAGGTCGAAACGGTGTTTTTCTGGCGACTAAGGGATTCGATGTTCTGGGAGTGGATATTTCGGATAAAGGGCTGGCGAAAGCTCGGAACCTTGCGAAGGCGAACGGTGTTTCTATAGAAACGCGAGTCGTCGATTTGGAAAATACGCAGTTGGAAAAAGATACTTACGATAGCATTATTTGCACTTATTATTTGCAACGGGATTTATTTCTACAGATGAAATCAGCTGTTAAGCCGGGTGGGCGGATTTTGGTGGAAACTTATAATGTTGATTACCTCAATTATTCGCGTTTTCCTCGAAAATATTTACTCGAAACGAATGAACTGCTTGAAACGTTCAAAGATTTTAAAATCATTCGCTATGAAGCCTACGATAATGGAAAAGAAGCCTACTCTGCAATCATTGCGGAAAGGCCGTGATATTTTCTTGTGTATAAGATCGAACGTTGTTTCATCACTCTGGCCAACGCATTCCCGATTTGGGTTGTGTCGGGAGCCGTGTTGGCTTTGTGGATGCCGGAAACGGCTTTGTGGTTTAAGCCCGGCTGGATTCCCTATTTTCTGGGCTTGATCATGCTGAGCATGGGCCTGACACTGGATTGGCCTGACTTCAGAAAGGCTTTGGAGACACCGCGTCTATTATTCCTTGGTGTGGGATTGCAATATTTAATCATGCCTGCATTGGGTTTGACGGTTTCGGTTCTATTTCAGTTGCCGTTGGATTTTATGATCGGAATCATTCTGGTCGCCTGTTGTCCGGGGGGGACTGCTTCAAATGTTGTTTGTTTCATCGCCCGCGCGAATATTGCTTTATCCGTCAGCCTGACCACGGTTTCTACACTGCTGGCTGTTGTTCTTACGCCTTTGATGACGACTCTGCTCATTGAGCCGTTGTCAGAAGAATTGACCGGAACGGCTTTGCAGGTGGATACAATGGGCCTGTTTCTGAATACCTTTAAAGTTGTGATTTTTCCTGTGACACTTGGAGTTGTCCTGAATCATTTTTTTCATCCAACCGTGAAGAAGGTCAATCCTTACACACCACTTCTGGCAGTTCTCTCTATCGTATTCATCGTTGATTTTATTCTCGCAGTGAAAAAAGACGCCATCATAGAATCGGGGGCTTCCCTCATATGCGCGATTGTATTGCTTCACTCGATGGGTTTTATTTTGGGCTACGCGCTTTCTCGATGGATGAAATTTCCGGATCGAGATGCTCAAACGGTTTCTATAGAAGTGGGGATGCAAAATTCGGGACTGGCAACGGAACTGGCGCGTTCAAATTTTCCTGGATTTGGATTGGCAACCGTTCCCGGTGCGATCTCAGCTCTCACGCATTGCATATTGGGCAGTCTCGCCGCCGGACTGTGTCGTTTGATGAACAAACGAGATGATGTGGGGAAAACGCGGTAAAATAGCAGGATCAGAGCAGTCTTTTCTATATAGAGCGGCTGAGGCGTGCCTTGAAGGCAAAGCCAATGGCGAACATTTCTGGCCATAGGGTGGTCGCTTGTGAAAATATATTTTGTTTGATAGCTGTAGAGAGGATGGGGACTTCTGCAATTTCTGTTTCTATCACGAATCCGGCCTCCTGAATCAGTTCCCGTGCCGTTTGTCGGGTATAGAAATGCAGGTGAGTTCTATCGAGGATGCCTTCGTCCTGATAGTCCCAACGCCCACGCATTAGCCCGAGACGATTGGTCCAGAAAGCGACGTTGGGGAGGGAAACGATCAATGTCGCATTATCTTTCATCTGGGCAAACGCTTTTGCCAGCACTTTTTTTGGATGTTGTAAATGCTCCAGTACATCGGCAAAAATCAAGGCATCGTAGTCTCCGTAAGGGATTGTGTTCGATGGATCTTCCACATCGATTTCCCGGAGATTGCTGTATAAAATGCGCCGATCCCCAAGGCGTTCCAGAGAAATATCGATCCCGTCGATCACTTGCTCACCTTGGGGCAAAGCTTGAGAGAGTTCGCCACCACCACATCCAACATCAAGCAGAGTTTGTGCCGTACCTGTCAATTGTGCAAGCAGATCGTATTTTGAAGAAGATGTTTGCATTGCGATAGCTCTCAATCGGATTCGTTTGCAGATTCAATCATTTCCCAGTCAAGAGTTTCCTCTGCTGAAATATTTGATCGCGTTCGGCGACCAAGGAGTCGATTCATGTCTTCGGGAGGGATACCAGTTCCCGGTCGTTTGACGGAAATCATTTCAGCTTCGATGACAGCTCCCGCGGGGATATCCACTCTGGCTGTGAGGCTACGTCGGGCAGATCGCTTGACGGGTATCTCTGAATTTTGAAGCGATTTTTCTGCGCTCCCCAATGTCTCAAAAATTCGTAGCGCACCCGATTTCAGTGCTCGCAATTCATCAGGTTCGATGGATAAGGCTTGGTCGACGCCAGGCGAATTGCGATTGAGGGTAAAGTGTTTTTCTATCATCACCGCACCCAGTGCCACGGCTGATAATGCGGAAGTCATGTCTTCGGTATGATCCGAAAGCCCGACAGGCGTATTCAGATGTTTGCGTAGAACGGGAAGGCAATTGAGGTTCATTTCCTTACGTTCCGCAGGGTAATGCGAAACGCAATGCAGGACAACGATTTGTTCGTTCCCTTCATTGCGTATAGCGGCAACCGCTTTCTCCACTTCCTGTAAAGAACTGGCACCTGTAGACAGGATAATGGGTTTTTTCAGACGAGCTGTTTGCCGTAGGAAGTCGATCCATGTTAAATCAGGTGATGCGATTTTATAAGCTGGGCAATTCAAATCCTCGAGCATTTGCAATGACGCTGAATCGAAAGGTGCTGAAAATAAGGGGATGTCTAGTTCGTCTGCGTAGCGAAACAATTCCTCATATTCCTCGCGTTTTAATTCGAAGCGTTTGAAAAATTCATAAAAGGGAATCGTCTGCCCTGGATTATCGGGGTCTTGCGCCATTTCTTTTTTTGAAATCATTTCTTCGGCGATGAACGTTTGTAGCTTGACCGCATCCGCTCCATTTTCTTTTGCCGATTGGATCATCTGCCGGGCAAGTCCCAGATCGCCGTTGTGATTGAGACCAATCTCAGCAACGATCCAGGGAGGAAGTCCCGGGCCTATCATTTTTCCGCAGAATTCAAATGTTGGGATGGCTGTCATGGCTGTCGTTTTATTTAAGGGTGTCAGGATTAGCGGATGAGTCAAAATGTCGGACAAAGATGTCTATCCGCCTGCCCCAACCGGGGAAAGATTCCTCAATCTTTGTTTGCCATTCATTGTTGAGAGGTTTGAACCAAATGAGCATTGCAACGAATGATAACAAATAGAGCAGGGCATTCAAAGCCAGAGAATCTACTCCTGTGAGAGCCAGCAAGGCCCCGGGAACTGCGGCTGAAATGCAAAGTGTCAGCCTTTGGAACATGGCTCGTAAAGCGGGAACCACGTCGAACTCTTCGGTAAGGGCACGCAAGTGCCGTAAAACCATGTAGAGCATGGAAATGCCTGTACCGGCAACGGCTCCCATAGCTCCGTATATGGGTATCAGTATAAAGTTCAGTGCGAGATTGACAATGCTGGCTTCGGCTGTGGAACGCAGGGCGAGTTGGCGGCGTTGCAGGACGAATAAAAGAGAATATGTGAAGTTGATCCCGAGTACGGTTTGTAGTCCTGCGAAAATGGAGAACGCGATCAACAGGTGATTGGCTCCGGTAAATTCTGCACCGTAAATGAACTGCAAAATGCCTGTGGCATTGAAGATAAAAAATGCGTAAATGGGCGCGGTTAAAAAGCAGGCGATGCCTAGAATGTCTTGAAATAAACGCTCTAATCCAGCATGGGCCGATCGTGCAAAAGTTTCTGAAAATAAAGACAGGGCCATTGGCGCGACTCCGATGAGAAGAAAGGCCATCATTCCACCCAACCCGGTAGCAAGATGATAAAAACCAACGCTTGCGGATTCGATATGGAATAGGTTCATCAGTACGATATCGCTTTGCGTCATCAAACCAAATCCAAGCAGGGCAATGAGCCATGAATTGACGGCGAGTCCCAGAGCGTCGCCTGCGGGTGGGCGTTTGCGAGGTACGGCCCACTCGTGGTGTCCCCAGATAAAATAAAATAGAAGATTGACGCCGACTGAAAGTATATAGGCGAACATGACGCCGCGAACGCCAAAGTCGAGAATAATGAATGCGGCGAGCAAGATTAAATTCAAAAATGCGCAGGACGATTCGGCAATTGCGATTTGCTTGTACCGCAGTCGCGTCATGAAAAGAGAACTCATGAAGGAATCGAGTGTGATCGCGAGAAAGTAGAATGCCAATGTGCCTCGAAATTCTATTAGCTCGGATTGCCCGATTGCTTTGGCATAGAATGGGAAGAGAAAGTAGATGGAAATAAATAAAATTGCCGAACTGGCTAGACGTATTTTCAAGAGACGAAAAGTCAACCATCGACCTTCGGCTCCACTGGGGTCTTGCACATTGAGTTCGGGCAGGTTTTTATTGAGAGCCGTTTCTAATCCCATCGCATTTAACAATCGCACAAATACGGGAATGGCCAATAAACTTGCGTAAACTCCCAATTGCTCTTTCCCAAGGTAGCGGGTCAGCAAAATAGAAATGACGAAGAGTTGGAGGTGGACGACTATTCTTCCCAGCGTGGTCCAGGGTAAATTGGAAATGAAACGGTGAAGGGGTGACAAGGATTTCTCACTTGAAAATGAATGGCGAGCACATTCCTCGTAGTCAAGTTACGAAGTTAGCGAGCGTTGATAAAATATTTCTGCACATTAGATTGGATTCCCCTTGTTTGCTGTTTGGGATTTCCAGATAGCGGCGCTATATTATAAATCGGTTCAATTTATAACTATCTTTATCTTAAACGGAGAAAACTTGATGCCAGCTTACAATGTTCTGATCGTTTCTCAATTCAATGATATTACGGAAGACGCCAGAAAAGAAATCACACAACGACTGGAAGAACACGGCATGGAATCTATTCCAACCATTGAAGGACTTTGGGAAATGAACTGCGAAGCCGCAGATGAAACCGATGCGAAAGACAAGGCCATAGAAACATTTGTCAATATTTGCCGAACTTACCCCTTTGAGTTGCGGCTTGTGGCGCAATGCGGTAGCTCGCAAATTTTACGCCGCAGAAAGAAATTTGAGCCGTAATAAACATATCAGTCTTCGTTGAGAGGACGGCACCGCAATAATTTGTTGATAGTTATTTGTCCCGTTGGTTATTTAAAGTCGCCGGGTGACGTACTCTTGGGCGATCAGGATGAGGTGATAGCCTTCGCTGGTTTTGGCGGGGCCAAATAAAACACCTTTGTTGATTGCCATTATATCCGCTGCATCGCGAATGATTTTTTCCAGCTCATGGTTTTTGAGGGTAAAATATTCATCCACAGGAGATGACAAGCTACCGGGGGATACTTTCTCCCAATCGAGTTCGATCCATCCGAGGTTTCCACCGTCGTTTTTCGATTCACACAGACTGTATTTTTCGGCCAATCGCATTACCATTTGTATGCGATCTTTTTCCTTGGGGATGCTATCGATGGTTTCTTTGAGAAGATCGGCGACATCTTTTTTCTCTAAAAGAATGTGGCGCAGTTGAATTTGGTGAGAACCTGACATTATATTAAGACTCCATCCAGAAAAATTATTCGAATAATTTAAACCTACAGCATTCTATACTAGTTTGTCTAACTTGAAAATTCTATATGTCCAATCATGAAATAGATCTTATTCTTGCGTCCAAGTCTCCACGCCGGGCCGAGCTACTCGAATCAATGGGGTTGAAGTTTCGCATTGTCCCCAGTTTGGCAGATGAAATTGTTCGGAACGATCTCACTCCCATTGAAAACGCACGTGTCCTGGCGGAGGCCAAAGCTTTGGCGGTGAGCTGTCTGCATCCTCAGTGCCATGTTTTGGGTGCCGATACGCTGGTGATTCTAGGTGATGAGATCATCGGCAAGCCACGTGACAAAAACGATGCAATCGCAATACTGCATCGTTTGAGTGGAAAAACACATAGCGTTGCAACTGGTATCTCTGTAGCTTTTGGCGACGCGGTTGTAGGGCAAGCCGTGGTATCCCAAGTGATCTTCCGATCTTTGACGGATAAAGAAATCACTGATTACGTCGAGACAGGGGAGCCGATGGACAAGGCCGGTGCTTATGCGATTCAGGGGCTGGGCAAGGCTTTGACGACAGGTTACGAAGGTTCCTGGTCGAACATCGTTGGCCTCCCGATTGAAGAAACAAAATCTCTCTTAGAAAAAGCCTTTTCAGGTGGAATGCGGTAAAAATAATCTTGTATTTTGTTGCTCTAAAAATTGATGTGATTTTTAAAGCCTGATGTGGTTTTCTTCAAAACACTTGACAAATCAATCTAAAAGGAGATTTACTTTTTCTTGAGTGGTGAAAAAAACCTTGCGGAAACTTTAGAAGTGATTCTAAAATAAGCCATCATCTTTATTGAGACGTTTCCCTTGTTTTCTTGTACGTTGGTTTTATTTGGATATTTGAGCGATGATAAAAATTCACGGATATTGTCAAAAATGCAAAGCCCCTATTTTTTTGGAGTCGACGATGGACGCTCTAGGAAATACGGTTTCTATATTGCATTGTTGGAACGGGCATTATCACTGGATCAATATCGAGAATCTAAGTAAAGACCTTCCTGAGGAAACCCGCGAGCATATTATTCAGCAAATTTCCTTCTTCTCGGTCTAATGATTTTCAGACATCCATTCCATAACCTTGGAATGGCACTTCTCTTTTTTATTATTTCTGTTTTCCCAGTGTCGACTTGCTCTGCACTGTCGGATACGCCTGCCCCGCCGCCGGGCATGGTTTATATACCCAATGGATACGCGCAGGTGGGGGATTCTTCCGGTCCCGAGGATGCACGCCCCATGCATTTTGTTTTGACCGATGCATTTTTTATGGATAAGTACGAAGTGAGTAATGCGGAGTATTCTGTCTTCATTGCGGAAACAGGTCATGTTCAGCCCCGCTTTTGGAACGATGAGCGTTTCAATCAACCCGATCAACCTGTAGTGGGCGTGAGTTGGGAAGATGCGATGGCCTACGCACATTGGAAAGGTGGCAGACTCCCTACAGAAGCAGAATGGGAAAAAGCCGCACGCGGCGATGATGGCCGACCTTATCCCTGGGGACGTAAATGGGACAAGGGTTCTTCTTTTTATTTCCTCAATATTTTTGGCGAAGTGGACCAATACAAACACACGGCACCTGTCGACTATTATCAGCCCAGTGTCAGCCCTTACGGTGTTTATAATATGGCGGGCAATGTTTGGGAGTGGTGTCTGGATTGGTATGATGCCGAGTATTACCGCACAAGTCCAGAAATCAATCCGGCGGGCCCTTTAAAGCCGTTAAAAATGAAAGCTCTGCGTGGCGGTTCCTGGATCAATTCCATTGATGCTGTGAAGACTTTCCAGAGAGCTCGAAACTATCCAGACGTAAAAAATGAAATCTACGGTTTTAGGATTGTGATCCCCCTCCGGTGAAAGCCCCAGATCCCAGCAGTAAGCTCTCCATCTTTTCCTGGTCGTTGTACGATTTCGCGAACACCATTTTTTCGATGAATGTGATTTCCTTGTACTTTGCTCTTTGGGTTACAAGCGATCACGGTGGTTCAGATATTCTTTACAGCTTTGCATTATCCCTATCCATGCTTGCCGTTGCACTGAGTGCGCCGTTGTATGGCGTTTTCTCCGATCAGACGGGACATAGGAGATGGCCCCTCATCGGCTTCACTGTCTTATGTGTTCTAGCGACGGGGGGGATTGGTTTGACAAGTCAGCTAGGAGTGGGATTGCTTTTGTTCATGGTGGCTAATTATGGTTATCATTGCGCACTGGTTTTTTACAATGGAATGCTTCCAAGTCTGGCAAATGGTTCTCGAATAGGTCTGGTTTCAGGCTATGGTGTTTCCCTGGGTTATTTAGGTGCCATTGCAGGTCTTTTACTGGTGAAACCCTTTGTAGAAGAGGGGGGGCGTTCTTCAGCCTTTATTCCAACGGCATTCCTCTTTCTTGTGTTCTCGATTCCTTGTTTTCTTTTTGTTTCCGATAGAGGTTTAAAGAAGGCGGATTCTGTTTCATGGCAGAAAGTTTGGCAGACTGCAGTGCAGACGGGGCGCGAAATTCGACAATACCGTGTTTTGTTTAAATTTCTGCTGATACATTTTCTGATCCTTGATGTGGTCAACACGCTCATTGCTTTCATGGCAGTTTATGCCAATAAAGTGATGGCTTTTGACGATGGTCAGATCAACACATTTTTGATCCTATCCACTGTTGGTGCGATGTTGGGTTCGTTGGCAATCGGCTGGTTGGCGCGATGGCAGGGCGCACAGAAAACCTATATGTTGGTATTGTGGATATGGGTTGTTGTGCTTTTCCTGGCAGTTGTCAGCCCCGGTCAGACCATGTTCTGGTGTGTAGGGCCTTTGGCAGGTGTGGGGATGGGGGGCGTTTGGACAGTGAGTCGTGCTTTATTAGCGGAATGGTCTCCGGCGGAGAAACTCGGAGAATTTTTTGGTTTTTACGGGATGGCTGGGAAAATGGCGGCTATCATGGGGCCTCTACTCTGGGGGAGCGTTGTTTGGATGTTGGATGATTTCCCCATTTTAAAATATCGCGGTGCCGTCTTTGCTCTTCTACTGATTGCGAGCGGAACTTTGTTTCTCTATTGGCGATTGATGAGAGAAACCGCAGCTCTTGAAACCCAATAATGAACTTGACAGCTTGTCTTATTACGCTTAGTTTAAAATCAAATTCCACACATTCAATCAAGACAAATACGAAGGATATTCAATGAACTCGATTTTTAAAAAAAGTATTATCATTTGCACCGCTTTGACCTTTTGGGGATTGACGCAATTTGCCTTTGCTCACTCCGGCCACAAACATGAGGCTGGGCCTAGCATATCTCTGCCCGAGGTGGTAGCAAAGGTCAACGATACAGACATTAAGAGCGAAGTAATTATTCAGGAATTAAAAAAAGCGATCAATGCCTATAAAAAACGTGGCCTGCCACTGAGCTCAGACCAGGAAAAGATAGCGGCGAAAAAAATGATCCAGGACGCGATCGACCGAACTATCCTTAAGCAAAAAGGTGAGGAACTGGGGATTAAAATAAGCGATGAGCAAGTGAAAAGCAGGATCAAGGAAATCAGAGCTCAATTCAAATCCGATGCTGTATTTGGTCACACGCTCGCAAATCAAGGTCTTACTTTAAAGGAATACACCGAACAATTGCGTGATGATATTTTTCTTGAGGAAGTGATTGAACAGGAAGTTGGCAAGAAGACGCAGGTGACAGATGACGAAATCAATCACTTCTATACTGAAAATCCAAATCATTTTAAAACTCCTGAAAAAAGGAGAGCGAGTGTTATCCTCATAAAAACGCCAAAATCCAAGGGATCTGAGGGTGAAATAAAGGCGAAGAAAAAGCTTGAATCCATTCGTACTCAAGTGGTGAATGGTGCTGATTTTGCTGATTTGGCCCAACGTTTTTCACAAGACAGTCTGGCTCGGAAGGGTGGGGATTTGGGTTTTTTTACAGCGAAGGAAATGTTCAGCCCTTTTTCCAGTCGAGCTTTCAAATTGAAGGTGGGGGGCGTAAGCGAGGTGTTCAAGTCGGGTCACGGCTACCACTTGCTAAAAGTTACAGATGAGCAACCAGCAGCGGTCAAGCCATTGGCAGAGTCCAGTGATGAGATTCGAAGTATTTTAAAGCGTCGAAAAACGGGCAAAGAAACTATGGTTTACCTGGAAGAGCTGAAAAAGAAGGCGACTATTAAAGTTTATTTCTAGCCTGAGGATGGTCTTCGGAATTGTGCCTGAATGCACGAAAGCCAGATCGTTCGTGATGTTTTTATGAAAGCTTGGAGCGGAAGTAGACGAAGTGACTTCAATCCCTTATAGGATTATAGGGAAAGAAGGTCAACGATTTCGTGTCTGAGGTAAGATTTTGCTACGCCGGGCGGGCTTGCCCTGCCCGGTTTTATTACGTTTGATTACTTTTTAGCTTTTTTCGTTTTCTGGCCGAGTTCGTTCATTTTTCGCTTTACTATTTTCCCTTTGTCGCGATCAAAATCGACTTTAAGGTAAACAGTATTGTCAAATGCCTTGTGAACTACGCCTTCTTTTTGCTTTCCAGCAAAATCGAACTTTATTTTATCCCCAACCTTCATTTTGACCTCGCTTATAACCGCCGGGAATCAATTCCCTTGGCGTGTTTAATATTTCCTTACAATTATAAAGAAGGATATGAGATTAGAGTAAAATTGTTCTCGAGTCAATACCTTCCTCACTTGCCTAATGGTTTCTTTGTTAGATAGTTAATAATTATTGAGGGCAAGATTGAGAATTCCGAAATCCTAGTGTTTCTGCATCCAGTTTGCTTCCGAAAAGAATCAATCCTTTTTGGTCGGAAGGGTAGTCTCGACAAGCCGGCCAATAATATATCTGACTCTTCGGGTTCCCGAGAATTCCGTAACTGAAAATTTCATCATAATCCGTATATTCGGGCTTGCTGGGTGGTAGTGGAATGTCATTTCCGCGGCGGAATTCCCATGGCGGGGTGGGCTTGTCTTGAACCCAAAGTCCCAATTTGTTTTTCCAAGCCAGATATTCGAGGTTGGAAAGGACAGGGCTGGGTGGTCGTTTGACCCGATAGTGCCATGCGTATCCAAATTTAACGACTTCTTCATTTAATAATTTCCCGCTGGGCAATACGACATCTCCAATCACTCGATTGTGATAATCCTTTTTCTGATAATTGACACGCACTCTCAGATCCATTGCTAAATCATGGGTGAAGTTCAAGGCTTGCCTGCCAAAAGGTTGTTTTAGTTCAGGTGCATCAATATTTGCCAAACGGATTTTATAAATGATTTCCTCGTCACTTAAAATGGTGATGCTATCGCCAGAGGAAATGGCGATGACTTTTCCGCTTAGAGATTTCGCCCAAACTAGAGTTGGCAGAATCAAAGCGAAAATGATGTGGCAAAGTAATTTCATAAGAGTTTTTCTTTTTAGCTTATTTCGGTCTGATATTGAAGTATTGTCCCATAAATTTAAAAGAGCTATATAGAAAATTGAGCCTTATTTTTTTAAATTTATTTTTTAATAGATATTTTCATGGGTAGAACTATTGTTAACGGTCGGTTCTTCAATGTCATCTGCTATTGAAATGATGCTGATTTTTAGTAGGGATGGCTATTAGCTAAAGGGGAATTATTGTAGACTGCGAAAATAAAATATTGTATGTTATTCTATTCTGGTGTTTGGATAAGTTTAAAATGTCACCCTTCGAAAAGGAATGGAAGGAAACCGACTAGCTTGTCGTTTCTTAAAGGTTCTGAGTGAGATAGGTGATCCCTCAAAAAACACTTTTAAACGGTCTGTGCGGGGCGATTTTGTTCCGCTCCCAACATCTTCTCAACACCATATTAATTTTCTTTTATCTATCCAAACGGGAGTACATTGATGTACGAGGTTAACGAAATTTGTAAAGATGGTAGTTCCTTACCTCTGACTACGGATGGTCGTTTGCGGGTTGTTTTTATTGGAACTGGTTCTGCATTTGCGAAGCGCCGACGCCAATCCAATATGCTGATCATTCAAGGTGATCATCATGTTCTCGTCGATTGTGGTACGCAAGGCCCACTGGCTTTAACCGATATTGGGCTCAATGTTCTGAAAGTCAGGTGTTATCTGCCGACCCACAGCCATGCCGATCATATTGGAGGTTTCGAGGAAGTTGCTTTGATGAATCGTTACACCCCCAATAGCACAAAACCTCAAATGATTGTTCTCCGCGATTATCAGGATAGCTTATGGAGTAAGAGTCTTTCCGGCGGTGCTGAGTTCTGTGAAGCGAATCAAGGAAGGCCTTTGCAACTCGCCGATTTTTTTGAAATCCTCCGTCCTAAAAGTGTTCAGTTTGATGGTAGGAAATTTTGGGAATATCAGCACGGTCCTATCAAGATAGATATTATGAGAACCCGTCATTTCCCGGATACTGCAATCAGCGTGGATGAGTCTCAATGGTGCTCCGGTGTCATGATCAACGATAAAGTTTGGATTTCCGGGGATACGATGTTCGATCCAGATTACCCCACTCGATTTGCGGAAATTGCAGAACTTATGTTTCACGATTGTCAATTGTTCTATGGGGGTGTTCATGCTTCCTATCAGGAGTTGATGACATTACCCGAAAATATTCGTAAGAAAATGCTTCTTTATCACTATGGTGATAATTGGGACAAGCCTGAAACCTGGGTGAATGATTCGGATGATTTTTCAGGCGACCCAGAGAAGGATGGCTTTTTAGGTTGGGCTGAACAGCAAGTAGCCTATGATTTTCTACCTTAGAATCCTGTTTGAATAAATTTAAATACAAATCCCATCCGGGTAACATCAAGCGTTTGGGAAGCAGAAGCCCTAGACAGCTATGAGCTATCACCTCACCCTTCATTCATGGACCGGTTCCGATCCAACGGCGGAAGGAGAAAAACTAGCTAAAGTTTTTCGACTTGACCCACCCGAAGGCATTCGGATCGTTCAGGACTTGCAAGCAGGGAAGATTTGGGTATTTGATCAAACCATATCTAACGAACAAGCTGACCTGGCTTTGAATTATTTGAGCCGCCTGGGTTTTGAAGTCGATTTAGAACCTGCTCTCCCCCAAAGTATTCCCCCCGTAGCTCCCGTCGCACAAGAAAACGAAGCCCATGATTTCCTCAATAAAATTGAAGAGTCCTCTCCTGTATTGCAAAAGGAAAGTGGAGAATCATTTAGTTTCTCAGGAATGGGTGGTGAGCTTTTCAAGATTTTCATCAAAAATGTAATTTTTATCATTGGAACCTTAGGGGTATACAAGTTTTGGGCTAAGACCAATGTGCGTCGCTATTTATGGGATCATACCTTGCTTCATGGAGATTCCTTTCGATATCATGGAACAGGTATGGAGCTCCTGCGCGGAAACATTCGGCTGATAGGATTTATCTTATTTGTCAGTCTGGGAATGGGTGCCGCGGTGTATATGGATCTAGCCGATGAAGAAGTCGTTGATACGGTGACATCGGTCTTGAACCTTTTGATCGTCATTTTGATTCCTGCTTTTATGGTGGGTTCGCGTCGTTACCTGCTGTCACGCAGTTCCTGGCGTAGTGTGCATTTTTCTTTTCGTGGATACCGAAAGGAGGCCATCGGTTTGTATGTCAAAGGTTGGCTACTTTCGATTATCACTTTAGGTTTTTACTGGCCCTATTTTCTCATCCAAAAAGAGGTTTTTTGGCGTGGGAATAGTTTTTTCGGGGATAAGCGAATTGATTTTGATGGCGTGGCTAAAGATATACTCAAAACCTATTTCTTAATGGGATTGTTTATTCTTCCAACCTTGGGTTTGTATTACTTTTGGTACAAGGCCAGACTGCAGAGCTATTTCTGGAGTCACACTCATTTCGAAGGAGCCTCTTTCCATTTTACCGCAACAGGTGGAGAGTGGTTGAAGTTGAGTCTTGTAAACCTTTTGCTTTTGATTTTTTCCTTTGGTTTTGCCTTTCCGTGGGTAACGACACGCACTATGAAATTCAAGACAAAGCATCTTTTCATAGAAGGCCACGCGAATTTTGATCTTGTTGTCCAACAAATGCAGGACAGTGGCGCGTTTGGGGATGTGGCTTTGGATGCAATGGATGTTGATATGGATATTGGCTAATTCCTTTTGCTTCCTTTAAAAAATTCATCAATGTCCCCTAAATTCCGAGCCGATTTTTTTGATGGCCGCACCGCACAGAAACAGGCGGTAGCCGTTGCTGTATCGGAAAAAGGACTGCATATTGCCTTGGCGAGCGA
>JAJDBG010000096.1 GCA_029261475.1 Nitrospinaceae bacterium
AGTATTTGGCTTAGCTTCGATTGTTTATATGGCTTTGTATAAAGGGGTTATGTTGCCCATTATTGCAACCAGCCACCCTGAAATCTACACGGTTCATTCCAGAACGCTAGTGTCGGCTCATGGACTGGGTGATATCTTCAAGAATTTTCAGGCAATTTTTGAAGGTGGTGCTTTTGGAAGAGCCTCAAGTCTTTGGGTAGTTTCTCCCAACCCAATATATGGAAAAGTTTTTACAATTTTTTTCGTATTCTCTTTTTTATCCTTTTTGATTACTAAAATTTATACCGGATTTAAAAATAAATTTATAAATTTTCCTATCAAAAATTATTTAGAAGGTTTATTCCTTATTTTTTCTATTTTCATTGGAATAAATTGCGTAAATATTGTCTATGGACCAACGCCCCTATATAGGAATACAACAGCACAAGCCTGTATTTTTCTAATATTTTTTTTATGGGCTATAACTTTCTGGATAAACATTTTTTTCCGCAACAACGCTAAGCTCGTAACCCAAGTGACATTGGGTGTCCTGACTGTAATAACCTCATGGATGGCTCAGTACAACTTACAACATTATTATGGCCTGCAATCCAATCGCGAGATGCTATATCTTGAATCCCAAATTCAGCCTTTTCTTAATAGAGAAGTAAGTGAAGTACATATTACGCGACCCAAACATAATTCATTTGTTGACGGAGATGAATACAGTCGATGGACGACAGGTCATCACGTTTACACAATTAAAGCTATGATCTTCTACCTGTATAAAAAATACGGGCGAGAAGATACTGACGGCATGGACGCCATGTCTATAAAAAACGACACTGTCGTAAGGCTTTTCAATAGAAACGTAAAAACTTTAGCTCCGCCACTTCAAGTGGATATGAATCTTCTACTAAAACATTTCTCAAGCTCATCTCAACCAAATATAAAAGCCTCTTCAATGCTAGGAAGCTTTAGTCCTAGTCGACTCGTTTCAGATGGCAATTTTGTTGCTTGGCATGCCCAAGTTCCCCCAGTTTATCCAGAATGGATCAAATTTAACCTAGGCAAAAAAACACTTGTCAAAAAGCTTTCAATTAGGAGTCAACTAGCTGGAAACGAAAATCCGATAGGACAAGATAGAGGACCTAGAGAGTTTATATTACAATCCAGTAAGGATGATATAAACTGGAATGATGTCATGACTGTGAAAAATGCTTGTACCCAAAATGCGGGGGAGTGGAGAGATTTCAAACTTCCCAAACCCGCCTCCAGCAAATTTTTTCGGATTTTAATTCAATCCAACTGCGGTCACCATAATTTACTCACAGTTTGGGGAGTAAAATTCAATCATTTTTCAACATTACAGACCTCTCCACCTCCAAATTTGAGTGAATTACCTCCTGTTCCACCACGAATCGAGCTCAATAAAAACCCCACCTCTCCTGCAAACTGGCCCTCGAAATGGGGAAAAACAGTCCTAACAGCGTCTTCCACTATGGCTACTTACGGGCCTGAACATTTAATTTCAAAAGGAGACTTTACTCCTTGGCACGCTAAAGATTCGCCACAGTATCCAGAATGGATTAAAATCAATTTTATCCAAAAAATTGAGCTGAAAAAATTTGCTATTCGTAGCCAAAAAGTTGGTAAGTTTGGTTCGGGGAATGAGCGAGGTCCTAAAGAAATGATTTTGCAGATAGGTCACGATGGGACAAATTGGACAGATGCGTTACACATTAAGGATGGTTGTACAAAAGAGGGAGGTAAATGGCGCGAATTTCCTCTCCCAAAACCTATAGAAACAAGATTTATGCGGATTATGATACTTTCTAATTGTGGGCATCCCAAACTTCTAACGGTAGCCAACATGAACTTCAATTAAACTTCCTACGGAACATGGAGTTAATTCCAGTTTGATTAAAGAGAAGGTATTCCTATGAATACAATTTCAGAATTAAGAACCCTCACTGCTTTTTTAAAATAAGAACTCAAGGAACTGCTGTGCGTGGATCTCATCTTACCAAAAAATACCGTTAGACTTTATTTTTCAATCTTGCCTAGGAAACAATTGGGGAAATTTACTAGTTGAAAAAATGCTAGTTTTTAGCTAGAAGACCAATGGAGCCATTGGAAATTTGAAAATAGTAGCCCATATAATTTTTAACATTACCCTCTTAGTCTCCTTGCTACCCACTTTCAAAATATTCCAGAGTCAATTCTTCCTCCAAAAGAGTTGGGTTTTCGGGATCATGCGGTGCCGGGGCGCTTTTCAAAGATTCTTCCGTCATGGAGAATGTGACTTTCCCCATGTCTTCCACCTCGCAGATCGCTAGCGGAATCAAAATACTCTTCCCTTCCACTCTTAAGAATCCACCGAGTTTCACGACCGCATATTCGGCACTATGCGTTTCAGTAGAAACCAACAAGGATTCGATTTTACCCACAGCTTGTTCATAACGGTCGTAAAGGAAAAAACCAACAATCCTCTCAGCCTTGCGCAGGCTGTGACTATTTTCTTTTATGCACAGCAGTCTTTTTGCATTCATCTTCCTGCACTCTCCAGGAATTTTGGTATGACAAGCAGGTTTTCAGGGTGTGGTCTGAGATTTTGAGGTAAGGGCATGCAGGCGGGTTTGCATCTCCTTCAAAGGCATGAGGTCGCCTTTTTTAGAGGCAATAGCGATTCCATCGCGGTAGGTTTTTTCGGCATCTGACAAACGATTCAGTTGTTCTAGCGTCTTGCCCAACAACAAATAAGCGGCTGAGTAATCTTTGTTTTCACGCACTACGGTTTCCAAGGGAGGCAAGGCCAAATCGTATTGCTTTGTTTCGTGAAAAATTGACCCCAATCCAAAATTGGCAACAGCATCAACCGAATCAATTTCCAACACTTCTTTGAACATCAAAATTTTTCGTTCCCGCTCGGCCTTCTCTTTTTCTTCGTCTTTTGCTTTGGCTCGCTCAGACATCTTTTCTGCCATCACTCTTTCAAACTGAAGAGCTGTTGCCTCGCCCTTCTCTTTTTCCGCATCTTCAATACGCCCTTGTTGCATATAATAAACCGATAAATTGGTATGGGCCATGATCTCTTCGGGATCGATCTCAACGAGTCTTTTCATCAAGGCAATGGCTTCGTCCAACTTATTTTGACGGGAAAGAAAAACGCCCAGAGCCTCATAAGCGGCGGCATGCTTGGGGTCCAACGCAATGGCTTCGCGCAGTATTTTGATGGGACCTTCCAAGTCCTCTTCTGTCTTGTAAATTTCCAGAGCATCTTCCAGTAATTTCCGAGATCGATCGGACCGAGTTTGGAGCTGATAAAAAGGCAGGAGACAGGTCTTCACCTTTACCGCATCGCCATTGATCATCACATCCAGCTCAACATCGGGGCTACGCCAATCCTTATGCAAATAAGCGAGCGCAATGAAGTTTTCCAAAGCGGGAGAGTAAACAACGGTCTTTATCATCCCTATCTTTTTTTCATCCAGAATGACATCCGCCTCTTGCGGAGGACAAAAGGAATTGAGGAATTCGAGTCCCATCACGGAAAAATTGGGCGCACCATAGGTCTTAATCCGAGCAATGACTTCCTGCCCAATGTAACAACCTTTATTATAGCTGACCGAAGTATGCTCTAATCCTGTTTCAGGAAGAACATTTTTACCGTCCATATCCTTCCCATATACAGGGATTCCTGCCTCAACCCGTAAAATTTCCCGCGACGACTTTTCGATGAGTGCCGGACTCTCCACTCCCACGAAAAAATCATCCATTGCCATCTCTCCCGGCAAACCGAGCAAATAGCCCTCTTCTCCCGTAAAGCTTTTGTTGATTACAACGATATTGTCGCTTTGCACGCAAACTGAATTGGCCTTCTCTGGAATCTTCGCCTCAGGTAAAGCTTCGCTTAACAAGAGGAAGCTTTTAGGCCCTTGCAAAGCCTCCAGTTTGTGCTTTATGGGATGAATCGAAACGTCTTCTCGGAAAATAAAGGCTTCCAGATGACTTTTCAATCGTTCCGCTTGAACGGCTTCGACAAAACACCATGCAGAACTTTCGGATTCCCGGTGCAAGGAAAAGGAAGCAATCAATCGACCCTTACGGTCCACGATAGCACTGTCCTGCCCCTGCCCATTTTCCAAAAGAAGCACATCATTTGTTGTTTGGGTTTGAAGAAACGAGAATACATCTTCGCCTGTGATAGCGAATAATCGATAGTCATCAAGCAGAAAACGCCCACAACCCTGCCGAACTTGACGGTACCCGTCAAGAACGGAGGACTCTAGTGCTGTATTTGAGTTGATCATAGGAGAGTTCATTTTCCTAACTTGCCTGGAGGCATGGGTGGAAAATGAGCGGGGAAAAACAATTTCTTAGGCAATGGAAAAAGATTCGCCACACCCGCAGGTAGAAGTCGCATTGGGATTGGAAAAAACAAAACCCTTTCCTTGCAGACCATCTTCAAAGTCCAATTGCATTCCCTTCAAATAAATCATCGACTTGGGATCCATGAAGACCTTAAAACCATCTTCATCAACAACCGTATCTTTCTCTTCTTTTGGCGTGAATTGAAGATCGTAAGACAGACCAGAACAACCTCCGCCTTTCACTCCAAGACGCAGACCAATACTAGGATTACCTTCTGCGGCAACCAGTTTTTTAACTTCTTCACAAGCTCTGGGAGTAATTTTTACAAAATTTGTGACAACCGACATACTTTCCTCCTGAACTATCAATTTAATAGGATAAGCTTTCCCCCGATATACAGGGTCTCTGTATATTTAGATAGAAAAATCATCCGCAGGGTTCATTAATTATACGTAAAAAAATGATTGCGCGTCAATTTAGAATTATTTTTCTTTCAATTCCCAATAAAAAAGCCCCATCGGCAAAACCGACAGGGCTTTTGAATAGTACTTATCTTTATCAGGCCGCTTGCCTTACGATCTCCCCACTGAATAAAGCAGGCTCTGCCTCTTCATGTGGAAGCCGAGTCAACTTAGCGACTTTAATACGCTTGGCCAGCCCCAACATTCGCAAAATGCAGATAGAAGCCCAAGTCAAATCGATCTCCCAAGGCCTCAAGCCATGTCGGGCAGATGTCGGGAAAGCGTGATGGTTATTGTGCCAACCTTCGCCCCAAGCTAGAAGACCCACCCACCAGCAATTTGTAGAAAGGTCCTGCTTTAATTTCACATTCACATAACCAAACATATGCGATGCGCTATTAACGAACCAAGTCACATGATAAACCAGGCAGATTCGAACAAAAACACCCCAAAAGACCCAAGGCAAACCGCCTATTGCCAGAAGCAACAAACCAAAAGCAACTTGAACATGAATGAAGTACGCATCAAGAAACTGATAAAATTTATCGTGACAGATATCTTTTGTATAAGAATGAATGACCTCTTCATTGTCTATCACAGGATGGCTATAAAGCATCCACCCCAAGTGAGACCAGTAAAACCCTTTTCGTGCATTATGAGGGTCATCATCTGTATCCGAGCTTGCATGGTGCATGCGATGTTGCCCAACCCATTTGATGGGTCCAGTCTGGCACGCAAGAGCACCACAAAATGCAATAATATAAGTGAGCCACTTCGGAGTCTCAAAACTACGATGTGTGAGAAGCCTGTGGTATCCAAGGCAAATGCCTATTGAAGCTGTGAGCCAATACAGAAAAAGCATGACCGCCACAGCACTCCAGGAAAATCCGATAGGAAAAAAAGCAGGGATGGCCATGACGTGAAGAAAGATAAAAAAACCCGCGACTCCTTTGTTAAAAGTGGGAACTGGTTTTAACGACTTCATTTGCGGCATATTTTCCTCGCATTCAAAATAGATGATAAAGTTGCTCTTAATACTCACCCATTGTAAGTCGGCTTTCCAAAAATGAATGTAAAAGTTTTGTAATATTAAAATTACAGATAAAATGCTACATCATGCTTTATAATTTTAATTAAGAGCAAGCCATTATAAAATATTGAATTACTAAAGAACGCTACGCCATTGCAAAGTTTAGGAGAAACTTTTTGAACCGATTGCGAACATTATTTCACCCCATATTTGTTTTTGTCGGGGTTCAGATCGCCTGGATAATACTCATGGGCATCTGGATTTACTGGTATGTTCGCAACAGCCAGAAGGTCATGGAGTTCGCCGAAAAAATGAAACCCGAGTTGTTAATGGACACCAACTGGGATTGGGTGATTCTTGCTGAAGGCTGTTTTTTAATGCTCATCATCCTCGCCGGTGTTTACGTCATCTTTGTATATTGGACCAAGCAAACCCGACTCAATCGCCTGCACAGCAATTTTGTCTCCAGCGTTTCCCACGAACTAAAATCTCCCCTCGCCTCCCTGCAACTGTATCTGGAAACGATAAAGTATCGAAAAGTTTCCGAAAAAGACGTAAGCGAATTCGTGGAAATGATGCTGGCTGATACGGAACGCCTTTCGGGATTGATCGACAATATTTTGCAATCCAGCCGAACCGACTCCAAAGACATGCAATTTCAGCTAGAGCCTGTTTCTGTTCGCGAGTTTTTGGACGGTATTCTGGAACGCCATCAAAGGCAATTCGATGACCGCCGTTTCCAGGTGAATTTTAATGTAGATAGTTCCCCCACAGTCCAATTAGACAAGCGGGCAATGCGCATGGTGTTCAATAACCTGATAGGAAATGCACTCCGCTACTCCCCTACCAATTCAACTTTCACCGTGCGACTTTTCAGTGATAAAAAATTCTGTTACATCGAATTCACCGACGAAGGCGTCGGGCTCGGCAAAAAAGAAATTAAAAAAGTTTTCAAAAAATTCTATCGCGTGCAAGAAAAAGACACGCAAAATATAGAAGGGGCTGGCCTCGGACTCTTCATCTCCCGAGAGATTGTGAAGAAACACAAAGGGAAAATCAACGCCACCAGCGAAGGACGGGGGAAAGGCGTCACCTTCACTATCGCCCTACCCTTGACAGCCGAATAAAAAAGCAACCTCCAAGCCGCCGTGCCAGGCGACCTAAGGCAGAGCCATGAACGAACGCCGACAAACAAAAACACAGTTACCCATCCAACGGGTACTTGTATTATGGGTTCTCATCTTCGCCCTGTTCAACGCACCTGCAAACGCAGAAGACGGACTCGACATAAGCGCAGAAACACAAGTTTCAGCCACAGGGGCAGTCCTCATCAACCTGACGCTTAAAAATATTTCAGGGCAACCGCTCTACTCCATCCATCCCATGTTCCACTTTCATCACAGCATGGAAATGGGAGGAATGATAGAACATCTCCCCGCCGGAGAATCCGTAACAATCACCAATGACCGCCACCCACCCGTAGTCCTCGCAGGCCGTTATCCACTGGTCGTACTGTTACACTACCAAACCGAGCCAAAGCAAAAAGAATCTCTCTTGCAAACCTTTACAGGCTCGTTTCACCACAAAGAACCCGTCCAATCAGTCGTCGCCGGAGACATTGAGTTTGTACAAGAGGGAGAGAGTTCAAAATTAAAAATTCACCTGAACAACCAATCCAATTCTCTAAAGAATGTCCGCCTCATGCTCATTCTCCCTCCCGGACTGCAAGCCGATAAATTCCCGGGGATGATGACCTTCACCCTGCACGGCGGCGGAAACGTTTATTTCGAAACTGATGTCCAGCAAAACGATAGTTTTCGTTCTCTCACCGGCTATTACCCCATCCATCTACTACTGGAATATGGCGAGTACCTGAAACACTACACCGGAGAAATACAAAGCAGTGTCTACTTCACTCCCATCTTCGACCTCCACCAACATTGGCCGCATCTATTCGCTATGATCCTTTTCGCAACCGGACTCGCACTGTTTTATAAAAAACGTGCAGGCAAAGCTGCCCCCCCTGCCCACATTTAATTAGAAACTGCAAGGTACAGGGGCCTGCCCCTACATGATAATGGCTTTGTTATTTTCTGTTTTATTGTCACCCTGAGCCTGTCGAAGGGTGACGTTTGGCTGAGGTCCAGATTTTACGCACACGCCCGCCGGAGCGGGGTCCAGTTTGAAACTATCGATTTTAGGGGAACGGTCTTTGGATGGTTCTATATAAAGCAGGCTTAGCCTGCCCGTTTGTGCATGGTCCATGCGAAAGTGAACCATCCGACCATGAAGCAGAGGCCACCTAGTGGGGTGATGGGGCCGAGGAATCTGGGCCCATCAAAAGTGAGGCCGTAGAGGCTACCGCAGAACATGAAGATTCCTGCGGTAAAAAATATTCCTGATTTTTTGAGGGCTTTGTTGTCAGGTGAGCCTATTTGCATGCAAACGATGCCTAGCAAAATAAGGGCCAAGGCGTGGTAGCCAAGGTATTGAGTTGCCGTTTGGAAAACAGCTAGCTTTTTAGCTGTGAGGATAGCTTTGAGGGAGTGAGCACCAAAGGCACCCAGAAGCACACTCAATCCACCAAAAGTTGCGCCGAGTGTGATCCAAGGCATGATAAAAATCAGTCTTGTGTTTCTTCAAGCCTTGCGATGGCTCGAAACAACTCTTTTTGTGCGTCTTCAAACTCGTCGTGACCGAGGTCCGAACGGCTCAAAGTCTCTTCTGCTTTTTTACGAGCCGCCTCAGCGCGTTCCAGGTCGATTTCATCTTTGAACTCCACCGTTTCAGCGAGGATGGTCACGCGATTTGCTGTCACTTCCGCATAACCGCCACTGACTACCATTGCGATGATTTCATTTCCCTTTTGATAGGAAAGCGTTCCCGCTCGCATGGTTGTCAATATCGGAGCGTGGTCGAACAAAATTCCCAAATCACCTTCAGTTCCAGGAATGTTCACTTGCTCCGCATCGTCGGCAACGATGAGTTTTTCCGGCGTTACGATGCTCAGTTGTAGTAAGTCAGCCATTATTTTGAAGATTTCTTATCGAGTTCTTTTTGTTTAGCAAATGCCTCTTCCAAATTACCAACCATATAGAAGGCTTGCTCTGAAAGATGATCTACGCGGCCTTCCAGGATTTCTTTGAAGCCTGCGATGGTGTCTTTGACTTTGACGTATTTTCCCGGAGATCCGGTGAATACTTCTGCAACAAAGAAGGGTTGTGAAAGGAACTTCTGAATTTTACGCGCTCGGAAAACCACTTGCTTGTCGTCTTCAGACAATTCTTCCATACCCAGAATAGCGATGAGGTCCTGCAAATCTTTATAACGTTGCAGTACACGTTGAATACCGCGAGCGGTATTATAATGTTCGTCACCCAGAATTTGCGGGTCCAGAATTCGAGAGGTGGAGTCCAGCGGATCAACCGCAGGATAAATTCCCAGCTCAGAAATTCGGCGATTGAGAACGGTTGTCGCATCGAGATGCGCAAAAGTCGTTGCGGGTGCGGGATCGGTCAAGTCATCAGCAGGTACATATACTGCTTGTACAGAAGTGATGGAACCTTTTTTCGTTGACGTGATGCGCTCTTGCAAGTTACCCATTTCAGTAGCCAAGGTTGGTTGGTAACCTACCGCTGAAGGAATTCGCCCGAGAAGAGCGGATACTTCAGAACCGGCTTGAGAGAAACGGAAAATATTATCGATGAAGAGCAGAACGTCTTTTCCACCTACATCACGGAAGTACTCAGCGATGGTCAGACCTGTCAAACCAACTCGCATTCTAGCGCCGGGAGGTTCTGTCATTTGACCGTAAATCAATGCGGTCTTATCGATAACGTTTGATTCGACCATTTCGTGGTAAAGGTCATTTCCTTCACGGGTTCTTTCACCAACACCAGCAAATACGGAGAAACCACCATGCTCAGCACCGATGTTTCGAATGAGCTCCATGATAAGAACGGTCTTTCCTACGCCCGCTCCCCCGAACAATCCTGTTTTACCACCCTTCAAATAGGGTTCGAGTAAATCGATTACTTTGATGCCTGTCTCGAGCATCTCGGCACTCGTGTCCTGATCTGCAAACGAAGGAGCGTCGCGGTGAATACCCCAATGCACTTCGGCACCAACGTCGCCTTTTTGATCTACAGGCTCACCAACAACGTTCAGAATACGACCGAGAACTTTTTCACCAACCGGTACAGAGATAGGTGCGCCTGTATCTACGGCTTCTGTTCCACGAACCAAACCATCTGTAGGATGCATGGATACAGCCCGTACAGCGTTGTCACCCAGATGTTGGGCAACTTCCAGAACCATAAAATCATTTTCTACGTCTGAATTGGGCATCTTAACTTTGAGAGCGTTGTATAGAGCAGGCAATTCACTGCCTTCAAAGCTAACGTCCACTACGGGACCCATGACTTGCACAATTTTACCGGTGTTCATTCTGTCGCTTCCTCCGATTGTCTTTTATGAAAAATTTGTCAGGCTTTTAACGCTTCAGCCCCGTTTACGATTTCGATCAATTCTTTAGTGATGTATGCTTGCCGCGCCTGGTTATAGGTCAAGGTCAAAGCACCAATCATCTCGCCAGCATTACGAGAAGCACTGTCCATGGCTGTCATGCGTGCGCCGTGCTCGCCTGCGGCAGTTTCGAGAAAGGCTCGATAGACTTGAACTCGCATGTATCTCTTCAGCAAGGCGTCGAGCATCTCTTCTTCTTCAGGCTCATAAATGTAATCTACCGATTCTCCTTTTTCTTCTGCTTCCTCTGGAACAATCGGGAGAAGTCGCTCAACGACTACGTCTTGTTGCATAACGGATTTGAATTCGTTATAGACGATAAACACTTGATCAGCCGTTTTGTTGGTAAATTCTTCGGCCAGTTCGTCGCCAATTTTAGCCGCGAGATCGTAATGAAAATCTTTTGTCCATCCGATAAAGTCTTTTGAAATATTACAGTCCTGAGACTTGAAAAAATCGTGACCTTTTTTTCCAGCCAAGATGAGTGAATTCGCCTTACCACCTTGAGCAATCTCTTTGGCTGTTCGTCGGATAATGTTTCCGTTGAAACCACCGCAAAGTCCCTTGTCGGCAGTGATCACCAAAAAGAGCTTCTTGTCGCCTTCACGATTGTCCAGAAGTGGATGCAAGTCATAATTACAACGAGCGGAAAGATGACTCAGTGTTTCCATCATCTTGACGGCATAAGGCCTAGCTCCTAGAATAGCGGCTTGCGCTTTTCGGAGCTTTGATGCCGCCACCAACTTCATTGCTTTGGTGATCTGCTGGGTATTCTTGACGCTTTTGATGCGACGTCGGATGTCTTTAAGATTGGGCATGAATTAGCTTATAAATCCTGTCAATATGTTTTTTGACTTGCGCTCGCCCTGACTGCTGACGGGCGCGTGGACGCTACGATTTATTCAAAAAGTCCTTTATACTCTGCGATAGCCTCTGTTAACTGGGCCTCAATACCATCGTCGAGTTTTTTCTGCTTTTCGATTGTATCAATAACGTCTACGTATTTTTCTTCCATGAAGTTCAAGAATCCGGTTTCAAATTTCTTGACCTTTGATGTTTCGATATCATCCAACAGGCCACGCACACCCATAAAAATAGAAATAACCTGATGTGTGGTTTTAAGTGGTCGATATTGATCCTGCTTTAGAATTTCAACGAGTCGTTCACCACGCGCTAACTGATTTTGCGTGGCCGCGTCGAGGTCACTTCCGAACTGGGCAAAGGCCGCCATTTCTCGGTATTGTGCGAGATCCAGTCGTAACTTACCTGCAACTTGCTTCATACCTTTGGTTTGTGCCGCGCCGCCGACTCGGGAAACCGAGAGACCAACGTTGATAGCGGGGCGCACACCAGAGAAGAACAAGTCTGTCTCCAAGTAAATCTGCCCGTCTGTAATCGAAATAACGTTTGTTGGGATGTAAGCTGATACGTCGCCCGCTTGAGTTTCAATGATAGGCAGTGCTGTCATAGAACCGCCTCCCAGATCGTCGTTCAACTTTGCGGAACGCTCCAACAATCTTGAATGCACATAGAAAACGTCACCGGGATAAGCTTCTCGTCCTGGAGGACGTCTCAGTAGAAGTGATAGTTGGCGATACGCCGCGGCTTGTTTAGAGAGATCATCATAAACGATGAGACAATGCTGCCCGTTATCGCGGAAATATTCGCCCATCGCGCAACCTGTATAAGGAGCAATGAACTGCAAAGGCGCAGGTTCACTGGCGGTTGCTGAAACGACGATGGTATATTTCATAGCATCGTGTTCCTCAAGTGTTTTCACAACACGCGCTACAGTGGAACGCTTCTGACCCACTGCGACATAAATACAAATGACGTTCTGGCCTTTTTGATTGATAATGGTATCAATAGCAACGGCCGTTTTCCCTGTCTGACGATCACCAATGATCAACTCTCGCTGACCACGACCGATAGGAATCATGCCGTCGATGGCCTTGATACCAGTTTGCATAGGCTCGTGAACTGATTTTCGGGCGGTAACACCTGGAGCAATTTTTTCGATAGGGCCAAATCGTTCAGTTTTAATAGGACCTTTACCATCAATGGCCTCACCGAGAGAGTTAACAACGCGCCCTACCATTTCAGGACCGACAGGAACTTCCATGATACGTCCGGTGCGCTTTACTTCGTCACCCTCTTTGACCTTATCGTCAAAACCCAAAAGAACGGCACCCACATTATCTTCTTCCAAGTTCAGAACCATACCCACGAGGCCGCCGGGAAATTCAAGCAGTTCGCTGAGCATGGCATTTTCAAGACCATAAATTCGGGCGATTCCGTCACCGACGGAGATAACCCTGCCGGTTTCTTTCAGCTCGATACTTGTGTCGAATCCCTCAATCTGTTTCTGGATCAGGGAGCTTATTTCATCGGCTCGCAAATTCACTTAAACGACCTCCTCTTTCTCGATAGCTTGTTTCAGAATGGACAGGCGATTACGAAGACTGGCATCTGCTACAGTATCTCCTACCTGTAACGTAATCCCGCCAATCAACGATTTGTCCACGCGGGTTTCAATGATTATTTTTTTATCCAGGATACGGCCGAGCGCATCGCGCAAACGACTGACCTGTTCTTTCGCCAACTCTGCTGTGGCAGATACTGTGACACGAACTTGATTCAACCGCTTATCTGCCGCTTGTTCAAAATAATTGGCAATAGAACGAAGAAATAAAACCTTTTTTCGCTCGGTCAGCACAAGGATCATGCTTCGAACAGCGTCCCCAGCTTTCAAATGGTCACAAAGTTTTTGAACCATCTGGGTTTTGCTTGCCTGAGAAATCCCAGGGTGAGCAAAAAACCGAACCAAATCGGGCTGGGTTTCGAATGCAGAACAAAAGCCTTGCAAGCTCCACAGCACACCGTCCAGTTTTTCTGTATCTTCGATACTCTTGGACAGGGCATCAGCGTATCTTTTTCCAATTACGTTTTCTAACATAGTTTGTTTCCGACGGCTCTATAGACCGTCAATTGGCACTTTGTTCCATCGATTGAATCACTTCGTCAATCGACTCATTGATCAAATCCTGGCTAGCTTTATCGTCCAGTCGTTTTTTCAGAAACTTCTCAGCGGAGGCCACGGTCAACTCGGCGGCATAACCACGAATCTCGCTGAACAACTTGTTGCGAGAACCTTTGATTTCATTCTCCGCTTCGAGTTGCATTTGCTTGATCTTGGACTGGGTCTCCTGGAGTAGCTTCTCTTGATTTTTCTTGGCTTCATCATGCGCCAGCTGGACAATGGTATTAGCTTTTTCATGAGCCTTCTTCAACTCAGCTTCTAGCTCTACCTTCAGCTTTTGCCCTTCTTCTCTCAGCTGTTCAGCTGAGGAAATGTCCGTTCTAATCTTCGATTCGCGTTCTTCCAGTGCTTCCAAAATAGGAGGAAACGCATACTTCTTGAGAAGTATGAACAGAATAGCAAAGGAAACCAGCGACCAAAATATAAGGGAGGAAAAAACTCCCACTTGTTCAAATTGAGGCATTATCGTCTCTTTAAGTTTTCTAAGGCAAACCTTTGTTTAGTGAAAATCATCCCGAATCAGCAACAAGCTCTATCTTTCAAGAGCCGCCACCATTAAGAACAATTTCACAGGCTAACCTTAAGTCTGAAAAATTTGGCACTAATAGGGAAAAAGGCTAGAAATATTCTTTCCAGCCTCAAAATCCCTTTAGGGCATAATGATAAACGCAATTACCAGAGCGTAGAGAGCAATAGCTTCTACGAGCGCAAAACCGATCCAACAATACTTGGCAACGCGAGCTTCTGCGTTTGGCTGTCGTCCAACTGTCTCAATGGTTTTCGCAAAGATGTACGCGATCCCCAATGCCGCGCCAAAAAAACCGGCCGCACACAAACCCATTCCAATCAATGCCGCTGCTGCTGAATCCATTCTATCATCTCCTCAAAAAATATATAATAAGTGAAGAACTTCCGTTTTTATCAATCTTAATACTGTTTTCTTGTTTTACGTAATTAATGCAGGTTGATCACATCACCTATGTAAACGCAGGTCAAGGTAGTGAATATGTAAGCCTGAATGAAGGCGATAGCAATTTCCAAACCATTGATAACAATGGTAAAGGCAAAAGGCATCCACCCCAGGGCTAAAGAGGCAGACATAGCCAAACCGAACAAAACCGCCAAAACGGTATGCCCTGCCGTCATATTTGCAAACAACCTGACGGATAAGGATATGGGGCGTGCGATCATGCTAATGATTTCAATCGGAACCATCAAAGGAACCATAATTTTGGGCACTCCCGGCGGGACAAGTATGCTGAAAAAATGACCGCCATGCCTTGTAAAGCCGATGACCAAAGTCATTATAAAGATACAAATCGCAAATGCGCCTGTCACAACTAATTGACTGGTGATTGTATAAGAACCGGGAACAAGACCGATCAGATTAGAAGCCAATATAAAGAAGAATACAGTAGCTATGAAGGAGAAATACTTCTTGCCTTCTTCCTTGCCAATGAATTCTTCGACCATCCCGCGTATGAACTCTAAGCTTACTTCGAGAACACTTTGCAATTTACCGGGGATGAGCGAGCCTTCTTTTCTACCTGCGGCCTTAAAAAGAAAAAATACGATGGCCATTCCAGCCCACATAGCGAGAATCGCTTTGTTGATGGAAAGGTCCAATCCTAGAAAATTTATCTCAACCAAAGGGTGAAGTTCAAAATGATGCAGAGGGCTTTCCATAATTCTGTTCTAATTGCCTGAATATTGTGTGAATTGCGTTGGATTTACTTTAAATAATCTCTACTACGATAGTTCTGTCTCGAACGATTTAACGTTCTCCATCTTCGTCCTCACCACTCGGGAGATGCATGGCGACTTTGTAAACCATCAAACTTCCTGCCGCGCCTCCGAGGATAAGACCCGCTACCATGAACCAAGGTTTCGTCCCAAAAAACCAATCAAGCGCGTAACCCATTGTGGTTCCTACAAAAACCGAAACAACAAGTTCCGTACCCACTCTAAAAGCAAAACCCATTCCCCTACGAAAATCGTTGTCTTCGCTCATTAGATTTAACCTTGGAAATCCAAAAGGCTTGATAGGGGAAAACGGGGGCATAGTACAACAGGAGAGAGAACTTGTACAAGCTTGTTTTTTTGATTTTCTATAACAAACCGCTTTTATGATAGGAATTTCAAATAATTGCCTGATTTTTTTTATTTTCAGAACACCACGGCAATAACATTATCTTGCTCTAGTAAGGCAATTCTCCAAATCTTTTCTCATATTCTTCCAAAGGAACCATATCGATAGCATCCCAAGGACAACCTTCCAGAAAAGTTTCCATAGGCCCCTTTGTTTCGCATTTCTTGCAACCAATGCAAAGCAGGGGATCTACATCCACTCGCATAAAAAAGGGAGCGTCAGGATTCTCAACTTCAAACATGCAGTTATCTACGGGGCACTCGGTTATACATATTGGTGCTCCACCACAACCCGTACAGGCATCGTTGATAACTGCCAGTATTTTTGGTTTTCTTTTACGTTGCCCGGTTTTTTTGGCTTTTTCTTTAACGGCCATGATATATTGGAGGTGTTTTGGTTGATTATAATTTCACCGCTCTATTCTCAACTTTGTAGCAGAAAGTTACCGGCTTTGCAATTTTTTTGGTTCGATCTTGACGATTTTTTCAGACCTCTAGACAATACAATTTTCCAATTTTATGCCTTTTGAAGGTGTGCTGGGCCAGTTAAGGCCCAGAAATATATTAAGAAACGCACTGCTAAACAACAAAATGGCCCACGCCTATTTATTTTTTGGTGAAAGCAGTGTGGGGCGAAAGCCAATGGCTTTGGAGCTGGCAAAAACACTCAATTGCAAGGCTTCCATTCCCGGAGACAATTGCGGCCAATGTCTATCTTGTAAAAAAATAGATTCTGGTACTCACCCCGATATCTATACAGTTGAGCCTGAAAAGAGTTCTTCGTCTGTTCGTTTGGGTGCTATTAAAATAGAGGCTCTGCGCGAGCTTCAAAAAAAACTGTCTTATCTGCCTTATGAGGGCAATTGCAAGGTCGCTATCATTGACTCCGCTGAGTTGATGAATCCTCAGGCCGCTAATTCTTTTTTGAAAATTCTTGAGGAACCGCCACCCAATACATTGTTCGTTTTGATTGCCTCAAATCCACATCAACTTTTACCTACTCTTGTTTCGCGTTGTCAGGCCATTCGCTTCATGCCCTTATCACCAAGTGAAACCAAACAGGTGTTGATCCAAAGTCGGGATAAGGGAGAGTTTGAGGCAAGCGACGATGAGATCGAGCTTCGGGCTTTACGTGCTGGCGGAAGGGTGGAGCAGGCTATGGATGATAATTTGTTAGCGATTTGTGAACGACGCGGCGAATTGATTCAACTGATAGGAGCGGCTCATTTGAGTCGCATGGATGTGTTCATCCGCTGGAGTAAATCTGTCGCCAAGCAGTCGGGAGAAGTTCCTGCATTATTAACGGAAATAGCCCGACTGTTGCGTGACATCACTTTATTGAGAAGTTGCGGTCAGTCGGCCCTTATAACCAATGCTGATTTGCGCCCGCAATTGATTGCTCTTTCCGAAAAAAAGAAGCTGGATTCTCTTATTAAAATGTTTAAAGCGGCATTAGTTGCCCAATCCGATCTCGGGTCTAATTTTAACGCTCAATTGTCTTTAGAAAATTTGTGGATAGAATTTTGCAACGCCGCTTGATACCCCTTAAATCTTATGCCAATAACAAAAAAGCAGGAATCACCCTCTAACAAACACAGCCGACCTCACTTTATTGTGGGTATTCGTCTTTTTGGTGGCGAGCAATCTCGATTGTTTGACCCAGGCTCGATCAAGGTTCGGGTGGGAAGCTCTGTGATGGCGGAGACCGATGAAGGAACTCAAATCGGCGTCGTCGCTTCTAATAAGATCCTGAACTTCAGCAAAGACCCAAAGTGCAAATACGGTCGGGTCATTCGCCTTGCAAACGATGCCGACATTCAGGCTTACGAACGGAAAGTCGCTCAGGAACAAAAGGCAAAAACATTTTGTCTGGAAAAAGTTGACGAACTGAAATTGCCAATGAATTTGAGCCGGGTCGTGCATAGCCTGGAATCCAGAAAAACCATCTTCTACTTCACAGCAGAGGGTCGTGTTGATTTTCGTCAATTGATCAAAGAACTGGCTGGCTTTCTTAGAATCCGAATTGAAATGCGACAAGTGGGTGTTCGTGATGAGGCTCGCGCCATTACGGGTGTGGGTGTTTGCGGCGAAGAATTGTGTTGTTCTCGTTTTCTCAAGGATTTCAACCCCGTAACTATTCGTATGGCAAAGGACCAGGGGCTGGCCTTGAATCCAGGAAAAATTTCGGGGGTCTGTGGGCGACTGATGTGTTGTCTTCAATACGAACACGATCTTTATAGAAGCTTGTCCAAAAGTATGCCCAAGGCTGGTAAAAAAGTTGACACGCCTATGGGACCGGGGCGAATCATTAAAAACGAGATTCTCAGCCAAACGGTGATGGTCCGCCACGACGACGAATCGATATTTTCTCATCCTGTTGACGATGTGACTTTAATCCCCAACACCAACAAAGCGCAGGAGGGTGTGAAAAAAAAGTAGGCAATCCCAGCAGATAAGTTTTCCATATGTTGGTTAGACTAGCCTTTTATAATGCTTGGCTCATTTCCTCCTATTGCAGTGAGCGCAACAAGCTATATCTATCAAAATACGATAGCCTCCCTGTGGTTAAATGCAAAAAATCCCAAAGCATGCCACCTGTTTGACGGCCTTCTTAAAATCAAATATTCAACTTTAAAAGTAAAAGGATTCCATGCAAGACGACAAGCGCAATAAATTTTATGTAACGACCCCTATTTACTATGTCAACGATGTGCCGCACTTGGGTCATGCCTACACAACAATTGCGGCCGATGTCATTGCTCGCTACAAAAGATTAAACGGCTTTGAAGTTTCTTTTTTAACGGGTTCGGACGAACATGGACAAAAGGTACAACAGGCCGCTCAGGAATTGAAAGTCGAACCGCAAGTCCATGTGGACCGTCTGCACACTCGCTTTAGAGACCTGTGGACTCGTTTCAATATATCCAACACCGATTTCATTCGCACGACTGATGAACGTCACAAAAAAATAGTTCGCGAAATTTTACAGAATCTGTTTGACCGTGGGGAGATATACAAGGACTCTTACGAAGGCTGGTATTGTATGCCGGACGAACGCTTCTGGACCGAGAAAGACCTTGTCGATGGAAACTGCCCAGAATGTGGGCGCTCGGTAGACAAGATCAAGGAACATAATTATTTCTTCAAAATGGGGCAGCATGCGGAATGGCTGATAGAACACATTCAAGCTAACCCAAGCTTCATTCAACCAGAGTCACGTAAAAACGAAGTTCTCGGTTTTCTGTCCAAACCTCTGGGAGACTTGTGCATCTCGCGTCCTAAAGCCCGCCTGGCCTGGGGAATCCCTCTTCCTTTCGATGACGATTATGTCACTTACGTTTGGTTCGACGCACTGATCAATTATATCTCAGCACTTGGCTCGCAGGATGATGCGAAGAACGGTGGATTTTGGCCAGCCGACTTTCATATCGTAGGCAAAGACATTCTGACAACGCACGCGGTCTATTGGTCCACCATGCTTAAATCCATGGGCCTGCCGATTCCAAGCAGTATTTTTGCACACGGATGGTGGACAGTGAATGGAAAGAAAATGTCAAAATCACTACACAATGTGGTCGAGCCCAATTTACTGATCGACCTGTTTGGTGTCGATGCCATCCGCTATTTCCTTTTGCGCGAAGCTCCTTTCGGTCAAGACGCCGATTTTTCCCACAAGGCACTCATCGGAAGAATCAACAGTGACCTGGCGAATAATCTGGGCAATCTACTCAATAGAACGGTCAGCATGATCAAACGTTATCACGATGGCAAGATTCCTGATCCCGGTGAAACAAACGCCTTCGATTCTCTGAAAGATGACTTTGCCTCTGCCCTGCCGGAAATTCGTAAGGGTTACGATGAACTGTCCTACAATAAAATTCTGGAGCGCATTTGGAAGCTGGTGGACGCTGGCAACAAATGGATAGATGTCAAGGCCCCCTGGAACCTGTTCAAAACCGATGAGGGGAAAAAAGAACTGGCACCGGTCATGTACCATACCGCAGAAAGCTTACGCGCAATCGCTGTTTTGATTTATCCCTTCATGCCTCACACATCCGAACAAATTTTGATTCAGCTTGGAGTGGAAGGCGGACCCGAAAAACAAAGCCTCGACTCAATCACCAATTGGTATGGCTTGAAACCCGGAACTGAAATGCAAAAAGGGGAACGACTTTTCCCTCGCATCGAAGAAAAACAGGAACAGAAAATTCAAGAAACTCTGGACGCGGCAAGCAAGAATAATGCGAAGCCAAAAACAGATTCGAAAGACGGCGGATTGGCAGACCCCATTTCTATTGAAGATGTTATGAAACTGGATCTCCGCATCGGGAAAATTCTTGAAGCTGAAAAGGTCAAAAAATCTAAAAAGCTCATCAAACTCAAAGTGGACATTGGTTTTGAAGTTCGCCAAGTGGTTGCTGGCATCGCAACCTCATACGAGCCAGAAATGTTGATCGGTCGTTCGATCATTCTGGTTGCAAATTTAAAGCCCGCCAAACTGATGGGCATCGAATCGCAGGGAATGGTCCTTGCTGGAAGCGACGATGGGCAAATCGTTTTAGCAGGGTTTGATAAGGAATTGCCCTTGGGAGCACGCGTTAAATGATCATCGACACTCACGCTCACATTGATGTGGAGCAATTCGACGAGGATCGAGAGGAAGTCATTCAGCGGGCGCGCGATCAAGGTGTGGAATATATTCTCAATGTCGGTTGCGACGTAGAAAGCAGTCGTCGAAGTCTCGATCTAGCGGAACGTTACGACTTTGTGTACTCGACAGCGGGTGTGCATCCGCACGATGTAAAGTCGATTGATGAAAATACCTACGCACATTTAAGAGACCTTTTGGCGCATCCAAAATCTCTGGCCTTGGGCGAAATCGGGCTCGATTTTTTCAAAAATTATTCGCCCAAAGACGAACAGCTCCTCCACTTCCGCAAACAAATTGAACTAGCTAAGGAACTGGGCAAGCCGATCATCGTTCATACGCGAGATGCCCAGGAAGATACCATCGCTATCCTTGCCGATTATTTTCCAAAAAATTCTCCAGCCGGCTCAGGGATTTTCCACTGCTTTTCAGGCGATCAATATTTAGCCGACCGCGCTTTGGAAATGGGGTTTTATATTTCCTTTTCGGGTTCCGTAACTTTCAAAAAATCGGACGACCTTCGCGCCGTTGCTAAAACAATTCCAGCCGACCGCTTGTTCGCCGAAACCGACTGTCCTTACCTTGCCCCGGTTCCTAAAAGGGGGAAACGCAACGAACCGTCCTTTGTTAATCACGTTGCGCAAGCACTTGCCGATCTTCGCGGTGTTGATATTGCCGATTTTCAGAGAGTCAGCGCGCTGAATTTTTTTGAATTGTTTGGCGTCGGACGACAAGCGAAGACCGGAACCATCGCTTACCAGATCCGCAACTCGCTTTACCTGAACCTGACGCAACGATGCACCGCCGATTGTGTCTTCTGCACGCGCCTGACCCGACCGGTGGTACAAGGTTACAACCTCAAGCTGGACCGTGAACCAACAGCGCAGGAACTGTGGGAAGCCATCGACGATCCTAAAAAATACGATCAAATTGTCTTTTGTGGATTTGGCGAACCCACCTTGAGACTGGACACACTGAAGGAAGTCGCTACGAAAATAAAAGCCGCCGGAGGTCAAGTTCGGCTGAATACAAACGGGCATGGCAACGTCATCAACAAAAGAAATATTCTTCCTGAATTAAAAGGATTGATCGACGAAGTATCTGTGAGTCTCAACGCAGACACTTCAGAAGCTTATGATGCCGTCACCCAACCCTTACCCGGTTTCAGGAACGGCATTTATGACAAGGTCAAAGAATTCATTCAGGAAGCCAAAAAACACATACCCAAAGTACAAGCTTCAATCGTCACCCATCAGAATGAAGTCGATGAAGAAGAATGCGCCGATTTGGCAGAAAACACCTTAGGCGTTCAGTACCGCACCCGACGATACAACATCGTGGGCTAGCATTCGCCCGTTATTAGTAGAGTACACATAGTTTTCAATTCAATTATTTTCTATTCAGGAGATCTCGTGAAAAAAACCATTTTATTTGTAACACTTGCCGCATTCGCCGCTGTATCTACTTCCGCCAATGCGGATGAAAAATTGAAAACCAAAGGAGACAAACTGGGCTACAGCATTGGCCTTGATTTTGCCAGAAGCATAGAAAGCCTGTCTCGCGAAGTGGATGTAAATTCCAAAATGGTATTGAAAGGCTTTAAGGATGGCCTTTCCGGAAAAGATGTTCTCATCACACAAGAAGAATTTAAAAAAGTGATGATGGATTTCCAGACTGAAATGCAGGAGAAGCAGGCAAAACATCAAAAAGAAGCCATGGAAAAACAAAATCAGGAAATGGCTAAAGTTGGAGAAAAAAATGCAAAAGAAGGCAAAGAATTCCTCGCCAAAAATGCAAAGAAGAAAGGCGTAAAAACCACCGCCAGTGGATTACAATACAAAGTCCTCAAAGCGGGAACAGGAAAATCACCCAAAGTAACCGACCAGGTTGAAACTCATTATCGCGGAACCTTGCTCGACGGAACCGAATTCGACAGTTCCTACAAGCGCGGTCAACCTGCAGTTTTCCCCTTGAACGGTGTCATCCCCGGATGGACCGAGGCTTTGCAATTGATGAAGGTAGGCGGAAAACAAAAAATATTCGTTCCTTCCAAGCTCGCTTATGGCCCACGCGGTGCTGGTGGAATGATCGGCCCCAATTCAACGCTGATTTTTGAAATCGAATTATTGGCCATCAAATAAAAAAGAATCATCCTGAATGAGTGGAGGGCATCTGCCCTCCCCGTTCTATACTGGTTCAACTTTGGAAACACTGTATAGGACCATTTCCTTCCACGCAGTTGGGCTGTCTTGAGAATCAGTTAAACTATGAGTGCAAGGAACTCCATTTCTAATCAATGGCATGGAATGGCAATCTTCCTGATTGCCGTCGCAACACGCGCCCTCTATTTTTTTCAGTATCAAGACAACCCCCTATTCAATTATATTCCCGAGCACACCGACTCTCACCATTACGATATAGGAGCGCAAAGTTTTGCGAATGGCGACTGGATGGCGACCGCCACAGTCAATATTTTTTCGCCCTTATACAAATACCTGGTAGGTTTAATTTATTTAACTTTTGGCAGGAACCTGCCAATCGTATGGCTCTTCCAGTTATTGATGGGTGCCGCTACCGTCCTCCTGATTTTCCTGATTTGTGAAAAGTTATTCAACCAGCGAACCGCATGGATATCTGCTCTTCTCTATAATTTTCATGGCCCCGCATTGATGTATGAGGGGATTCTCCTGCGAGCCTCCCTCATTGCCTTTCTCGGAACCCTGTCCCTCTACCTGCTGATCCGCTTGCCCGCAAAACCCGACTGGTGGCAGGTGATGCTTACAGGACTTGGGATTTCTCTTTTTATTCAAAGTCGCCCCAACACGATATTGGTTTTCGCCCTGATTTTTTTGTACTGGCTTGTTATTGCCCGGAGAAAAATCCCTCCAGCAAAGCCCCGCCTGTTCTTGTGGATTGGATTGTTTTTCATTCCTCTCCTGATTCAAGCCGGGCTGACCCATGGCAAATTTGTTTTTTTTGAATTCAGTGGACCCGCCTCTATACTTCACGGCAATCATCCCGAGCACCTTGGCATGGGACACTCTGCGGAACATCACCACCCCAATGCTTACCAATTGAGCTTTCCAGAAACCCTGAAAATTTTTGCAATGCGCTTCGTGGAACACCCACAAGCGATGGCTTTTCTTTTTGCACGCAAACTGTACTTCTTTTTCTCTTCGTTTCAGGTTCCCAATAATTTTGATTTCAATTTATTCAAAGACTTTTCCATTTTGCTCCACGGTCCCCTGTCGAACTTTGCCTTGTTATCCGCCCTCGGTCTCACCGGATTTGTTTTCGCCTTGCGAGAACATCAAAAACTTTGGTTACTCTATTGCTATGCGATTGGGATGACAGGAGCGGTGATTTTGTTCTTCGTGCTGGCGCGATACCGCATCACCGTCATTCCCTACTTCGCTATTTTTTCAGGTGTAGCCGTGGACCGGATCATTCAATCAATTCAAGATCGGCAGACATTGAAGTGGGCATCAAGTACGGCAAGTGCGCTCGCCTTGTTCCTTTTGTTCAACAATTCATCCTTGATTCCCGACTTCAAATTAATAGGACATAAAAGTTACGATCAGCGGATCGGGGAATACTATGTGCGAGCGGGAAGACTGGCAGAAGGCCATGCAAGAATGACAATATTTCAGAATCAATTTCCAAACGATGCAGGCGCATCAAAAGTTCTGGGAATGATTTATCAACAAACGAATCAACAACGAAAAGCGGTGAAGGAATTTGAACGCGCCGACCGCCTCGAACCTGGCAATGCCTGGATTCAAATGAAATTACTCGAGACGAAAGAAAAATTAAAACGGGATATTTCTATTAACTAAAAACCACAGTCCTCACAAATAATCTTTCAAATATTTTCCTGTATAAGATTTTTTATTTTCAGCAACTTGCTCTGGCGTTCCTTGCGCGACCAGGCTCCCACCCTTGTCTCCACCTTCCGGTCCCAGGTCGATGATGTGATCTGCCGTCTTGATGACTTCCATATTGTGCTCGATGATGATCACCGTATTCCCCGTATCGGTCAATTTAGAAAGCACTACGAGAAGATGTTCAACATCGGCAAAATGCAGGCCAGTCGTCGGTTCGTCCAGAATATAAAGGGTCTGCCCTGTCGTTCGTTTGCTCAGCTCCTTCGACAGTTTCACTCGTTGAGCCTCGCCACCAGACAATGTAGTCGCCGCTTGCCCTAGCTTGATATAATCCAAACCCACATCGGCAATGGTATGCAGTTTTGATTTCAGAGACGGAATATTTTTGAAAAATTCGCGTGCTTCTTCGACCGTCATGTCCAGAATATTGGCGATATTTTTTCCTTTATAGGTCACTTCCAGCGTTTCTCGATTGAAACGTTTTCCCAAACACGATTCGCAAGTGACAAAAACGTCGGGCAAAAAATGCATCTCAACTTTGATGAGTCCATCGCCCTGACAGGTTTCGCATCGCCCTCCCTTTACGTTAAAACTGAATCGCCCGGGCTTGTAACCCCGCACTCGGGACTCTGGAGTTTCGCTAAAAAGTTCGCGTATGATCGTGAAAACACCCGTATAGGTTGCGGGATTGGAACGTGGCGTTCTGCCTATCGGCGATTGGTCGTTGTCGATGACTTTGTCGATATGTTGAATGCCCTTTATTTTATCGAAGCGACCGGGCTTATCAACGGATTTCCAAAAATGCCGAGCCAGTGCCTTGTAAAGAATATCAATGACCAGTGTGCTTTTTCCCGATCCGCTCACACCTGTCACGCAAATCAATTTTCCCAGAGGAAATTCTACATCGAGCTTTTTCAAATTGTTCTGCTCAGCACCCAAAATTTTGAGCACTTCGCCATTCCCCTTGCGACGCGTTTGAGGAACTGGAATTTTTTTCTTTCCCGAAAGATATTGTCCTGTAATAGATTTTCTACTCTTCAATATTTGCGCCGGCGTGCCCGAAAAAATAATTTCTCCACCATGCACGCCCGCACCCGGTCCCAAATCGACAACGTAATCGGAGGCAAGAATCGTCGCATCGTCATGCTCAACAACGACGACCGTATTTCCGAGATCACGCAAATGCAAAAGTGTTTTCAGCAAACGATCATTGTCACGCTGATGCAGACCAATGCTGGGCTCGTCCAGCACATACAAAACCCCCATGAGCGACGAACCGATTTGCGTAGCGAGACGGATGCGCTGACTTTCACCGCCGGAAAGAGTGGCGGATGTCCGACTCATTGACAAATAATCCAGACCTACATTGATTAAAAATCCCAAACGCTCTCTTATTTCCTTCACAATGCGCCGCGCTATCAAGTTCTCTTGTTCGGAGAGTTTGAGCTTTTCAAAATAGTCGTACAAATTTCCAATCGACAGTCGTGTGAGCTCTATTATATTTTGCTCTCCCACGCGTACCGATATCGCACAGGGTGTCAAACGCATTCCATTGCATTGACTGCAATCCAGAGTGCGCATGTACTTATGAATTTCGTCGCGCGTCGAATTTGAATCGGTTTCGTGGTAACGACGTTCCAAATCGGGGATGACCCCATCAAAGGTCCCTGTGTAATGATGACGTCGGTTATTCTTTTCATAAAAATATTGAATGGGTTCATCTCCCGAACCATACAGGAGTATTTGCCTTATATTTTCAGGCAACTTTTTGTAGGGAACCGATAACTTGAATTTGAAATGCCCCGAGATCGTTTCCAGCATTTGATGAAAATAAACCGAGTTCTTTTTCTCCCAAGGCTTGAAAGCCCCTTCGCTCAAAGACATTGAAGGGTCGGGGACGACCAGATCGGGATCGACAACCATCTTCGTTCCCAGTCCATCGCATTTTGGGCAAGCTCCGTTCGGATTGTTGAATGAAAACAAGCGCGGTTCCAACGGTGGATAACTGATCCCGCAATAATTACACGCAAATTTTTCACTGAACAATTGATCTTCGCTTTTACCCTTTGCCCCAAGCGTTGTGATCACCACCGCGCCTTCTCCATGCTCCAGAGCGGTTTCCACCGAATCGGCCAAACGTCGTCCCATATTCTCTTTAACAACCAATCGGTCGATCACGATTTCAATCGTGTGCTTGAATTTTTTATCCAATACGATTTCTTCATCGAGTGACATCACCTCGCCATCGATCCGCGCACGAACAAATCCGTTCTTGCGCATCTGCCCCAGCTCTTTTTTGAACTCCCCTTTTCTGTTACTGACCAGAGGCGCGAGAACCATAATTTTTGAACCGATTGGAATTTCCCCGACTTGATCAACGATCTGTTGTGCGGACTGACGGGAAATCTCACGCTCACATTGATAACAATAAACTCGACCGATACGCGCAAACAAAAGTCGCAGATAATCGTAAATCTCTGTGACCGTCCCCACAGTGGAGCGTGGATTGCGACTCGACGTTTTTTGCTCGATAGAAATAGCGGGTGAAAGACCTTCTATCGCATCGACATCCGGCTTCTCCATCAACTCCAGAAATTGTCGGGCATAAGCCGATAGGGACTCGACGTAACGACGCTGTCCCTCTGCATACAGAGTGTCGAATGCGAGTGATGATTTTCCCGAACCGCTCAGTCCGGTGAAGATCACCAACTTGTTGCGCGGAAATTCGAGCGAGACATTTTTAAGGTTGTGCTCACGCGCACCTTTGATGATTATTTTATCTGTAGCCATGGGGTATGAGTCAGTGGGGAATCTGGATTAAAAGAGGTGCTTCCATTTTTCATTCACTTGCTGGATCATTTCGGGAGACATTTTTATTTCTTCCGGCCAGCCTTGTGCGTGCCCTTCTTCGGGAAATTTCTTCGATGCGTCGATGCCCAATTGATCTTTAACAAAATAGAAATCCCGGTGCGGATCTATATTATTGAGAACCTTCCACATCGTTGTAGAAAGGTCGCTCGGGTCGGTGTCTTCATCCACAAGGATGAATATCGAAACATCTTTATTTTGCGAATCGTTCAGAAAATTCTGGATCAATTCCTTCGATTGATGAGGGCGTTTTTTTTCAACAGATGCAAATAGCACGGAAAGCCGCGTGTCCAATTCCAAAATTTGACAAGCCTTGATATCCGGATATTTTTTCAATACAGGGTCCGCTTCAAAATCTTCCGCATTGGCTGTCGTCGCTTCCAGAACTTTGCCATAACCCGGCTCACCTTCAATTTTTGCAGTGAGGTCGATTCCCAACTTGGAACCGTACAGGGCTTGATCTGAGGCGTGATTCAGTACATCCATCACACCCTCCGAAAAAAACAGGTCTCGGGAAAGGTCTATTTTATTGAGGAGAAGGAAAGCAACTTCATTCATGTCGTGTACGTTGATTGTTGAATCGACAACAACAACCGTTTTGACAAAACTCATCTGCCCCAATCCCCACATAGAACTCATGAGCCGCCGCGCTTGCATGGGATAACGCTTGTCTATGGAGACGATCACCAGATTATGAAAGACCCCTTCTGCCGGCATGTTCATGTCCACAATCTCTGGCAACTGCGTCCGCATGAGTGGCAGGAAAATGCGTTCCGTCGCCCGTCCCAGATACAAATCTTCCTGCGGTGGCTTGCCGACTATCGTCGTCAGATAAATGGGATTTTTACGATGCGTGATCGCGGTGACGTGGAACACGGGGTAAGGTCCGGCGTGCGAATAGTATCCGGTATGGTCGCCAAAAGGTCCCTCGATCCGGCTTTCTGCAGGGTCGATATAACCCTCCAACACGATTTCTGCCGTGGCGGGCACTTCCAGATCAACCGTCTTGCATTTGACCAATGGAACGGGCGACTTCCTCAAAAATCCTGCCAGCAAAAATTCGTCCACGCCATAAGGCAAAGGTGCCGAGGCGGAGTAACACACCGCAGGGTCTGCGCCAATAGCGACCGCCGTCTCCATCACTTGATTTCTCTTTTTATATTCGTGGAAAAAATGCGCGCCGTCTTTGTGAATGTGCCAGTGCATGCCTGTGGTATTGCGGTCGTAGACCTGCATTCGATACAAGCCGACATTGCGAATTTTTCCATCCGCACTCCGGTTCACAACAATCGGGAGCGTGATGAATCGCCCGGCATCCTCGGGCCAGCATTTGAGAATCGGGATGCGGCTCAAATCGACATCATCCCCCGTTCGCACCACTTCCTGACAGGGAGCGGAGCTTACTTTTTTAGGTGGAAATTGCGATGCCTCCAGCAGAAGCGGCAATAATTTTATTTTATCTGCCCAGCTCGTTGGTGGCGCAAGTTTGATATACTTCTCGATGGCAGTGGGAATCTCTTCAATGTCATCGACACCCAGTGCAATGTTCATCCTGCGTGCGCTTCCAAAGGCATTGATGAGGACGGGCATGTCACAGCCCTCCACCTGCTCGAACAAAAGAGCTTTGCCGCCGTCTGCAGTCTTGGAGATACGATCGGTGATTTCAGAAATTTCCAGGTCTCTGGAAACAGGTTCGGAAATTCTGACAAGCTCTCCTTCTTCGGAGAGTCGTTGAATGAATTCTTGTAAGGAATAAAAAGGCATATTGAGTTCGATGATTTCAGGATAATAAACCGAAACTCGCATTATATAGGAAGCGGCTTTATGAAAATAATAAAAACTGGAACCCGTTTTCTTCAGGAAAGTTGATCGCGCATGATCCTATATTTTTTTAAACGTGTACTGCATGGCATCCCCGTTCTGCTCGTGGTCGCCACCCTCACCTTCTTCATCATGCGCACCGTTCCCGGCGGACCCTTCGACACTGAGAAAAAACTGCCACCGGAGATCATCGCCAACATCGAAGTAAAATATCATCTCGACAAATCCCCGACAGAACAATACCTGCTCTATTTGAAAGCACTCGCTCAAGGGGACTTAGGCCCTTCCTACAAATACATCGGACGCGATGTTTCCAACATCATCGGAGACACCTTTCCCGTTTCCATCGCGCTCGGCTTATCTGCCTTGCTCGTCGTTGTCGCGCTTGGCATCCCCTGCGGAATCGCCAGTGCCTATTGGAGCGGCTCGACCATAGATAGAAGCGTCGTGTTTTTAGCGACTCTGGGAATCTCCGTACCCAGCTTTGTCCTCGGTGCCCTACTGGTCTGGGCCTTCGCGCATCAATTCCACTGGTTCCCACCCGCTCTGTGGGAAAGCCCACGCCACGCCATCTTGCCCGCATTGGCTCTAGGTGCCCCCTTCGCGGGTTACATTGCCCGACTCACTCGAACCTCTGTTCTGGACGTATTGTCCGCGGACTATATCCGAACCGCGCGCGCCAAAGGGCTAAACGAAGCAAGCATCCTCTTCAAACATGTGCTGAAAAATTCGCTCTCCCCCATTGTATCCGTTCTCGGCCCCTTGACCGCCGGACTTGTGACCGGGTCCTTTGTCATTGAATTCATATTTTCGATACCGGGAATGGGAAGGTTCTTCATCACGGCTGTCACTAACAGGGACTACCCTCTCATCATGGGCGTGACACTGGTCTACTCGGTCCTCATCGTACTCGCAAACATCATCGTAGACATGCTCTACGCCTGGCTAGACCCCCGCGTGCAGGCCTAGCCCGGCGAGGCAGGCAACGCCTGCTGGATATAGAACTATTCAAAAGACCATTTGAATAAGTGTGGATCAACTCAGGAGGACCCCGCTCCGGCGGGCGTGTGC